>JBEEOS010000019.1:0-23636 GCA_041191485.1 Pseudomonadota bacterium
GAATCTCGTTGAGCATGTCGGTGAACTCTTTGTGCGTTTCGTCCATGCGATCGTCACCGGTGTGCAGCGACTGGGTCCAGGGCAGGCCGTTGGCGGGGGCGGTGAGTGTGTCCATCGTGTCAGGCTGATTGGGTGGTCTGGGGCAAGCCCGTTTGTACAGGTGTGCGGGTGGTCGTTGGCAGCGGCGGCTTAGCCCGCCAGGCCGACAAAGACGTTTTGCACGTCGTCGCATTCGTCCACAGTGGCCAAAAAATCCTCGACTTCGCCCATGGCTTCGGCGCCCAGGCTGGTCGGGTCGATCGGGTTCTTGGGCTTGTAGCCCAACTTGGCCGACAGCACATTGAAGCCCTGGGCGGGCAGGGCGCGGCTGACCAGGTCCAGATCGGCCGGGTCGGTGATGAATACGGTCGTGCCTTCGTCGCCAGGCTCCAGGTCTTGCGCACCGGCTTCGATGGCGGCCATGTCGGGGTCAGCGTCGGCGCTGGTGGGTTCAGCTTCGATCATGCCCACATGATCAAAGTCCCATGACACCGAGCCCGAGGTGCCCTGCTGGCCCTTGCGGAAAATGACGCGCATGTCCGAGGCGGTGCGGTTGACGTTGTCGGTCAGGCATTCGATCATGACCGGCACGCGGTGCGGGCCAAAGCCTTCGTACATGACGCGGTCAAAGTTGACGGCTTCGCCCGTCAGGCCAGCGCCTTTTTTGATGGCGCGGTCCACAGTGTCCTTCGGCATCGATACCTTGCGGGCCTGCTCCAGCACCATGCGCAGGCGCGAATTGGCGGCCGGGTCGGCACCATTGCGTGCGGCCATCATCAAGTCTTTGGCCAGGCGGCCAAAGAGCTTGCCTCGTGCGTCGGCGGCTTGTGCCTTGCCTTTGGCTTTCCATTGAGCGCCCATGGTGTGTTCCTTTTTATTGCAGTCGGCTGCGGTGACGCGCGATCTGCGCCTTGACCTGTGCGGGCGCGGTGCCGCCCAGCGTGTTGCGCGCTTCGAGCGAACCGCGCAGGCTCAGGCAGTGGTAAACGTCTTTTTCAATGGCGGGGTGAAAGCCTTGCAGCACCTCCAGCGGCAACTCCGAGAGGTCGCAGTTGTGGCTGGTGGCGGCCTTGACGGCGTGAGCCACGGTCTCGTGCGCATCGCGGAAAGGCAGACCCTTTTTCACCAGGTAGTCGGCCAGGTCGGTGGCGGTGGCGTAGCCTTTCTTGGCAGCGTCTTCCATGGCCTGGGCATTGACGGTGATGCCGCCCTCCTTGGCGCCGGTGGCCGGGTTCACCTGGCCGCCCACCATTTCGCAGAAGATGCGCAGGGTGTCTTTGAGCGTGTCGACCGTGTCGAACAGCGGCTCCTTGTCTTCTTGGTTGTCCTTGTTGTAGGCCAGGGGCTGGCCCTTCATCAGAGTGATCAGGCCCATCAGGTGGCCAACCACGCGGCCGGTCTTGCCGCGTGCGAGTTCGGGCACGTCGGGGTTCTTCTTCTGAGGCATGATGGACGAGCCGGTCGTAAAGCGGTCGGCGATCTTCACAAAGCCGAAGTTCTGGCTCATCCACAGGATCAGTTCTTCCGACATGCGGCTGATGTGCACCATGCACAGGCTGGCAGCTGCGGTGAACTCGATGGCGAAGTCGCGGTCGCTCACGCCGTCCAGGCTGTTCTGGCTGACCTGCGGCTGGCCCTTGTCGTCCACCATGCCCAGCGTGCGGGCCACGCGTTCGCGGTCGAGCGGGTAGGTGGTGCCCGCCAGCGCGGCGCTGCCCAGCGGCAGGCGGTTGGTGCGGCGGCGCACGTCGGCAAAACGCTCAGCGTCGCGGGCAAACATTTCCACATAGGCCAGCAGGTGGTGCGCAAAGCTCACGGGCTGGGCGACTTGCAGGTGGGTGAAGCCGGGCAGGATCACTTCCACGTTCTGCTCGGCCACATCGACCAGCGACTTTTGCAGGTCGTTCAGCAGGTCGATGATCAGGTCGGTCTCGCCGCGCAGCCACAGGCGCACATCGGTGGCGACCTGGTCGTTGCGGCTGCGGCCGGTGTGCAGGCGCTTGCCCGCGTCGCCCACCAGCTGGGTCAGGCGGGCTTCGATGTTCAGGTGCACGTCTTCGAGGTCCAGCTTCCACTCAAAGGCCCCGGATTCGATCTCTTGTGTGATCTGCGCCATGCCGCGCTGGATGTCGGCCAGATCGGCGTTTGAAATGATGCCCTGCGCGGCCAGCATGTCGGCGTGGGCCAGCGAGCCCTGGATGTCGGCCTGCCACAGGCGCTTGTCAAAGAACACGCTGGCGGTGTAGCGCTTGACCAACTCGCTCATCGGTTCGGAAAAGAGCGCAGACCAGGCTTGGGATTTTTTGTCGAGTTGGTTCGTCATAGTGCCCCGATTTTATCGGGCTTCCCTTTCAGGCCCCGCCCGGGTTGGTGTCTGCGGCCAGCAGCCTTCAGCCTGGGCGGGTAAAACCATGGCCTGTGAGGTGTTGGCCCACGTGTTGTATGGTGTGGCCACACGTGCAAATTCAGAGGGCAATATGAACATCAAATGGGTGTTGACAAGGGTTTTGCTGGCGGTGTTGGGGCTTGGCGCGTGGGGGTTGCCGGCCCAGGCTGAGACGAGCAAGGTGGACCTGGTGTGTCAGGTGTTTTACCTGCCTGCGCGCAGCATCTGGGTGCGCCATGTGCAAATGCAATTGCAGGGCGACAGGGTGCAAGCCCTCTACATAGACGGCTTGAAGCCCTATAGCTTCAATGCGAATCACGACGGCCTGGTGCTCACGGCCATCGACAACGAGCGCATCGTCATCGACTTGAAACAGGCGTCCTGGACCAGCGATTTTCGGGATCACGCCAGCGGCGAGGGGCCATGCCAGGCGCTTGGCGACCAGGACCAATGACCCCCGGCACCTGTAGCCTCACCCAGGTGGGCGAGGCTGGCAGGGCTGAACACTCAACCCGTGTTGCGCAGCCCCGCTGCGATGCCGTTGATGCTGATGTGGATGCCGCGTTGCACCCGTTCGTCGGCCTTGCCTTCGCGGTAGCGGCGGATCAGCTCCACCTGCAGGTGGTGCAACGGGTCGATGTAGGGGAAGCGGTGTCGAATCGACCGAGCCAGGGCCGGGTTGGCGATCAGGCGGTTTTTCTCGCCGGTGATCTGCGCCAGGGCGTGAGCGGTGCGGTGCCATTCGGCTTCGATGGCCGTGAAGATTTTCTTGCGCAACTTGCTGTCGCTCACCAGCTCTGCATAGCGCGAGGCCAGGGCCAGGTCGCTTTTGGCCAGCACCATGTCCATGTTGGACAACAGGGTGCGGAAGAATGGCCATTGGCGGTACATTTTTTGCAGCAGGGCCAGGGCTGCCTTACGTTGGCTGGGGCCTTGCTGGTTGAGGAAGCCTTCGATGGCCGAGCCAAAGCCAAACCAGCCCGGCAGCGTGACGCGGGCCTGACCCCAGCTGAAGCCCCATGGGATGGCCCGCAGGTCTTCGATGCGCTGGCTCGGCTTGCGTGAGGCCGGGCGCGAGCCGATGTTGAGTTCGGCCAGTTCGCGCAGGGGGGTGGCGCTGAAAAAGTAATCGGTAAAGCCCGGTGTTTCGTACACCAGCTGGCGGTAGGCGCGCATGCTGGATTCGGACAGTTCATCGGCCGCATCCAGGAAGGCGCGTGTGGCGGGCTTGGTGGGTTGCAGCAGGGTGGCTTCCAGCGTTGCAGCAACCAGGGTTTCCAGGTTGCGGCGCCCGATTTCGGGGTTGGCGTATTTGGAGCCGATGACTTCGCCTTGCTCGGTCAGGCGGATCTGACCGCGCACCGTGCCCGGAGGTTGCGCCAGGATGGCCTGGTAGCTGGGGCCGCCGCCACGGCCCACGGTGCCGCCGCGACCATGGAAAAGGCGCAACTGGATGCCGTGGCTTTGCTCGAGCTTGTCAAACAGTTCCACCAAAGCGATTTCGGCGCGGTACAGCTCCCAGCTGCTGGTGAAGATGCCGCCGTCCTTGTTGCTGTCGCTGTAGCCGAGCATGATGTCCTGCTCGCCACCCGAGCGCTGAATGAGCGCGGCCACACCAGGCAGCGCGTAGAAGTCGCGCATGATGGGCGCGGCGTTGCGCAGGTCTTCAATGGTTTCAAACAGGGGCACCACGATCAGGTCGTTGCGGGCCTGGCTGTCGAGGGTGCCTTGCATGAGCCCGACTTCCTTTTGCAGCAGCAGCACTTCGAGCAAGTCGCTGACGGTTTCGGTGTGGCTGATGATGTAGTGGCGAATGGCGTCGGCGCCATAGGTCTGGCGCATGCGCAGGGCGGTCTCAAAAATCGCCAGTTCGCTGCGGGTGTGTTCGCTGTAGTTGGCGCCGGGCACGCGCAGGGGGCGCGCATCGTTGAGCAAGCCCGCCAGCAGGGCCTGTTTGACGGTTTCGTCCAGCTGGCTGTAGTCGGCTTCAATGCGGGCAGTGGCCAGCAGTTCGGCCACCACTTCTTCATGTTTGTCCGAGCTTTGGCGCAGGTCCACTGTGGCCAGGTGAAAGCCGAACACTTCCACGGCGCGCATCAAGGGGCGCAGGCGCTGGTTGGCCAGGGCGTCGGCCTTGTGGCTGCGCAGGCTGTGGTCGATCACGCGCAGATCGGCCAGAAATTCCTGAGCGCTGGCGTAGGGGTTTTGCGGTGCCACGGCGTGGCGTGCAGCCTCGCCACCGCTCAGGGCCTTGAGGGTCGCGGCCAGGCGGGCGTAGATGCCCGTAAGTGCGCGGCGGTAGGGCTCGTCCATGCGGTGGGCGTTGGTGTCGGGCGAGCGCTCGGCCAGGGCCACCATGTCGGGGGCGAAGTCCACCAGCATGGCCGACAGCGAGAGCTCGCCGCCAAGGTAGTGCACCTCGGTCAGGTAGTGGCGCAGGGCCATGTCGCTTTGCCGAACCAGAGCCAGCTCCAGCGTGGGAGCGGTGACGTTGGGGTTGCCGTCGCGGTCGCCGCCAATCCATTGGCCCATACGGAAGAAGCTGGCCACGTTTTGGCCTTCCAGGCTGCTTTCGAGCTCGGCATAGAGTTTGGGAATTTCGCGCAGGAAGGTGGCTTCGTAGTAGGACAGGGCGTTCTCGATCTCGTCGGCCACGGTGAGTTTGCTAAAGCGCAGCAGACGGGTTTGCCACAGCTGCAGCACGCGGGCGCGGATGTGTTCTTCGTTCTCGGCCAGCTGTTTTGGGGTGAGCGCATCGCGCGCTTGCGGAAAGGCGGCGGCGCGGATTTTGATGTCGTCGCGCTCGGTCAGCAAGTTGGCGATGTCGCGCTCGGCGTCCAGAATGCTTTTGCGTTGCACCTCCGTGGGGTGCGCCGTGAGCACGGGCGAGACATAGCTGCGCGCCAGTGTGGCCGAGATCTGGCGCGGCGTGATGCCCGCCCAGCGCAGGCGTTGCAGGGCCACGTCAATGCTGCCTTCCTGGGTGTTGCCTGCACGTTCGTGCACGGTGCGGCGACGGATGTGGTGGCGGTCTTCGGCCAGGTTGGCCAGGTGCGAGAAATAGGTGAAGGCGCGAATCACGCTCACGGCGCGGTCGCCGGGCAGACCTTTGAGCAGTTTTTTCAGGGCCTTGTCCGCTTCGTGATCGGCATCGCGGCGGAAAGCCACCGACAGCTTGCGAATTTGCTCAATCAGCTCGAAGGCTTCGTTGCCTTCTTGTTCGCGAATCACGTCGCCCAGGATGCGGCCCAGCAGGCGAATGTCTTCGACCAAGGGTTTTTCGTTGTCGCGCTCACGGCTGCGGGTGCTGGCTTTGTTGGCAGGGGCGGCCTTGGAGGGTTGGGTGGCCGGTGCGGAGGGGACCTGTTTCATGGTGATTCCTGGAGGACGCCGCAAGCGTTTGGGGCGGTTGAGCAGACTGCAGCAAGGCCTGTGCCAGCTTGTCTGAGGCTCATGCTAGCATCGCACGGGGCGTCAAAATTACCAATTGATTTCTTTTTAAGGCCCCCTGAATTTTTTCGAAAGCATCGGCACCGTTCATGAGCTCCACTCCCTCTATCGTCATCGCTACCCGTGAAAGCCGCCTGGCCCTGTGGCAGGCCGAGCATGTGCAGGCCTTGTTGCAGACGCAAGGCGCGCAAGTCAGCCTGCTGGGCATGACCACGCAAGGTGACCAGATCCTGGACCGCAGCTTGTCCAAGGTGGGCGGCAAGGGCCTGTTTGTGAAAGAGCTGGAAGTGGCGCTGCAAGAGGGGCGTGCCGACATTGCGGTGCACTCGCTCAAGGATGTGCCCATGGAGTTGCCAGCTGGTTTTGAGCTGGCTTGCGTGATGGAGCGCGAAGACCCGCGTGATGCCTGGGTGTCCTCCACCTGCGCGCGGCTTGAAGACTTGCCGCAAGGCGCGGTGGTGGGGACGTCCAGCCTGCGCCGCACCGTTTTGTTGCAGGCGCTGCGCTCCGATTTGAAGATTGAACCCCTGCGGGGCAACCTCGATACCCGTTTGCGCAAGCTCGACGAGGGGCAATACGCGGGCATTGTGCTGGCGGCAGCGGGCCTCAAACGCCTGGAACTGGCCTCGCGCATTCGCCATGTTTTTGATGTTGAGCAGATGCTGCCCGCCGCCGGACAAGGCGCGCTGGGCATCGAAATCCGCAGCGATCGCGCTGACCTCAAGGCCTTGCTGGCCCCGCTGGTGCACATGCCGACCTGGCTGCGTGTGGCGGCCGAGCGTGCGGTGAGTCGGGCCATGGGCGGCAGCTGCTCCATGCCTTTGGCAGCGCATGCCGTGCTCGACGGCGATCAGTTGAGCTTGCATGCGGCCTGGGGTGACCCACAGCAGCCGGGGCGCTTGTTGCGTGCCGCCATGCAGGCGCCCTGCACCGATCTGGTGACGGCCGAGGCCATGGGCCTGGCCGTGGCGCGTGAGCTGCAGGCCCAGGGCGCGGCCTGAGTCGTCTGTCCACATGGGTGCGCTGTCCCAACCCCATGTGATTGTCACCCGCCCTGCGGGGCAGGCACAGCCTTGGCTGCAGGGGCTGCGTGCCCTGGGGTTGCAGGCGGATGCTTTTGCCTTGCTGGATATTGCGCCCTTGCCGGACCCTGCAGCCTTGCAGCCCGTGTGTGCGCTGTGGCCGTCTCTTGATGCGGTCATGTTTGTCAGTGCCAATGCGGTGCACTATTTCATGCAGCAAACCCATGTGCAGCCCAGGCCTGGCCAGCAAGCCTGGGCTACGGGGCCTGGCACTGTGGCTGCTTTGTTGAAGGCTGGTTGGCCGGGGCAAGACATTGTCTCGCCGCCTGCAGGCAGCGAGCGATGGGATTCCGAAGCTTTGTGGACCCTGGCGGGTCCTGGCGTGCGCGCAGGGCAATGCGTCCTGATTGTGCGTGGCGCCGATGAGCAGACGCAAATACAGGGCCGCGACTGGTTGGCCCACCAGTTGCAAGCTGCGGGCGCACAGGTGCATGCCTGCGCAGCCTATGTGCGCCAGGCGCCAAGACACTCCGCTTTACAGTGGGCGCAAGCTCGCCAATGGTTTCAGGCCGGGAGCTGGTGGCTGTTCAGCAGCTCGCAGGCGGCGCGGGAGCTGGCCAAGGCCTGCCCGGACTGGCCCTGGGCGCAAGGCCGCGCCTTGGCGACCCACCCACGCATAGCAGCGCAAGTTGCTGAACTGGGCTGGGGGCGGGTGCAGTTGATGCCCGCCGAACTTTCGCAATGGGGAGACTCGATAGAATGCCTGACATGAGTGCAGCAGACAACGAAACCGTAGCCAGCGCGACCACGCCGGCCTCTCCTGTGGCGCCTTCTTCCAAGGGGCACGGCCTGGCTGTGGGGCTGCTTTGGCTGGTGGCATTGGCGGGTGTGGCAGGCTCGGGTTTGCTGTGGCAAAAACTCAGCCGCATTCAGGAGCAGCTGGCACGCCAAAGTGCCGATGCGGGCCAGCAGTCGGTCGAAGCCAAGGCTTGGGCCAAGCAGGCGCAGGAAACCGTCAAGGACAACACGGCCCGTCTGGCGCAGGTGGAGGGCAAGCTGGCCGAGGTGGGCCTGCAGCGCACCCAGGTCGAAGAGCTGATGCAATCCCTGTCCCGCTCCCGTGATGAAAATCTGGTGCTCGACATCGAGTCCTCCCTCCGGCTGGCTCAGCAGCAAGCCGACATGACGGGCAATGCCGAGCCGCTGGTGTCGGCGCTCAAAACGGCACAGCTGCGGATCAAACGCTCCACACAGCCCCGGCTGGCACCTCTGGCGCGTGGCATCGAGAAAGACCTGCAACGCCTGCAAGACTTCAATGGTCTGGATTTGCCCGGCCTCTTGCTGCGACTGGATGAGGCGGTGGGGATGGTCGATGGCTTGCCCATCTGGGGGTTGAATGTCCAGGCGGCGTCTGCACCTGCGGCAGCCCCCGAAAAGGCGGGCACGCCCGGCGACTGGCTGGGGCAGTGGGGTGCGCGCGTGCTGGATGAATTCAAATCCCTGGTCCGTGTACGCCGGGTGGATACACCCGAGGCCATGCTCATGTCGCCGGAGCAGGGCTACTTTCTCAAGGAAAACCTCAAGCTCAAGCTGCTCAATGCGCGCTTGGGCGTGTTGTCGCACCAGTACCCGGCGGCGCGCAAGGATCTGAGTGCCGTGTTCCAGTCGGTCAAGCGTTTTGCAGACCCTGAGCACGCCAAGTCGACACAGTTGCTGCAACTGCTCGAGCAAGTGCAGCAAATGCTGTCCACCACAGAGTTGCCCCGACTCGATGCTGCCATGGTGGCAGTGAACGCCCTGGCCACAGGCAGGTGATCAGCATGCGCGCAGCTTTGTGGTTCATGTCCTTGTTTGCCCTGGCAGTCGGGGGGGCGTGGCTGGTCGGACACAACATCGGGACCGTCACGCTTTATTGGCCGCCCTACAGGGTGGATGTGTCTCTCAATCTGGTGCTGTTGGGCCTGGCGCTGTTGTTGCTGGTGTGGGCGGTGGTGCAGCGTGCGGTGCTGGCTTTGCTGGCCATGCCCAAGCAAGCCAAGCAGTGGCGCCAGCAGCAAAAGGAGCGTGCGGCCTACGGTGCGCTGCTCGATGCCTTGACCCATTTCATGGCTGGGCGCTATGTGCGCTCACGCAAAGCGGCCGAGCTGGCTGTCGAAAAAGAAGCCGCCTACCAGCGAGAGGAAGATGCGCGCCTGAGCCATGCGTCTGCCCTGCGCACACTGGCGCATTTGACGGCTGCCGATGCGGCCCACGCCTTGCAGGACCGCGCCGCGCGTGAGCAGCATGCGCAGGCCGCTCAACACGCCATTGACCAGGCCGCACCCGCCTTGCGCCAGGCCTTGCAAGAGGGTGTGGATTTGCGCGCAGCTCGCTGGGCGCTCAATGACCGCGATGCCGAGGGCAGCCTGCAGCGCCTGGAGGCCATGCCCAGCGCGCTGGCAAGACGTGTGGTGGCCTTGCGCATGCGCCTGAAGGCGGCGCGTTTGGCTGGCCAGACCGGCAAGGCCCTGGACACAGCGCTTTTGTTGGTCAAGCACAAAGCGTTTTCAGCGGATGTGGCGAGCAGCCTGGTGCGCAGCTTGGTGCAGGACTGGTTGCAGCGTGTGCACGAGCCTCAGGCTGTGGCCGCCATCTGGCGCAAGCTGGGTTCGGCAGAGCGCCAACGCACCGAACTGGTGGTGGCTTGTGCCGACCGTTGGCTGGCCTTGGGTGGTGATGCGGCTGTGGCGCGGCAGTGGCTGGAGACCGTCTGGTTTGCCTGGGCGCAAAACCCTTCACGCGATTTGCCTGCGCAGTCAGTGCAGCTGGCCTTGAGTCTGGAGCGCGCCCTGACGGCGGGTGCTGCGGCAGACACACGCGAGTGGCTGGCCAAGCTGGAGACGGCGCAGCGCGCGCAACCCCGGCATGCCGCCTTGCAATACGTGGTGGGCATGTTGTGTCTTCACCATCAGCTGTGGGGCAAGGCGCAAACCCATTTGCAAAGTGCGGTGGCGCAGTTGCCAGCGCCACTGAAGGCACGGGCCTGGCAGCGATTGGCCGAGATGGCCGAGCACCGGGGCGATCAGGAGGCTGCCATGGCCGCATGGAAGGCTGCAGCGCAGGCGATGTGATTAAGCTGGTCCAGGGCAGCACGCATGTCCGCAGCTACAAAAAAATAACCGGGCAGAGCCCGGTTATTTTTTGTCTGCTCAGCTGTGCTTAGAACGGCAGTTTCATCTCGCTCAGGTCCTTGCGTGTTTCCACCAGGACCAGCGGACCTTCGTCGAGCACCACCACAGGCGCACGCTCGCGTGGCACATGAATAGGCTTGGGTTCTGCGGCAATGGCGGCTTGCACGGCTGCAACCTTGTCGGCGTCCGAGTTGACCCATTGCAGCCCGCTTTGCGAAGCCACGGCCAACAGCTCTTCGGTGGGCAGCGTGTAGCTGGCCACTTTGGGCAGGGCGCGGCTTTCACTTGGGGCTGCCGACGCTGCAGGCTCTGCAGACGTGACGGGCGCTGAAGCTTCGGCGCTGGAGACAGCAGCAGGCGCATCGGCAGCTGCAGTCGCTGGGGCTGCTGCAGGCGCTGCAAAAGCGTCAAAGTAGGAAGAGCGGGGTGCGCCCTCGGATGCCTCAGCGGTCTGCACTGGGGCTTCTTGGCTGACGGTGTCCGTGGACTCGTTGCGGCCTTCGGTCTGACGCTCGCGACGTTCACGGCCATAACGGTCGCGACCACGACGCTCGCGGCGCTCGCCCTGGGCCGGTGCTTGCGCTTCGGCGGACTCTGCCGTGTTGGGAGTATCAGCGCTGACGGCGTCCATGGACTCGTTGCGCGCTTGTGCGCTGGCTTCGGCGCCGCGATCGTTGCGGCGTTCACCGCGTTCACGACGACCCTCGCCACGTTCGCTACGTTCACGACGCGGTGCACGTTCGGTGCGGGTTTCGCCTTCGGCGCCCTGCTCGACAGGGGCAACAGCGTTCACGGTGTCCTGGCGCGGCTCGTTGCGGCGCTCGCGTTGCGGGCGATCGCCTCGCTCGCCGCGAGGTGCGCGTTCCTGGCGGCTCTCGCCCTCTGCGCCAGCTGCGTTGCGGCGACCGTTGCGTTCCTGGCCATCGGCGCGTTCGGTGCGCTCGCCACGGCCTTCACTACGACCTTCACCACGGCGGCCACCTCGGCGGTTGCGGTCACCGCCACGGCCTTCGCGGCTCTTTTCTTCTTTTTTGGTCGTTTGTGCAGCGGGCTTGGTTTCTTCGGCGGCACCGGTGAACAGGGATTTCAACCAGGCAAAGAAACCACCGCCCGTGGCGGGTGCGGCAGCAGCGGCTGCAACAGGTTTTGCTGCTTTGGCGGCAGGCGTGACCTCGGCCTTGGGGGGCACAGCAGGCGCCGGTGCATCGGGCAGCACGCCTTTGATGACCGGGGTCTGCTTGTTGGTAGGTTCTTGCGAGCGGCGGGTCACCGTGGTCGGGTCTTCGACTTCTTCGGCCATCTTGTAGCTGGCTTCGATGCGGTCCAGACGCGGGTCATCGTGCTTGAGACGCTCGACCTTGTAGTGCGGCGTTTCCAGCGAACGGTTGGGCACCAGCAAGACGCTGATGCGTTGCTTGAGTTCGATCTTGGCGATCTCGGGGCGCTTTTCGTTGAGCAGGAAAGAAGCCACTTCCACCGGCACTTGTGAGTGCACGGCGGCGGTGTTGTCCTTCATGGACTCTTCCTGGATGATGCGCAAAATTTGGAGTGCAGAGCTTTCCGTGTCGCGGATGTGGCCAGAGCCGCCGCAACGCGGGCAGGGGATGGAGGCACCTTCACTCAGCGCAGGCTTGAGGCGCTGGCGGCTCATCTCCAGCAGGCCAAACTTGCTGATGGCGCCGAACTGCACGCGGGCACGGTCCTGGCGCAGCGCGTCGCGCAGGCGGTTTTCCACTTCGCGGCGGTTCTTGCTTTCCTCCATGTCGATGAAGTCGATCACGATCAGGCCACCCAGGTCGCGCAGACGCATCTGGCGGGCCACTTCGTCGGCGGCTTCCAGGTTGGTGCGGGTGGCGGTTTCCTCGATGTCGCCGCCCTTGATGGCGCGGGCCGAGTTCACGTCCACCGACACCAGGGCTTCGGTGTGGTCGATCACGATGGCGCCGCCCGAGGGCAGCTGCACCGTGCGGGCGTAGGCCGACTCGATCTGGTGCTCGATCTGGAAGCGCGAGAACAGCGGTGCGTCGTCGCGGTAGCGTTTGACGCGGGCGGCGTACTCGGGCATCACGTGGCTCATGAACTGCTGAGCCTGTTCGTAGATGTCGTCGGTGTCGATCAGGACGTCGCCGATGTCATTGTTGAAGTAGTCGCGGATGGCGCGGATGACCAGACTGGATTCCTGATAAATCAGGAAGGCGCCCTTGCCGGATTTGGCGGCGCCGTCGATGGCGGTCCACAATTTCAGCAGGTAGTTCAGGTCCCACTGCAGTTCGGGGGCACTGCGGCCAATGCCGGCGGTGCGCGCGATGATGGACATGCCCTTGGGGTACTCGAGCTGGTCCATCGCCTCTTTGAGTTCGGCGCGGTCATCGCCCTCGATGCGGCGGCTCACGCCACCGCCACGCGGGTTGTTGGGCATCAGCACCACATAACGGCCAGCCAGAGAGATGAAGGTGGTCAGGGCGGCGCCCTTGTTGCCGCGTTCTTCTTTTTCAACCTGGACCAGCAGTTCCTGGCCTTCCTTGATCACGTCCTGGATGCGGGCCTGGCTGGGCGAGACGCCTTCGGCAAAATACTGGCGAGAGATTTCCTTGAAGGGCAAAAAGCCGTGGCGGTCTTCGCCGTAGTCCACAAAGCAGGCTTCGAGCGAAGGCTCGACGCGGGTCACAACCGCTTTGTAGATATTGCCCTTGCGCTGTTCGCGCCCTTCGATTTCGATTTCGTAGTCGAGGAGTTTTTGTCCATCGACGATGGCCAGGCGGCGTTCTTCGGCCTGTGTGGCATTGATCAGCATCCGTTTCATGATGCGTTCCTTCTTCTTGTTAACCGACCCTCAAGGGGTCACGGATGCCGGGTTAACGTCAGAAACGAAAGGAATTGCCAGAGCGAACGTGCGCTTAGCCGAGCACAGGCTCGGGCAGCGGGTTCAGGGCGCGTGGATGGGGCGAGGTCAGAGGCTTGGGTGTTTGCGTCCACTGCTGCAGACGCTCTGCAGTGTCCAGGACGAGTTCGGTTCGCGCAGGCGCAGGCGTTTGCACGGGTGCGATCACCCGCTGCAACCAGCTCAGCACTTGGACGAACAGTACAACCATCTCGCTTTGATCCGTTCAGCAGCGCCGCGCCCTGGGGCTTTGAGGCTGCTGAATGTGGGTATTCCGTATTCAGTGTTTCATGACGTCGGCCCATACACCGGGAGGACAGACCACTGTTGGCAAAGGCCTTCAGTCTGCCTGTCGTGCCGGTGCTGGCATCGACCTTCTGGAGCGGCGGGTGGGATGCTGGACTAAACTCCTGTTTCTTCAGGAATTCATTTCCATTCAAATCAACCACTTACAGCCAAAACCAGTGAAAGACATTATAGGGGGCAAGACGGTCGTTTCTGCGCCGGCCGTGAAATGGCTGGTGGTGGATGAGGAATCTGCCGGGCAGCGCCTGGACAATTTCCTGATGCGGCACCTCAAAGGGGTGCCCAAAACCCACGTTTACCGCATCATTCGCAGTGGCGAGGTGCGCATCAACAAGGGGCGTTGCAGCGCTGACAGCCGGGTTGCGGTGGGTGACGAGGTGCGGGTGCCGCCAGTGCGGGTGTCCGACAAAGTGGCTGAAAAAGCCGCCCATCCTGCCCCTGCACGCGAGTTCCCTGTGCTTTTGGAAGACGACCACCTGCTGGCCATCGATAAACCCGCTGGCGTGGCGGTGCATGGCGGCTCGGGCGTGAGTTTTGGCGTGATTGAGCAGCTGCGTCAGGCACGGCCGCAGGCCAAACTGCTGGAATTGGTGCATCGGCTGGACCGCGAAACCAGTGGTATTTTGCTGGTGGCCAAAAAGCGCAGTGCCCTGAAAATCCTGCAGGACCAGTTCCGCGAGCGCGAAACCGGCAAGACTTACCTGGCCTTGGTGCAGGGCGATTGGCCAGCCAAACTCAAGGTGATTGATCAGCCCTTGCACAAGTATTTGCTGGCCGACGGTGAGCGCCGGGTCAAGGTCACCACCCAGGACGATCCGGATGGCATGCGCTCGATCACGCTGGTCAAGGTGGCGCAGCGATTGCTGGGGTGCACCTTGCTCGAAGTCACCATCAAGACCGGACGTACCCACCAGATCCGCGTGCACCTGGCCAGCAACGGCCACCCGATCGCGGGCGACGACAAGTACGGCGATTTTGAATGGAACAAGGCGCTGCAAAAACAGGGCCTCAAGCGCATGTTCCTGCACGCCTGGCGTTTACAGTTCAACCACCCGGCCAGTGCCGAGCGCGTGGCGCTGCAGGCCGAGTTGCCCACGGAACTTCAAGAGCATATTGACCATGTCCAGCCACCGTCCGCGCCAGTTTGACCTGATCGCCTTCGATTGGGATGGCACCCTGTTTGACTCTACGGCCATCATCACCCGCTGCATCCAGCTGGCGGTTCAGGATGTGGGGGGCAAAGTGCCCACGCGAGAGCAAGCCTCCTACGTGATTGGCATGGCCTTGATTCCAGCGCTGGCCCATGCCGCGCCCGATGTGCCGCGTGAGAAACATGCCTTGCTGGGCGAGCGTTACCGGCACCATTACTTCGCTCACCAGCACGACATCAGTCTGTTTGAAGGTGTGCTGCCCCTGCTGTCCGAACTCAAGGCGCGTCACCACTGGCTCGCGGTGGCGACGGGCAAAAGCCGTGTCGGTCTGGATGAGGCATTGCACGCCGTGGAGCTGCGTCACGTCTTTGATGGTTCGCGCACTGCGGATGAGACCGCTGGCAAGCCCAGTCCCCTGATGCTGCACGAACTGATGAGGGAGTTTGGGGTTGAGCCCGAGCGTGCCCTGATGATCGGGGACACCACGCATGACTTGCAAATGGCTGTGAATGCGGGCTGCGCCAGCGTTGCCGTGAGCTACGGGGCGCATGAGCCCGAGGCCTTCCATGCCCTGAAGCCTTTGCACATCGCGCATTCTGTGCGCGAACTGCACGACTGGTTGCTGGCCAAAGCCTGAGGCGTCGAACATGAGCGAGCGTATTGCCCTGTGCAACAGCCGAGATTTGCAAAACGCGGGTCTGGCTGTGCCTTTTGATGTGGTCTATGGTGGCCAGACCTGCCGCGCCTTTGCGATTCGTTTTCAGGGGCAGGTGCATGCCTATCTGAACCGCTGCAGCCACATCGCCATGGAAATGGACTATCAACCCAATCGCTTCTTTGACGACACCGGCCGCTGGCTGATGTGTGCCACCCATGGCGCCACTTATGCGCCCGACACGGGTGCTTGTGCCGGCGGGCCTTGCCGAGGCGGTTTGATCAAGATAGACCTGAGCGAAGAGGGGGAAGTGGTCTACTGGCATACTGCCTACAACCTCAAGCCTTTTGAATTCTGAGCCCCGCCATGCAAGAGCAAGACAGCCCTCGCCCCGAAACACCCGTAAACACTGAAGCCCCCTGGGAGCGCCAGGCGCTCAACACCTTGGTGACCGCGATGCTCAAGGAGCAACGCGCTGCGCGCCGATGGAAAGTGTTCCTGCGTCTGATGTGGCTGGTACTGGCGGGCGTGCTCGTCTGGAGTTTTGTGAGCTACAACACGCCCGCAGTCAGCCCCTCTTTGCCGCACACGGCCATGGTGGCCATCAAGGGTGAAATTGGCGATGGCACTGATGCCAGTGCTGAAAACATCATGGTAGCCATGCGCAGCGCACTGGACGATGAAGGCTCCCGGGCCTTGGTGCTGGTCATCAACTCGCCCGGCGGCTCACCCGTGCAGGCCGGGTTGATTTACGACGAAATCCGCCGCCTGCGCAAGCTCCACGGCAAGCCTATCTATGCCGTGGTGGAAGAGTCCTGCGCATCGGCTGCGTACTACCTGGCGTCGGCGGCGGACAAAATTTACGTGGACAAGGCCAGCATCGTGGGCAGCATTGGCGTGCTGATGGATGGTTTTGGCTTCACGGGCATCATGGACAAGGTTGGCATAGAGCGCCGCCTGCTCACGGCTGGCGAGAACAAAGGGTTTCTTGACCCCTTCAGTCCACAAACGGCCAAGCAGCGTGCGCATGCGCAAACCATGCTCGACGCCATTCACAGTCAGTTCATTGCTGCTGTACGCCAGGGGCGGGGCGAGCGCCTGAAAGAAACCCCTGACATGTTCAGCGGGCTGTTCTGGACGGGTGAGCAGGCCGTTGAAATGGGGCTTGCCGACGGCATGAGCAGTCTCGATGGCGTTGCGCGCGAGGTGGTGGATGCCCCTGAGGTGGTGGACTACACCCGTTACGAAAACATGGCCGAACGTCTGGCCAAGCGGTTTGGAGCGGCTGTGGGCGAGGCCTCGGTCAAGGCCTTGCGACAAAGCATGGTTCTGCGCTGACAGCGCTGGCGCTCAGGCGCCCAGGGCAAACACGGCCGGGGTGTTGGCGTCGGGACCGTCGCCAGCTTTTTTCCAGGCTGCCACGCTGCGGCTGAGCACACGGGCGCTGTCCAGTGTCAGGCCGCTGGCAATGGCCAGGCGCGTGCCAGGCTGCAAGGCTTGCAGTGTTGCGTTCAGCATGGCCGGGTTGCGGTAGGGTGTTTCGATCCACAACTGGGTCTGACCTGTTTTGAGGGCCAGGCTTTCGAGCTGTTTGAGGCGGGCGGTGCGCTCGGTATTGTCCTGGGGCAAGTAGCCCACAAAAGCAAAGTTCTGGCCGTTCAAGCCACTGGCCGCCAAGGTCAGCAATAAGGACACGGGTCCCACCAGGGGCAGCACTTGCAGGCCCAGATCGTGGGCTGCTCGAACCACCGAGCTGCCAGGGTCGGCCACGGCGGGCATGCCGGCTTCGCTGACCAGCGCCACATCGTGCCCTTCCAATGCGGCCTTGAGCAGGGGTCTGGCATCAAAGTCGCCAGCTTTGTGGTCGCCTTTTTTGTGCACTTCGCGTGGAAGCTCGGTGATGGCTTGTTGCTGCAAGGGCGCTGCCAAGGGCAGGTGTTCGCCTACCCGCTTGAGAAAGGCGCGGGTGGACTTGGCGTTTTCCGTGATCCAGTGCGTGGTCTGGGCGGCGGCGCGCAAGGTGGCCAGGGGCAAAACATCGGCGATGGGCGCCTGACTGGCGCAACCAAAATCCAGCGGGGTGGGGACCAGCAGCAGGCGGCCTTTGGTGGCAGGGGTTGCGGGGGTGCTCACAGCAGTGGGACTCCTGCGGCGCGCAGCATGCGTGCGGTGCGAATCAGGGGCAGGCCCACCAGTGCAGTGGGGTCGTCGCTGTCGATGGCGTCGAGCAGCGCGATGCCAAGGCCTTCGCTTTTGGCGCTGCCTGCGCAGTCGTAGGGTTGCTCGGCGCGCAGGTAGTTTTCGATTTCCTGGTCGCTCAGGTCGCGAAACTGAACGCGCACTTCGGCCAGATCCACTTGCTCAAAGCCACTGGCCCGGCAGACCACGGCCAGTGCGGTTTGAAAAATCACGGTCTGCCCACGCATCTGGCGCAGCTGTGTCACAGCGCGTTCGTGGTTGCCGGGTTTGCCCAAGGGCTGGCCGTTGAGGTCAGCCACTTGGTCCGAGCCGATGACCACAGCCTCGGGCCACTGTGCCGCGACGGCTTGCGCTTTGGCCAGCGCCAGGCGAAGGGCCAGGGCGCGCGGGGCCTCGTTCGGCAGAGGGGTTTCGTCCACATGGGGGGCTGCGACCTCAAACGGCAGGTTCAGGCGAGAGAGCAATTCGCGTCGGTAGCGTGAGGTGGAGCCCAGCACCACAGTGCGGGCAGGGGGGAGGGTGGTCGGGGTCATGGACGTGATTCTCTTACACTGCCGGGCATGGAAACGAAATTTGATGCATCCCATCTGGATGTGCTCGCTTTTGCCCGAGCGCAAGGACATGCCCAGGGCCACTCTAGCCTGGAGGATTGGGCCCGCTTGCGCGAAGAGTCCCTGCAGACGGGCTGGAAAACGCTGGAGGTGCAGTGGCAAATGCAAGGTCGTTTGCAGCCCCGAACAGGGGGTGCAGACGAGGTCTGGGTGCATGTGCAGGCGCATGCACAAGTGGAAATGCTGTGTCAGCGCTGCTTGACCCCGGTGGTGCTGCCTTTGGAGGTGGACAGGGACATTTTGTTTGTTGCCGACGAGGCAACGGCGGCTGAACTCGACGACACCCTGGATGACGATGTTTTGGTGCTGTCCAAGGACTTTGATGCGCAGGCACTGGTCGAGGACGAGTTGATCATGGCCTTGCCTTTGGTTCCACGTCACGAGCAGTGCCCACAAGCGCTGCCGGCTCAAAGCGTGGGGGAAGAGGATTTGCCGGAACGCGTGCATCCTTTTGCTGCATTGGCCGCACTCAAGGCAAGCCAGGGCAAAAAGTGACGGCCCGGCCGACTTGGGCTATAATCCAATGCTTTGCTTGTGCGAACGCATCCAAGCAACCTGTGTTCAACCGAAGCTGCGCCAGCTCTGTCAATCCGCGCGGCGTCTAGCTTTCAAGGAGCCATCATGGCTGTTCAGCAAAACAAAAAATCGCCTTCCAAGCGTGGCATGCACCGTTCCCACAACGCCCTGGGCGTGCCGGGTATCGCTGTTGAGACCACCACCGGTGAAGTGCACCTGCGTCACCACATCAGCCCCAACGGTTTTTACCGTGGTCGCAAGGTTCTGAAGACCAAAAACGAAGCTTGATGGGCTGAGCCCACTTGCCTGACCAAGGCCCGAGCTACTGGATCCGGTAGCATCGGGCTTTGTTTTTTTGTGCGATGAATTCTTTCTTCTGACATCATGACAGCCAACACTCCCATCACCTTGTCTGTGGACTGCATGGGCGGCGACCACGGCCCGCGTGTGACGCTGGTGGCTTGCCAGCGCTTTCTGGCCAAGCATCCGCAGGCGCGTCTTTTGCTGGTGGGCAAGCCTGAGGTTTTGTCTGGTTTTTCGGATCCAAGAGCCACGGTGGTGTCTGCCAGCGAAGTGGTTGAAATGGACGACCCGGTGGAGGTCGCGCTGCGCAAGAAAAAAGACTCTTCCATGCGTGTGGCCATCGAGCAGGTCAAAACCGGTGCGGCGCACGCGGCGGTGTCTGCGGGCAACACGGGTGCCTTGATGGCAGTGGCGCGTTATCTGCTCAAAACCATGGATGGCATTGACCGTCCGGCCATTGCGGCCCAGATGCCCAATGCCAAGGGTGGAGGCACGACAGTGCTGGACTTGGGGGCCAATGTCGATTGCTCTGTTGAGCATTTGCTGCAATTTGCCGTCATGGGGTCGGCCCTGGTGTCGGCCCTGGAAAACAAGGAGCAACCCTCTGTAGGTTTGCTCAATATTGGCGAAGAGGTCATCAAGGGTAACGAAATCATCAAAAAAGCGGGTGAATTGCTTCGATCTGCAGGCAACTCCGGCGATTTGAACTTCTTCGGCAACGTGGAAGGCAACGACATCTTCAAGGGCACCACGGATATTGTGGTTTGCGACGGCTTTGTGGGCAATGTGGCGCTCAAGGCCAGCGAGGGCTTGGCCACCATGGTCGGAACGTTCCTTAAAGAGTCATTTTCTCGCAACATCTTCACCAAAATGGTGGCTATTGCAGCGCTTCCTGTTCTATCTTCCTTTAAAAAGAAAGTGGATCATCGTCGCTACAACGGTGCGGCCCTGCTGGGCCTGCGGGGCCTGGTGTTCAAGAGCCATGGCTCAGCGGACGAGGTGGCCTTTGAACAGGCTTTGGCGCGGGCGTATGATGCAGCGCGTAACCAATTGCTGGAGCGGGTACGCACGCGGATTGCGCACGCTGCCCCTTTGCTCAATGGGGAGCTGGCCAATGCTGCTGGCGCGACGACATGAATAAATACACACGAATTGCAGGGACCGGCAGCTTTCTGCCGCCTCGGAGACTGACCAATGCTGATCTGGCTGCCCAATTGGCGGCGCAAGGGATCGAGACCTCCGACGATTGGATTGTGGAGCGCACAGGCATCCGTGCTCGCCACTTCGCGGATGCAGGCGTGGGCAGCAGCGACCTGGGTACAGAAGCCGCGCGCCGCGCATTGGAGATGGCGGGTGTGGCTGCCAATGAGCTGGATCTGATCATTGTGGCCACGTCCACGCCGGACATGGTGTTCCCTTCTGTGGCGACCATGGTGCAAAACAAGCTGGGCGCAGCCGGTTGCCCGGCTTTTGACGTGCAGGCTGTGTGCAGTGGCTTCATTTACGCCCTGACCGTGGCTGATGCCATGATCCGCGCTGGTTCGGCCCGCAAGGCCTTGGTGATCGGCGCCGAGGTGTTCAGCCGTATTCTGGACTTCAAGGACCGCACGACCTGTGTGCTGTTTGGCGATGGTGCGGGTGCTGTGGTGCTCGAAGCCAGCAGCGAGCCAGGTATTTTGGCTACCGACATCCATGCCGATGGCAAGCATCGTGACATCCTGTCGGTTCCGGGCCACGTCTCTGGTGGCGGTGTGCTGGGCGATCCGGTGCTCAAGATGGACGGGCAGGCCGTTTTCAAGCTTGCTGTCGGGGTGCTGGAAGAGACGGCGCGCGCCAGTCTGACGCAGGCCGGTTTGCAAGACAGCGATATCGACTGGCTGATTCCGCACCAAGCCAATATTCGCATCATGCAAAGCACCGCCAAGAAGCTCAAGATGCCGCTGGAAAAAGTGGTGGTGACTGTGGATCAGCACGGCAACACCTCGGCAGCGTCGATTCCGCTGGCACTGGACGCGGCGGTGCGCGACGGTCGCATTCAGCGCGGCCAGAACCTCATGCTCGAAGGCGTGGGGGGTGGTTTCACCTGGGGCTCGGTCCTGGTGAAATTCTGATTTCCTGTTTTCGCAACCACAACATGACAACATTTGCTTTTGTATTTCCTGGTCAGGGCTCGCAATCGGTGGGCATGCTGGACGCCTGGGGCGACCATCCTGCAGTGCTCGAAACGCTCAAGGAAGCGTCGGACGCGATGGGCGAGAACCTGACTCAACTGATCAAGGAAGGCCCCAAGGAGGCGCTGGCGCTGACCACCAACACCCAGCCTGTGATGCTGGTGGCCGGTGTGGCCGCTTACCGTGCCTGGCTGGCCGAAGGCGGTGCCAAACCTGCCGTGGTGGCGGGGCACTCGCTGGGCGAGTACAGCGCCTTGGTGGCTTCGGGTGTGCTGACGCTGGCGCAGGCCGCACCGCTGGTACGCCTGCGCGCAGCGGCCATGCAGGAAGCTGTGCCGGTCGGTGTGGGCGCCATGGCGGCCATCCTCGGCCTGGCGTCTGACAAGGTGATCGAAGGTTGCAAAGAGGCACAAGCCAGTTTTGGCCCGGGCAGCGCCGAAGTCGTTGAGGCCGTGAACTTCAACGATGCGGCCCAGACCGTGATTGCCGGTACCAAGGCCGGTGTGGACAAGGCCTGCGAAGTGCTCAAGGGCATGGGCGCCAAGCGTGCGCTGCTGTTGCCGGTGTCGGCGCCGTTCCACTCCAGCTTGATGAAACCCGCAGCTGAAAAGCTGCGAGAAAAACTCGCCACGCTGGAACTCGGTGCACCTCAGATTCCGGTGGTCAACAACATCGATGTGGCTGTCGAAACCGATGCCGATCGCATCCGTGATGCCCTGTACCGCCAGGCTTTTGGCCCGGTGCGCTGGGTGGAGTGCGTGCAAGCCATCAAGGCCCGCGGCGTGTCCACCCTGGTCGAGTGCGGCCCCGGCAAGGTGCTGGCAGGCATGACCAAACGCATTGATGCAGAACTCAACGGCATGGCTGTGTACGACCCTGCCACCTTGGCCGAAGTGAAAGGAGCCCTGGCATGAGCGACAAACAAGTAGCCCTGGTGACGGGCGCATCGCGCGGTATTGGTGCTGCGATTGCGCTGCAACTGGCCCAAAACGGCTTCATCGTGATTGGCACGGCCACGTCCGACGACGGCGCTGCCAAGATCACTCAGGCCCTGTCGGCCTACGCGGGCTGCCGTGGTGCCAACCTGAACGTGACCGACGCCAGCGCCGGTGAAGCGCTGATTGACGCCATCGTCAAGGAGCATGGCGGCCTGCAGGTGCTGGTCAACAACGCCGGCATCACCCGTGACACCCTGGCCATGCGCATGAAGGACGACGACTGGGATGCCGTGGCTGACACCAATTTGCGTGCTGTTTTCCGCATGAGCCGTGCCGTGATTCGTCCGATGATGAAGCAGCGCTATGGTCGCATCATCAGCATCACCAGTGTGGTCGGGGCGTCGGGCAACCCCGGCCAGGCCAACTACGCCGCCGCCAAGGCCGGTGTGGCGGGCATGACCCGTGCCCTGGCTCGCGAGCTGGGCAGCCGTGGCATCACCGTCAATTGCGTGGCGCCGGGCTTTATTGAGACCGACATGACGGCGGCCTTGCCAGAAGAACAGCAAAAAGCCCTGCTGGGCCAGATTCCGCTGGGGCATCTGGGCAAACCGCAGGACATTGCGCATGCGGTGGCTTATTTGGCCAGCGCACAAGCCGGTTATGTGACCGGTCAGGAGCTGCATGTGAACGGCGGGATGTTCATGGCCTGAGTGGGCCGATGAAAACTCCGGCCCACATGCAGGTAAAATGACATTTTTTTACAACCCTTAGAGGGAACCCATGAGCGATATCGAAGCACGTGTCAAGAAAATCATTGCTGAGCAACTCGGCGTTGAAGAGTCCCAAGTGACCAACGAAAAAGCCTTCGTGGCTGATCTGGGCGCTGACTCCCTGGACACGGTGGAACTGGTGATGGCACTCGAAGACGAGTTCGGCATCGAAATTCCTGACGAAGACGCAGAAAAGATCACCACGGTGCAAGCTGCGATCGACTACGCCAACAGCAAGAAGGCCTAATTGCCCATGACCCGGCGCCGCGTTGTTGTCACGGGTTTGGGATGTATCAGCCCCGTGGGCAACACGGTGGCGGATGCGTGGTCCAACCTGCTTGCCGGGCAGTCCGGCATTGGCCTGATCAGCAAGTTTGATGCTTCAGCCCTGGCGTGCAAGATCGCCGGTGAAGTCAAAGGCTTTGACCTGGAGTCCTACATCAGTGCCAAAGAGGCACGGACGATGGACACCTTCATTCACTACGGCATTGCTGCTGCTGCGCAAGCGGTGGCTGATGCGGGCTTGACCACAGGTGAAGCCCTGGGTGATGAAGAGGCTTGTCGTATAGGGGTGGTGATTGGTTCGGGCATTGGTGGTTTGCCAATGATCGAAGAAACACACGCCGAATACACCAACCGCGGTCCGCGCCGCATTTCTCCTTTCTTTGTACCGGCTTCGATCATCAACATGATCTCGGGCCATGTGTCCATGCGTTTTGGCTTCAAGGGCCCGAACCTGGCCGTGGTCACCGCCTGTACAACGGGTTTGCACAGCATTGGCGAAGCCGGTCGCCTTATCGAATACGGCGATGCCGATGTCATGATTGCCGGTGGCTCCGAAGCGACTGTCTCGCCCTTGGGTGTGGGTGGTTTTGCAGCCATGCGCGCACTGTCCACCCGCAATGATGATCCTGCTGCCGCGTCGCGTCCCTGGGACAAAGACCGCGATGGTTTTGTGCTGGGTGAAGGCGCTGGCGTGCTGGTGCTTGAAGAGTACGAACACGCCAAGGCGCGTGGGGCCAAAATTTACGCCGAATTGGCTGGCTATGGCATGAGCGCCGATGCCGG
>JBEEOS010000020.1:0-23262 GCA_041191485.1 Pseudomonadota bacterium
GCTGCAGGCGTGACCGCCGAAATCACCTATGTGGATGGCGGCTTCAGCCAGGTGGTGGGTGGCATCGCCGAACCTGTAGACGCCTGATCTGCGCGATTGCAAACAAAAAAGCGACCCGAGGGTCGCTTTTTTTGTGGCTCAAGCACTTCAGGCCTTGACGCAATCGGCGAAGTAACGCTTCTTGCCATCCTCGCCCACCTCTTCGACCAGACCGTGAATATCGGTCTCAAAGCCCGGGCACTCCAGGTTGAACTGACGCGCAAACTTGAGGTAGTCCACGATCTTCTTGTTGAACACTTCACCTGGAATCAACAGTGGAATACCCGGTGGGTAGGGCGTGACCAGCCCCACCGTGATGCGCCCTTCCAGGTCATCAATGGCCACGCGCTCGGTCTGGCGACGGGCAATGTGCGCATAGGCATCTGACGGTTTCATGGCCGGGGCCAGGTCCGAGAGGTACATCTCGGTCGTCAGGCGGGCAATGTCATAGCGCGCGTACATCTCGTGCACATGCTGGCACAGGTCGCGCAAGCCCATGCGCTCGTAGCGCGGGTGCTTCTGACAGAACTCGGGCATGATGCGCCACATCGGCTGGTTCTTGGCGTAATCGTCCTTGAATTGCTGCAGCGCCGTCAGCAGCGTGTTCCAGCGGCCCTTGGTGATGCCAATCGTGAACATGATGAAGAAGCTGTACAGCCCTGTCTTCTCCACCACCACACCGTGCTCGGCCAGAAACTTGCTCACGATGGAGGCTGGGATGCCGGTCTCGTCAAACTTGCCGTCCAGGTCCAGGCCCGGCGTCACGATGGTCGACTTGATCGGGTCAAGCATGTTGAAGCCGTCGGCCAGTTGCTGTCCAAAACCGTGCCATTTGCTGGCCTTCTTGCGCGGGTCGTTGCGCAAGATCCAGTCCTCCGCGCGGCCAATGCCCTCTTCCGCGAACTTTTCGGGGCCCCAGACCTTGAACCACCAGTCTTTGCCGTAATCCTGAGCTACCTTGCGCATGGCACGGCGGAAGTCCAGCGCCTCGGCAATGCTTTCTTCCACCAGCGCGGTGCCACCGGGTGGCTCCATCATGGCCGCAGCCACATCACAGCTGGCAATGATGCTGTACTGCGGGCTGGTGGAGGTGTGCATCAGGTACGCCTCATTGAACAGCGGGCGGTCGAGCTTGATGTTTTGAGCATCCTGCACCAGCACATGGCTGGCCTGGCTGATGCCCGCCAGCAGTTTGTGAATGGACTGCGTCGCATAAACCACCGTGTCCTTGGGTCGAGCGCGCTTCTTGCCCATGGAGTGGTAGGGACCATAGAACGGGTGGAAAGCCGCATGCGGCAACCAGGCCTCGTCAAAGTGCAGGTTCTCCACATAGCCGTCAAGCATGCCCTTGATGGCTTCGGTGTTGTAGAGCACGCCGTCGTAGGTGGACTGGGTCAGCGTGAGGATACGCGGCTTGACCTTTTTCGCATCCACGCCCTTGAGCAGCGGGTTCTTCTTGATCTTGGCCTGGATGGCCGCGGGCTCGAATTCGCTCTTGGGAATCGGGCCGATGATGCCGAAGTGGTTGCGCGTGGGCTTGAGGAAAACCGGAATGGCACCCGTCATGATGATCGAGTGCAGGATGGACTTGTGGCAATTGCGGTCCACGACCACCACATCGCCCGGCGCCACGGCGTGGTGCCAGACCATCTTGTTGGAGGTGCTGGTGCCGTTGGTCACGAAAAAGCAGTGGTCGGCATTGAAAATACGCGCCGCATTGCGCTCGCTCTCGCCAATGGCGCCGTTGTGGTCGAGCAGCTGGCCGAGTTCTTCCACCGCGTTGCACACGTCGGCACGCAACATGTTTTCGCCGTAGAACTGGTGGTACATCTGGCCCACCGGGCTCTTGAGGAAGGCTACGCCACCGGAGTGACCCGGGCAGTGCCAGGAGTACGAGCCGTCTTCGGCATAGTCCAGCAGCGCCTTGAAGAACGGGGGCTGCAGGCCTTCCAGATAGCTCTTGGCCTCGCGGATGATGTGACGCGCCATGAACTCCGGCGTGTCTTCGTACATATGAATGAAACCGTGCAACTCGCGCAGGATGTCGTTGGGCAAGTGCTGGCTGGTCTTGGTCTCGCCGTAGATGTAGAGCGGCACATCGGCGTTCTTGCGGCGCACCTCTTCGATGAAGGCGCGCAGATTCACGACGGCTGGGTCCAGATCCGGCCCTGGGGTGAATTCTTCGTCGTCGATCGACAGAATGAAGGCGCTGGCTCGGCTTTGCTGCTGGGCAAACTGCGACAAGTCGCCATAGCTGGTCACGCCCAGCACTTCGAAGCCCTCGCTCTCAATGGCTTGCGCCAACGCACGGATACCCAGGCCCGAAGTGTTTTCGGAGCGGTAGTCTTCATCAATGATGACGATGGGGAAACGGAATTTCATGGCTGGCAAGGCACTGAGCGCCAAAATTAAAGAAACAGGCGCGAAGTGTAAGGAAAAAACGAGCCCCCATGATTGTCAAATCACAGATTCAGACGCAATTTGACCCTCAAACAACAAACACAGAGACAGCACGGTCTAAAAACCGCCCTGTTTCACTGTTAGAATCTAGGGCTTCGGAGCGGTGGATGAGTGGTTTAAGTCGCACGCCTGGAAAGCGTGTGTGGGTTAATAGCCCACCGCGGGTTCGAATCCCGCCTGCTCCGCCAGAACCCTTGCAAAAAGCGCCTTCGGGCGCTTTTTGCATTTCTGAAGGTCTGCAAAGACAGGCTTAAAGCAGCCGAAATGCAAGACAAGCCACAAAAGTCGCTGGAAGCGCGGCAAGCAAAAGTTTTCCGGGGTGAACAACACCGTCCTGAAAGTTGCCCTTCAAGACAGCCACCCCCGCGGGGTTGGGCGCATTTGCAATCACCGTCAGCCCGCCGCCAGCAACAGCTCCAGCCACAATCGCCACCTTGAACTCATCGCTCAGGCCAGTGACCAAAGAAGCCAGGTAGGTCAATGCGGCATTGTCCGTAAACGCGGTCAATGCGGTTGCCCCGTAAAAAACCGAATCAGCACTGAGCATGAGCAACACGGGTGAAAGCCACCAGGCTTGCTGTCCCCCCAGGACGACCAGTCCAGCCAGAAAGAAAGCAACCAGCAGGGCTTCGCGCAGGATGAGGCGATCTTGGTGAGCCTGGTAGGCACTGGTGAAACCAATAAACAAGAGCAGCAAACCCATGAATACCACTGGGTGATGCGCAAAAAAGACAACACCAACAAGAAAAGCCAGATGCACCAGAACCATGCCCGAAGGCACAGTCACCTTGCGCGCGACAGGATCACCGAGTGACTTGAGCTCGTGACGCAGGAACCAGGTCACGGCTGTCGCGTTGACAAGAACGGCTACAGCCGCTTTCCAGCCAAAAGTGCTCAGCATGAAAGCCAAGTCCCAATTCCATGTGGCCGCAACCATCAAGACGGGCGGTGCCGCAAAGTGGGTCAATGTGCCACCTATGGAAATATTGACAAACAACGCGCCAAGGGTTGCGTACTTGAGCCGTTCGCTGACGGATTTGGAGAACACCGAATCCCTCAGCATAAGTGCCGCAAGTGTCATGGCTGCTGGCTCTGTGATGAGCGAGCCCAGCAGGGGCACCAATGAAAGCAACAAAAAATAGTTGGCGACTGAAGCAGGCAGTGGCAACCACTTGGCCAGTTTTTGAACAAACAAAGCACTCGATTGCAGGATTGGACGGGTCCCTGCCACCACCATGATGGCGAACACAAACAAAGGCTCCGTGAAGTTCCGGTTTTCGAGGTAATCGAGGGTGGCTGTTTTGCCGAGCATGGCAAACATGACCAGTGCGAGCATGAAGGCCCAGAATCCGAACACCACTTCGACTTCAGCCAGCAAATGCCATACGCCGGCATGGCGCGGGCGCGTGTGCGCCAAATATTCAAAATATTTCGTGCTGAACGTGTGCAGCACCGCAAGACCAAAAATGCTGGCTGCGATCCAGGGGAAGAGTTCAGAAGCGTCCATGCGTTGCAGATTAACACTGGTGCTGCATTGCGGGCATTGAAAAGCAAAAAGCCTGCAATTTCTTGCAGGCTTTTTGCTTTGAAAGGTCACCCTTTAGGGTGACCTACAACCAAGCGAATTAACGCACCACTGCGATTTCGCTGCGGTTGCCACCCTTGTAGGTGTACATGGTCAGGGCGCCGTTCTTGATGTCGCCCTTGGCATCAAAAGCGATCGTGCCGGTCACGCCTTTGTAACCGCTGGTTTTGGCCAGCTCGGACAGGTACTTGGAGGGGTTGGTGGAACCCGCACGAACCATGGCGTCAGCCATCACGTTCACAGCGTCATAGACGTAGGGAGCGTAGATCTGCACATCGTAACCAAAACGCTTCTTGAAGCGGGCCTTGAAGTCTTCCATGCCTTTTTTCTGGGTGCCTTCCACGCCACCGGCTTCTGCACAGTAGACCTGGTTGTCGGCCATGGCGTCGCCAGCCAGCTTGGCCAGGTCAGCGGTACAGATGCCGTCGCCGCCCATGAATTTGGCGTTGATGCCCAGGGCTTTCATCTGGCGCAGCATCGGGCCAGCAACGGCGTCCATGCCACCGAAGAACACGACGTCAGGCTTCTTGGCCTTCAGGGTGGTCAGGATGGCCATGAAGTCAGAGGCTTTGTCGGTGGTGAATTCGTGGCCGACCAGATTGCCGCCAGCAGCCTTGACGGCTTTTTCGAATTCTTCAGCCACGCCTTGACCGTAAGCGGTGCGGTCGTCGACCACAGCAATCGACTTGCCCTTGAGGGTGGTCACAGCGTATTTGCCTAGGGTGCCGCCCAGATGCACGTCGTCAGCCACCACGCGGAAAGCAGTTTTGTAGCCGTTGCGGGTGTACTTGGGGTTGGTTGCAGAGGGAGAGATCTGGGGAATGCCTGCGTCCGAGTAGATCTTGGAGGCGGGGACGGTGGTGCCGGAGTTCAGGTGCCCGATCACGCCGTTGACTTTGGAGTCCACCAGCTTTTGAGCGGCAGCGGTGCCTTGCTTGGGATCGGCAGCATCGTCTTCAGCCAGCAGTTCGAACTTGACGGCTTTGCCACCAATTTTGATGCCTTTGGCGTTGAGCTCTTCGATGGCCAGACGGGCACCACTTTCGTTGTCTTTGCCCAGGTGGGCGATGGCGCCACTGACGGGGCCAACGTGACCGATTTTGACCACTTCCTGGGCCATGGCACCAGCGGAAACCAGGGTCAGGGCTGCCAGGGCAGAAACTTTGAATTTCATCTTCATAAAAACTCCGAAGAAAGGACTTGCTTCAATTAAGCAAGCCGACACGATACACGATTCGTGCCAGGATTTTCCTAGGGGAAAAACCTAAATCGAACGATCGTGCGCAGCATCAAAAGAAGGCGGTAAATCGTTGTATTTTTCAGCACGCTCTACCCAGGCTGAGCGTAAAGCACTGCGCACAGTTTGGGTGACCATTTGCTCCACTTCGGGGCGCAGTTTTTCCAAAAGGTGCATGGCCATTTCGTCTAACTGTGCTTTCTCGGCCAAACGCCCCTGGAGCACAGCCTGCAGAGCTTGCGGCACCTGGCCTGTGGGCACGGCGTCTGACAAGGTTGGTATGGTGTGCAGGGGCGGCGCACTGCTGTCTGTGGCGGCGGTTGAGCTCATGTGTTTTCTTTTTTCTGGAAGTCGTGCTGCACCAAGGTGTGGCCCTGGGCCTGATAGACACGCCAACGGTTGCGGGCCATCTGCCTGTGCTGGGGGTCTGCGTCCACAATTTCGATCAAACGCGAAAAACTGTCAAAGATATGGGGCACCTCTTCACCCAAATTGACCAGCACGGTGCGTCCTTGCATCGCGCCGGTGCCCTGCCCCATCAAAACGCTCGATTGCGTTTGCATGGTGGCGTCTGCCTGGTCGATGCAGTGGCTGATGAAGTCAAGCGGCCCAACGGTCCACAGCTGCTCGCTCAGACGCTGCAACAAGCCAGCATCCCCCACCACAGCCGAGCGCAAACCCATGCTGTGGGCCTTGCGCAGCAAACGGGCCGTGTAGTGCAACCGGTCGGGCACGTTGAAGTGAAACTCGACGGAAACGCTCATGCGCGAGAACGGCTGCTGCGTTTGTGGGGTGCAGGCAAGTCGGGCAGCTGTTCCTGAAGCAGGTAATGCAAGAGCAGCCCAACAGGGCGACCTGTGGCGCCCTTGGCGGCGCCTGAGCGCCAGGCAGTGCCAGCAATGTCCAGGTGTGCCCAGGCGTATTCGCGCCCAAAGCGTTGCAGAAACTTGGCCGCCGTGATGGAGCCGCCAGGACGCCCGGCGACGTTGGCCACATCGGCAAATTTGGTTTTCAGGCCTTCGGCATAAGCATCATCCAAAGGCATGCGCCAGCAAAGATCACCACAGGATTCGCCCGCATCCATCAGCGCTTTGCCCAAGGGCTCGTCGTTGGCGTACAGGCCCGAGCGCACATGGCCCAGGGCAATCACGCAAGCACCGGTCAAGGTGGCAATGTCCACCACGGCGCGCGGCTTGAAGCGCTCGGCATAGGTCATGGCATCGCACAGCACCAAGCGGCCTTCTGCATCAGTGTTGAGGATTTCAATGGTTTGGCCGCTCATGCTGGTGACCACATCGCCGGGCTTGGTAGCCTGGCCGTCGGGCATGTTTTCGGTCGCGGGAATCAACCCGACGACATTGATACGCGGCTGCAGCCGGGCCAGGGCCTCAAAAGTGCCCAGCACACTGGCTGCGCCGCCCATGTCGTATTTCATTTCATCCATCTCGGCGCCGGGCTTGAGCGAGATGCCACCTGTATCAAAGGTGATGCCTTTACCAATCAGCACCACTGGCGCTTGTTTGGCGGGGCCGCCGTTATAGCGCAGAACAATAAAACGCAGCGGCTCCACGGCCCCTTTGGCCACGGACAGGAATGCCCCCATCTTGAGTCTGGCGACCTCCTTGGGGCCCAGCACTTCGCACTGGATGTTTTTGTGCTTGGCCAGTTTTTGGGCCACGCCCGCCAACAAGGTAGGCGTGGCGTAATTGCTGGGGCGGTTGGCCCACTCTTTGGCCAATTCAATGCCGGCAATGCAGGCTTGCGCACGAGCCACAGCTTCTTTGTGCGAGGGGTTCCCCCCCTGCATGCTCAGGCTGAGGTTTTGCAAACTACGCGCCTTGGGGGTACTCAAGGTGGTGGTGTACACATAGCTTTGTTCAGCCACCAGGGTGGCAACGGTGTAGAGCGCACTCTCATCCCAGCCGTCCACCGCATGCCAGACCATGCGCTGAACCTTCGCTTCGCGCAAAACAGCCCACACACCCGAGACGGCCGGCGTCAGATCCGAGCGGTGCAAGGTCATGGCACTGCACAACACCACTCGACGCGCCTTGATACCGGGCACACCATACAACTGAAGCACCTTGCCCGGCTTGACTTCAAAGTCACCCTTTCGGATGGCGTCCTGGACAAGCAGGCTCAAGGGGTCTTTGCCGGGCTTGAATTCAAGCCCGTACATCACCACCAGTGCATCGGCGTTTTCCGAAAAACATTTGTCAAGTGAGCGATCGAGAAGCTGGACGTTCATAATTGCGTTTTTCCTTTGCTGTCAATGTTATTCCATTCCGCCATCCGCAAGGATTTGTCACGCAATTTTGGGGCCACCGTAGTGGTGCTGATCACGATCGTCATGACGATTGTGCTGATCCGCACCCTCGGTCAGGCCAGCCGTGGCACGGTCAATCCTTCGGAGGTCATGTTGATGATGGGGCTGAGCGTACTGAGCCAGCTCACCACCATCTTGTCCCTGAGCCTGTTTATCTCGGTCGTGGCAACTCTTTCACGCATGTATGCCGACAGCGAAATGGTGATCTGGTTCGCCAGCGGCCAAGGACTTGCCGGCTTTATGCGCCCTCTTTTTCGATTTGCCTGGCCCGTCTTGTTGATCATTGCCTTTTTGGCGATATGGGTCTGGCCTTGGAGCAACCAGCAAATCGAGGATTTAAAAGACCGCTACCAAACGCGCAACGATGTTGAACGGGTGGCCCCTGGACAATTCCAGGAATCCGCCGGCGGCAAACGCGTCTTTTTCATCGACAAGGACAGCCAAAGCCAGGCTGAGGGCAAGAACGTATTTGTCTACAGCCAGGACAAAGGCCAGGAGTCAGTCACCAGTGCCAGCCAAGGTCAAGTCATTTTGCGCGGCAAGGACCGTTACCTCGTGCTGCGCCATGGACAACAATTGTCGAGACTTCCCGATGGTGAAAGTCGCCTGACGCAGTTTGAAGACTATGAGGTGCTGATCGACAGCAACGCAGCCATAGGCTCAGCTAACGGCAGCAGCAAACTGTTATCCACCTGGGCGCTGATCCAATCGCCAACTCCTGTCAATCTGGCTGAGCTGTCCTGGCGTGTGGGCCTGGGTTTGTCCGGCATGGTGTTGCTGACACTGGGACTCGCCATGACCCATGTCAATCCGCGCGCGGGTCGCAGCATGCCCTTTGCCATGGCTTTGCTGGTGTTCGTGGTGTACTACAACATGATCAATGTGGGGCAGAACTGGATTGCCAACGGCAAGATGCAACTGCTGCCCTTCATGTTCGGTTTGCATGGCGGCCTCGCTTTGCTGGCACTGATCTGGCTGATCTTGCGCCATCAACAGTGGCACATGCGTTACCTGTGGCGACAGCCCGCAACAGGGGGGCAGGCATGAAAACCGTTCGACGCCTTCTGCATCGCGAGGTTCTGCGCACCGTGGGGTTTGTGCTGCTGGGTTTTCTGTCCTTGTTTGCATTTTTCGATCTGGTCGATGAGCTGCAAACACTCAATCGCCTGGCCGCAGTTGGCTACCAGTTGCATCACGCCCTGCTCTACGTCACCCTCAAGAGCCCCACGCATATTTACGAGCTGATGCCCATTTCGGTGCTGATCGGCTCCATCTTCGTGATGGCTCGCCTGGCCCAAAGCTCTGAATTCACCATCTTGCGCACGGGCGGACTGGGCCCCTGGCGTGCGCTGCTCGTCCTGTTCCAGGTCGGACTGGTCTTTGTTTCCTTGACCTTTGTGTTGGGCGACTATGTGGCGCCCTTCACCGACAAGCAAGCGCAACTGCTCAAGGCCCGCTTCCAGGGGGCGATCAGTGTGGGGCAAACCGGGGCCTGGCTCAAGGAAAAGCAGGGTGAGCATCAATTTGCCATCAATGTGCGTGCTCTGGATGGCACCGAAACCCTTCGCGATGTGCGTATCAATGAATTCAATGCCCAAGGTCGCCTGCTTTCTGTGACCCATGCTCAAAGCGCCACCATTTCAGACGGCGCATGGCTTTTGCAAAACGCCTCGACGCAGCAGTTGCAACACATTGGGGCTGAGGGCGTGCATCTTCAGCCGCGCGTGATGCCTGCTTTGCGCTGGCCTACAGCCATCAGTTCGGCCATGGTGGCATCGGCCTTGCTCAGCCCGGATCGCATGCGTACCCTGGATTTGTACGTTTATATGCGGCACCTCAAGACCAACAAGCAAAACGCACAGGTCTATGAAATCGAGTTCTGGCGCAAGGTGTTCTACCCCATTAGCTGCCTGGTCATGCTGTCGCTGGCCTTGCCTTTTGCCTACCTGCATTTCCGCTCGGGTCAGATCGCTGGCCATGTCTTCGCAGGCGTGTTGGCGGGCATCAGCTTTGCCCTTCTCAACAATGTGTTTGGATACATGGGTGCCTTGAGCGAATGGACGCCGTGGCTGACAGCCGCCGCCCCAGCCTTGATGTACAGCCTGGTATCTCTGGGCGCTTTTTGGTGGTTGGTGTTGCGGCGATGAACACGCCTGCTGCCCCGATCAAGTCGGCCATTGTGTTGCTGGCCCACGGATCACGCGATCCGCAGTGGTCTGCCCCCATCGAAGCCGTCGCCCGCCGCGCCCGGGATATGGACAAGCACGCCACCGTGTGCTGCGCGTATCTGGAACACACTGAACCCAGCCTGGGCACCTGCGTCGCAGAATTGCACGCACAGGGCTATACAGACCTCCACATCCTGCCGCTGTTTTTGGGCCTGGGTGGACATGTCCGCCAGGACCTGCCTCGTTTGAACGATGTCTTGCGGGCAGAGCATCCAGGCCTGCGCCTGCATTGGCAAAGCGCCGCCGGCGAGCAGGCCCCGGTCACCGAATTGCTTGCGCAATTGGCCCTGCAAAGCACCCGCCATACTACTTAAAGCGATAATGACGGCGTCTTACATATACAGAACGCCATGAATCTTCATCAATTCAAGTTTGTTCAGGAGGCCGTTCGGCGAAACCTGAATCTGACCGAGGCGGCCAAAGCCCTGCACACCTCACAACCCGGCGTGTCCAAAGCCATCATCGAACTCGAAGAAGAGCTGGGGATCGACATTTTTGCCCGACACGGCAAGCGCCTCAAGCGCGTGACGGAACCCGGTCAGCATGTACTCAAAAGCATTGAGGTCATCATGCGCGAGATCGGCAACCTCAAGCGCATTGGCGAACAGTTCAGCCAGCAAGACAGCGGCACCCTGAGCATTGCCACCACGCACACCCAGGCGCGTTATGTGCTGCCTACGCGCGTGGCCACGTTGCGCGAAAAATACCCCCACGTGAACATCAGCCTGCACCAGGGCGCGCCCGACCAGGTGGCACAAATGCTGATCAACGATGTGGCCGAAATTGGCATGGCCACCGAATCCTTGACCAAATACGAAGAGCTGGTCACCCTGCCCGTTTACGAATGGTCGCATGTGCTGGTCTTGCCCGCCGAGCACCCTTTGGCCACCAAAACTCGCCTGAGTCTGGAGGATCTGGCCGAGTACCCCATCATCACCTACCACCCGTCCTTCACGGGCCGCACCCGCATTGACCAGGCGTTTGCGCAAAAACAGCTCAGTCCACGCATTGCGCTGGAAGCCATCGACTCCGATGTGATCCAGACCTATGTGCGGCTAGGGCTGGGCATCGGCATAGTGGCCGAAATGGCGGTCGAGCAACACCAGATGCAAGGCCTGATCACACGGCCCCTGACCCAGCTCCTTGGCAAGAATGTCGCGCGCATTGCCTTCAAGAAAGGCGCCTATCTGCGAAACTTTGTGTACGAGTTTGCGCACCTGCTCAGCGAGCGCCTGACACCGGCACTGGTGCAGCGCGCCATGACAGGCCATGTCGCCGATTACGAGCTTTGATGAATGAACATCATGACTTCACACACACCCACTTTCCCATCCAAAACACCCCACATCGGCACCACCATCTTCACCGTGATGTCGGCACTCGCAGCAGAAAAGCAGGCTGTGAACCTGGGACAAGGCTTCCCGGACTTCGATTGCGATCCAAAACTGATCGATGGTGTCAACAACGCCATGCGCGAAGGCCTCAACCAATACCCGCCCATGACTGGTGTTGCACCCTTGCGCGAGGCGGTCTCCGCCAAGATTGAAGCCCTTTATGGCCGACGCTACGACCCGGTCAGCGAGATCACGGTCACCGCAGGCGCTACACAGGCCATTTTGACGATCATTCTGGCCACGGTGCATGCGGGGGACGAAGTCATAGTGCTGGAGCCCTGCTACGACAGCTATGTGCCCAATATCGAGCTCGCTGGGGGTGTGCCCGTGCGTGTACCTTTGATCCCCGGAACCTTCAGACCGGACTTTGACAAGCTTGCGGCAGCCATCACAAGCAAAACACGCGCATTGATCATCAACTCGCCGCACAACCCCAGTGGCATGGTCTGGAGCCGCGAGGACATGTTGCGCTTGCAGGAAATTCTGGCGCCCACCAATGTCTTGCTCATTTCCGACGAGGTCTACGAGCACATGGTCTATGCACCGCTACAGCATTGGAGCGCAGCGCAATTTGACGGGCTGGCTGCGCGCGCTTTCATTGTGTCGAGCTTTGGCAAGACGTACCACGTCACCGGCTGGAAAGTCGGTACTGTGGCCGCACCCGCCAGCCTCAGCCATGAGTTTCGCAAGGTGCATCAGTTCAACGTCTTCACCGTCAACACCCCCATGCAGCACGGTCTGGCCCGATACATGGCTGATCCCAGGCCCTATCTCGAGTTGCCCGCGTTCTACCAGCGCAAACGGGATCTGTTCAGGCAGGGTCTGTCGAGCACCAAGTTCCGCTTGCTGCCCGGCGAAGGGACGTATTTTCAGTGCGTGGACATTTCTGGACTGGCGGTGCCCGAGAAGAACCTGGGCGAAGCCGAGTTCTGCAAATGGCTGACCAGTGAAATTGGCGTCGCAGCCATTCCGCTGTCCGCTTTTTACGGCAAGGGTTTCGACCAGCAGGTGATCCGCTTTTGCTTTGCCAAGAAAGACGAAACGCTCAAGCTGGCTTTAGAGCGCCTGGCCCGTCTGTAAGCAAGCGCAGCAGCCCCGCTTCATCAAGCACGGGCACGCCCAAGGCCAGCGCTTTTTCAAGCTTGCTGCCGGCCTCTGCACCTGCGACCACGCAACTGGTTTTTTTACTGACCGAGCCAGCCACCTTGGCGCCCAGCGCTTCGAGCTTGTCTTTGGCTTCTTCCCGCCCCATGCCGGGCAAGGTGCCAGTGAGCACCACCGTGAGCCCGGCAAGCGGCATCTCGGTAGGCGCCAGGGCTTCGCCCTCAGGCCAGGCGACACCCGCTTCGCGCAAGGCCTGAACCACCTCCCGGTTATGGGGCTGGGCAAAGAAAGTGTGCAAACTGTGTGCGACGATAGGCCCAATGTCGTGCACTTGCAGCAAGGCGTCTTCGCTGGCGTCCATGATGGCTTGCAGCTGGCCAAAGTGGCGGGCCAGCTCTTTCGCTGTGGCTTCGCCCACATGGCGAATCCCCAGGCCGAACAAAAAGCGGGGCAAAGTGGTTTGCTTGGAATGCTGCAAGGCGTCCAGCAGATTCTGAGCCGATTTTTCGGCCATGCGGTCCATGCCTGCCAGGTCCTGCAGCTGCAATTTGTACAGGTCAGGCAAGGTTTGCACGCGTCCTGAATCGACCAGCTGATCGACGAGCTTGTCGCCCAGGCCTTCCACATCCATGGCCCGGCGTTGGGCGTAATGGAGCACAGCCTGTTTGCGCTGGGCGGGGCAATACAGCCCGCCACTGCAACGGTAATCAGCCTCGCCCTCTTCCCGCTCGGCCTCGCTACCGCAGACCGGGCAGTGACGAGGCATGGTGAAAAGTTGCGCCTCGTGCATGCGCTTTTCCTGGACAACGGAGACCACCTCCGGTATCACATCACCTGCACGGCGCACGATCACGGTATCGCCCACGCGCACATCCTTGCGCCGGGCTTCGTCTTCATTGTGAAGCGTGGCATTGGTCACCGTCACACCGCCCACAAACACAGGCGCCAGCTTGGCCACAGGCGTGAGTTTTCCGGTGCGGCCCACCTGTACATCAATGGCCAGCACCTCGGTCATCATTTCCTGCGCCGGGTATTTATGGGCCACCGCCCAGCGTGGCTCTCGCGTCACAAAGCCCAGGCGTTGCTGCAGGGCCAGGTCGTTGACCTTATAGACCACGCCATCAATATCGAAGGGCAGACTGTCGCGCAGCTGGGCAATGTGCTGGTGAAATTGAACCAGTCCCGCTGCGCCTTGCACCACGGCTGTTTGCTCGGCCACTGGAAAGCCCCAGGCCTTGAGCTGCATGAGCAAGCCATGGTGAGTGGTCCACAAGGGCTGCTGCTCGGTGAGCACGACTTCGCCAGTACCATAGGCAAAAAAGCTCAAGGGTCGGTCTGCGGCGATGCTGGAGTCCAGCTGTCTCACAGCGCCAGCGGCTGCATTGCGCGGGTTCACAAAGGTTTTCTCGCCTTTTGCGCCCGCAGCGATACGCTGGCGTTGACGTTCGTTGAGTGCCTCGAAATCGTCGCGGCGCATATAGACCTCACCGCGCACCTCCAGCACAGCAGGAACGCCTTGCGGCAAACGCAAGGGAATTTGCCCAATGGTGCGGATGTTGTGGGTCACGTCCTCGCCGGTTTCCCCATCGCCTCGTGTGGCCGCCTGCACCAGTACGCCCGCTTCGTAACGCAGGCTCATGGCCAGGCCGTCGAACTTGAGTTCGGCCACGTAGTCCACTGGGGCATCACTGTCAAGAAGAGCCAACTCGCGGCGTATGCGCGCATCGAAGGCCTGGGCTCCGCTGGCCTGCGTGTCCGTCTCGGTCCGAATGCTGAGCATGGGGACCGCATGTCGCACAGGGGCAAAAGCCTCCAGCACCACACCGCCTACCCGCTGCGTGGGTGAGTCCGGGGTCAACAGCTCGGGGTGCTGCGCCTCCAAAGCCTGCAAGGCTTTGAAGAGGCGGTCATATTCGGCATCCGGAATTTCCGGGGCATCGAGCGTGTAGTACAGGTAAGCGTGCCGATTGAGCTTGCTGCGCAGGTCCTGTGCACGCATGGCAGCATCCTCCCCACCACCTGCAGGCTCGGCAAACAAATCCAGATTGACCATGAAGCCGTGATCAGGAGAACAGACGACGCGCCTGCGCAGAACCCGCCGACAACTCACGCTCATCGAGCGCGTTGTACAGCCCCTGCAACTCCACACCGATTTGCGCAAGCGCCTCGGTGCTGAGCATCTGGTTGGCTCCGTCCGTCAAAACGGCATCCATTTCCGTGGCCAGTGTTTGTACCACCTGGCACAAACGCTCAAACGGTTGCTCCTGGCGACTGACCTGAGGCACATCCAGGCTGAGCACAACTGAGCGGACCGCGCTCATGTCAGGGTCCTCTGCCAAGGCGGCCTGCATGTCAAAACTCAGCGCAAGCACCGGTGGCAAACCCTGCACCGGTGCCGGCAGCACCATCCGTCCGGGGATGGTGCCTGCCACAAATCCATGGCGGGCCGCATGCTGCTGCACATAGCCAGGGCTCCATGCAGCGGAGCGCGCATGCAGCGTCAGGCTCAACTGTGCATCGTGGGCACTGGCGAACTGATCGAGTTCGCGAGCGCGAGCCACTTCTTCGAGCATGTCAGGGAAATGAACCGAGGCATTGATGGCATCTGCAAAAGCCTGGCACTTGACCACGAACTCGGAAAATTCGATTTCATTGAGCGCACCGAGTCGGTTGGCCAATTGAATGCCGACCTGAAAACCCGTGTAACGGTGCCCTGGCAACAATGGCTCCCATTGTCCCGAGGCCTCGCTGAGGCCTTCCGCGAAGAAGGCTTTGCTGCCCACGCGCCGCGTACTGGGCATGGCGGCCAATGCGGCATCACCGGAAACCACGCCGTCGACCTCCACTGAAGCCACCACATCGATGAGCGGGTCCAGCGCCAGCTTTCGCTCTGGCAGGGGCAAGTGGCTAAAGTCATCCTCGAGCACGGGCTCTACAGGCGCATCACTGTTGAGGGCCTCATCGGTGCTTGCACTGTGCTCCACATGCTGCTCAAGCACCGCTGCCTGGCGTGGACGACTTCGCCGCGAGGCCCACAAATTAAAGCCCCACACCGCCAGCAAGACCAGGGCCCCCAGGCCCAACAAACTCAGTTGAAAAGAACTCATGCTCATCCCGTGTGAATCGATCAGGCCGTCTCGGCCATGCCCACAGCCGACTCCATGTCCACAGCAACAATGCGTGAAACACCTTGCTCCTGCATGGTCACGCCAATCAGCTGTTCAGCCATCTCCATGGCGATCTTGTTGTGGCTGATGAACAGGAACTGCGTTTCCTTGCCCATGCTGGCCACCAGCCGGGCATAGCGCTCGGTGTTGGCATCATCCAAAGGCGCATCGACCTCGTCGAGCAAACAAAACGGCGCCGGGTTGAGCTGGAAGATGGCAAACACCAGTGCAATGGCCGTGAGCGCTTTTTCACCACCGGACAACAGATGAATGGTCTGGTTTTTCTTGCCGGGTGGTTGCGCCAGCACCTGCACGCCTGCGTCCAGAATTTCCTCACCGGTCATGACCAGCTTGGCCTGTCCTCCCCCGAACAGCTCGGGGAACATACGGCCAAAGTGTTGATTGACAGTGTTGAAGGTCGAGCCCAGCAGCTCACGGGTTTCGCCGTCGATCTTTCGGATCGCGTCTTCGAGAGTGGTCATCGCGTCAGTCAAGTCGGCGCTTTGAGCATCCAGGAAGGTCTTGCGTTCGCGTGCGCTCGTGAGCTCTTGTAGGGCCGCAAGGTTGACCGGTCCCAAAGCCGTCATCTCCCGGTGCAGGCGGTCGATTTCGCCTTGAAGACCGTACAGGCGCACTTGGCCATCTTCGATGGATTGGGCCACAGCCTCCAGGTCTGCCTGCGCGTCGACCATGAGCTGGGTGTACTGCTCCAGACCCAGACGTGCGGCCTGCTCCTTGAGCTGGAATTCGGTGATGCGCTGACGCAGAGGTTCGAGCTCACGCTCAAAAGCCACGCGACGCTCATCGCTGGCGCGCAGCTTGGCGGTCAAGTCGTCATAAGCGCTGCGGCGAGCCGCAAGCAGCTGCTCGCGCTCCATCTTGAGGTTAAGAGCATCCTGCAAGCCACCTTGCGCGGCTGCGTCCGACAAACGCGCAAGCTCTTCCTGCGCCCTTTGTGACTCGGCGGCTATCGACAGCACCTGTTGGCCCGCAGTTTCGATGGTGCGTTTGAGCTCACCCTCGCGCGCCTGCAAGCTGCGCTGGGCAAACTGGGCTTCCTGCGCTTGCCGCTCCAGGCTGCGTTGCTGCTCACGACACTGCGCGAGTTTACGCTCGGTTTCGATCACGTGGTCGCCAAGCTGGGCCTCACGCTCCTGGCTGTCGGCCAGTTGCATGTCCAGCTCTTCAAAGCGGCCTTCTGCCGTGATGCGTCGATCCTGCAGCTCTTCGAGCAAAGCGTCGATTTCTGCAAGATCCCCCTCGATTTGTTGGCTGCGGGCGCGGGCTTGCTCGGCCAGCTGGCTCAAGCGCAAGACTTCCACCTGCAATTCATGCGCCCGCGCTTGCGTATGTGTGGCCTCCTGACGGGCGGCAACCAAACGCTGCGAGGCATCGGCATAGGCGGCCTCCGCCTTGACTAGGGCCGTACGACTTTCCTCGGCAATCAGGGTTTGGGCACGCTGCTGCTTTTCCAGGTTTTCGATTTCCTGGGCTCGCGCCAGCAGGCCCGATTGCTCGGAATCCTGCGCATAAAAACTCACGCTGTGTGCAGTGACGGCATGACCACTTTGCACATACAGCACCTCACCCGAGTGCAGCTGGCTGCGCCAGGCCAGCGCATCGTCCAGACTGGGGGCGGTGTAGCAGCCCTGCATCCAATCGGCCAGCAGGGCCGACAAGCCCGCATCGCTCACACGCAGCAAGTCAGACAAGGCCCGGCACCCTGTAGGCAAACCCGAGCGAACAGGAACAGTGCCTGCAGTGGGCAAGTTGAAGAACGACAATTTGGCTGGCGGTGCATCGCTTGCGAAAGCGCGCACCATGTCAAGGCGAGAAACCTCCAAAGCCCCCATGCGCTCACGCAAGGCGGCTTCCAGGGCGTTTTCCCAACCGGGCTCTACGTGCAGGCGGCTCCAAAGGCCGTCCAGTCCATCCATGCCGTGCTTGGCCAGCCAGGGCTTGAGTTTGCCGTCAGTGCGCACCTTTTCCTGCAGGGCACGCAGGGCTTCAATACGGGCACTGAGGTCGGCCAGGCGAGCCGATTCATCATTGACTTGCTGCTGACGAAGACGACGGTCTTCGTCCAGCAAAGGGACCTGGGTCTGCAGCTCTTCCAGACGGGCACTGGACTCTTGCGCTGCTTCCTCTGCCGTGGCCAGTTGTTCTTGCAGCTCGGTCAGGCGCGACTCATCCGGGGCGGCCAAGGCGTTGCGGTCTGTCTGCAAACGCTCGCGACGCTGGCCCAATTGGCGGCTTTGTTCATCAATATTGCGTTGCTCAGCAGCCAGCACCTGAATTTGTTGCTGCACCTGCACCACCGAGCTGCGTTGCTCCCCAGCTTTTTGCTGGGCTTGGCGCAAAGCGTCCTCCAGGTCAGGCAAGGTCATGGCTTGCTCTTCGACCTGGGCCGCCAGGGTCATGCTCTGATCTTCCGTCAAGGCGGCTTGCTCAGCCAGGTTATCAAGCTCGACTTGCGCTTCCTGGCTGCGCAATTGCCACTGGGCGGTTTGTTCTTGCAGCTGCAGCAGACGCTGCTCGGCACGCTGACGACCCTCGACCACATAGCGGATTTCGGCCTCGAGCTTGCCCACTTCGGCGCTGGCTTCGTAGAGCTTGCCTTGGGCCTGATTGACTTCATCGCCCGCAGCGTAATGTGCCTGACGAATGGTTTCGAGCTCGGCTTCGACGTGGCGCAAGTCGGCCATGCGCGATTCGAGCGCATTGACGGCCTGATCCACCTCGGCCTTGACCTTGCCTTGGTCGCCCTCAGCCTCTCGACGCTTGAGCAGCCAAAGCTGATGCTGCTTGAGTGTGCCATCGGCCTGCAGCTGGTTGTAACGCGCAGCAACTTCGGCCTGCTTTTCGAGCTTTTCGAGGTTGGCGTTGAGTTCACGCAGGATGTCTTCGACGCGGGTCAAATTCTCGCGAGTGTCCGACAGGCGGTTTTCAGTCTCGCGACGGCGTTCCTTGTATTTGGACACGCCTGCCGCTTCCTCCAAAAACAAGCGCAGCTCTTCCGGGCGCGACTCGATGATGCGGCTGATGGTGCCTTGCCCGATGATGGCGTAGGCACGTGGGCCAAGGCCGGTGCCCAGGAACACATCCTGCACATCACGACGGCGCACGGGTTGGTTGTTGATGAAGTAACTGCTGTTGCCATCACGCGTGAGCACGCGTTTGACAGCGATCTCTGCAAATTGGCTCCACTGTCCGCCCGCGCGATGGTCTTCATTGCTGAAGACCAGCTCCACGCTGGAGCGACTGGCGGGCTTGCGGGTCGTGGTGCCGTTGAAGATCACGTCCTGCATGGACTCGCCACGCAGCTCGGAGGCCTTGGACTCGCCCAGCACCCAACGCACGGCATCCATGATGTTGGACTTGCCGCACCCATTGGGCCCCACCACGCCCACCAGCTGACCGGGGAGCATGAAGTTGGTGGGTTCAGCAAAGGACTTGAAGCCGGAAAGCTTGATGGAATTGAGGCGCACAGCAGTCGGTTTGTCGCTAAAAGGCCAATATTAACCGACAGGCATGCCCGATAATCACCAGCCATGAACCCCCTACTTTCGAAGCTGCAGCCCTACCCCTTCGAGCGGCTGCGCCAGTTGTTTGCGTCCGTCACCCCCAACCCGGCGCAGCGCCACATCAGCTTGGGCATTGGCGAGCCCAAGCACGCCACCCCACCCTTCATCATGCAGGCGATGACCAACGCTCTGGGCACGGGTTTGGCAGGTTACCCAGCCACCGCCGGCGAGCCCGCGCTGCGACAAGCCTGCGCTGCATGGGTGGAACGCCGCTATGGCCTCAAACTCGACGCGGCCACACAGGTGCTGCCCGTGCTCGGTTCGCGCGAGGCCCTGTTTGCCCTGGCGCAGACCGTGATCGACCCGACCAGAGCGGGCGCAACCGTGGTCAGCCCCAATCCGTTCTATCAAATCTACGAGGGCGCAGCCTTGCTGGCCGGCGCCACACCGTACTTTGTGCCCAGCGACCCGGCGCGCAACTTTGCACCCGACTGGGACAGCGTGAGCGCCGAGGTCTGGGCGCGCACCCAGCTGGTGTTTGTCTGCTCGCCGGGCAACCCCACAGGTGCGGTCATGCCGCTGTCCGAGTGGGAAAAGCTGTTTGGGTTGTCCGACCAGCATGGGTTCGTGATCGCGTCCGACGAGTGCTACAGCGAAATCTATTTCCGCGAGGAGCCGCCACTGGGCGGCCTGGAAGCCGCCACCAAGCTGGGCCGCAATTTTGAGCGCCTGATCGCCTTCACCAGCCTGTCCAAGCGCAGCAACGTGCCGGGCCTGCGCAGTGGTTTTGTGATGGGAGACGCAGCCTTACTCAAGCAGTTCCTGCTCTATCGCACCTACCACGGCAGCGCCATGAGCCCGGTGGTACAGGCCGCCAGCGTAGCCGCCTGGGGCGACGAAGCCCATGTGGTGGACAACCGCAACCTCTACCGAACCAAGTTTGCACAAGTCACGCCGGTGCTGGCCGAGGTGCTGGATGTGAAGCTGCCCGACGCCAGTTTTTACCTGTGGGCCGGGGTGCCTGCGGGTTGGCAAGGCGACGACGCGGCCTTTGCCAAGGCGCTTTATGAAAAAGAACATGTCACCGTGCTGCCCGGCAGCTACCTGGCGCGCGAATTCAACGGAATCAACCCCGGTCGCGGCCGTATCCGCATGGCACTGGTGGCTGAAACTGCGGAGTGCCTGGAAGCAGCCGAGCGCATTGCTCGCTTTGTGCGCCAACACCCCAACAAAGCCTGAATGAGTGAGCACATGAGCACAATTTGCCACGACACACTGCAGCTGGCCGAGCTGCTGATCGCCCACCCCTCTGTCACACCTGACGATGCTGGTTGCATGGATTTGATTGCGGGCCTTTTGCAGTCGCAAGGGTTTGAATGCGAGTTCATGGACTCGGGCCCGGAAGATTTTCGCGTTCGCAACCTTTGGGCACACCGCCCGGGCACCAGCGGCCAGACGTTGGCGTTTGCGGGTCACACCGATGTTGTCCCCACCGGCCCCCTGGCCCAATGGACCAGCGACCCGTTCACGCCCACGCACCGCGACGGCAAGCTCTTTGGCCGAGGCGCCAGCGACATGAAAAGTTCGCTGGCGGCGATGGTGGTGGCTGTGCGCGAATTTCTCGATGCTGAGTCCGAGCCGGCACTGGGCCTGGCGTTCTTGCTGACCAGCGACGAAGAAGGCCCCGCCGTGGACGGCACTGTGGTGGTATGCGAACAGCTCAAGGCACGAGGACAGGCTCCGCAGTTCTGCATTGTGGGCGAACCCACCTCGGTGCAGCAAACCGGCGACATGATCAAGAACGGCCGTCGCGGCACCATGAGTGGCAAGCTCACTGTGCGTGGCGTGCAAGGCCACATCGCCTACCCGCACCTGGCGGACAACCCCATCCACCGCCTGGCCCCGGCGCTGGCCGAGCTGGTTGCCATCCGCTGGGACGAAGGCAACGATTTCTTCCCGCCCACCAGTTGGCAGGTGAGCAACATCCATGCGGGCACAGGCGCGAGCAATGTGATCCCCGGCGAATGCGTGGTGGACTTCAACTTCCGCTTTTGCACCGAATCCACGCCTGAGAGCCTGCAACAGCGCCTGACGGCTGTGCTGGACAAACACGAGCTGCAATACGACCTGAAGTGGACCGTGGGTGGCCTGCCCTTTTTGACCACGCCTGGCACGCTGGTGGAGGCCGTGCAAAAAGCCATTACAGACGAAACAGGTCTGACCACTGAGTTGTCCACCACCGGCGGCACCAGCGATGGGCGCTTCATCGCTCAAATCTGTCCGCAAGTCATCGAATTCGGCCCGCCCAATGCCACCATCCACAAGGTCAACGAGCATGTGGCGCTGACGGACCTGGGTCCACTCAAAGCCATTTATCGCCGCACGCTGGAAAACCTGAACGCCGGGCTCAAGGCATGACACTCATTGAATTGGTGCAGGCCAGCGCCACGCGACTGGACCAAGCAGGTTTATCTTTCGGTCACGGCACCCTCAACGCCCACGACGAAGCCGCCTGGCTGGTCCTGTGGCAGCTGGGCCTGCCGCTGGACACCGAGATCGACAACCGTGTGGTCACACCAGCGCAGCAAGCCCAGGTCCAAGCCCTGATCGAAGAGCGCATCGCCACCCGCAAGCCGGCGGCCTACCTCACGCGGGAAGCCTGGCTGCAGGGCGTGCCGTTTTATGTGGACGAGCGCGCCATCGTGCCTCGCAGCCTGATCGCCGAGGTGCTGGCCGACGGCACGATCGACGTCTGGCTGTCGGATCAGACCACCCGCGTGCTGGATCTGTGCACAGGCAACGGCAGTCTGGCCGTGCTGGCAGCAATGGCCTGGCCCGAGGTGCAGGTGACGGGCGCGGACATTTCTCCAGATGCACTGGCCGTGGCCCGCATCAATGTGAACAAGCACGGCCTGCAAGACCGCATCACACTGGTGCAGAGCGATGGCCTGTCCGAACTGCCTGGGCCTTATGACCTGATCCTGTGCAACCCGCCTTATGTGTGCCAGGCCAGCATGGACGCCCTGCCCGCCGAATACCGGGCCGAGCCCGAACTGGCCTTGGCCGGGGGCACGGACGGCATGGACTTCGTGCGCCAGCTGTTCAAGGACGCGCCTTCGCGCATGAGCGAACACGCCGTGCTGGTGCTGGAGATCGGCAACGAGGTGGAACACTTCATCGCCGCTTTCCCCGAACTCGAAGTCGCCTGGCTGGACACCAGCGCGGGTGACGACCAGGTGCTGCTGGTCACACGCGAGGCCTTGTTGGCCCTGTAGGAGGCCGCCCCCGCGGCCGAATGACTCGCCCCTCTGGATCACCCTCTTTCGCGCGCTGGGGCGCGCTCCTACAAAAGCAACGAACACGAATTTCCAATGATCAACCTCAAGAACGTCACCCTCCGCCGCGGCACCAAAGTGCTGCTGGACCAGGCCTCGGTCATCCTCAACCCCGGCGAAAAAGTCGGTCTGGTCGGCCGCAACGGCGCAGGCAAATCCACCCTGTTTGCCCTGCTCAACGGCACGCTGCACGAAGACGGCGGCGACTTCGACATGCCGCGCAGCTGGCGCATGGCGCAGGTCGCGCAGAACATGCCCGAGACCGAGCAGCCTGCCTGCGAGTTTGTGCTCGAAGGCGACACCCGCCTGGCCGAACTGCGCCAACGCCTGGCGGCCGCTGAAGCCAGTGGCGACGGCATGGAAATGGCCCACGTCTACACCGACCTCGCCGATGCGGGCGATCACGACGCCCTGCCCCGCGCCGAAGCCTTGATTCTGGGTCTGGGCTTTCGCGTCGATGAACTGAACAAACCGGTCAACAGCTTCTCGGGCGGCTGGCGCATGCGTCTGCAACTGGCGCGGGCGCTGATGTGCCCGTCCGACATCCTGCTGCTCGACGAACCCACCAACCACCTGGATCTGGACGCCTTGGTCTGGCTCGAAGCCTGGCTGCAGCGCTACACCGGCACCATGATCGTGATCAGCCACGACCGGGAATTTCTGGACGCGGTGACCAACGTGACGCTGCACATCGAAAACGCCAAGCTCACACGCTACGGCGGCAACTACAGCGCCTTTGAAACCCTGCGCGCGCAGCAGATGGAACTGCAGCAAGCCGCCTTTGCCAAGCAGCAGGACAAGATCGCGCACCTGCAAAAGTTCATCACCCGCTTCAAGGCCAAGGCCAGCAAGGCCAAGCAGGC
>JBEEOS010000021.1:0-23190 GCA_041191485.1 Pseudomonadota bacterium
CTGTCCAACGGCCCCACGCTGGCCTTCAAGGACATGGCCATGCAACTGCTGGGCAACCTGTTCGAGTACGAGCTGGGCCGCCGTGGTGCAGAACTGAACATTCTGGGTGCCACCTCGGGCGACACCGGCAGCGCAGCCGAATACGCCATGCGCGGCAAGAAGGGCGTGCGCGTTTTCATGACCAGCCCGCACGGCCGCATGAGCCCCTTCCAGCAGGCGCAGATGTTCAGCCTGCTCGACGAGAACATCCACAACATCGCCATCGAAGGCGTGTTCGACGACTGCCAGGACATCGTCAAGGCGGTCTCCAATGACCTTGACTTCAAGCGTCAGTACAAGATCGGCACGGTCAATTCGATCAACTGGGCGCGTCTGCTGGCGCAGGTGGTGTATTACTTTGCCGGGTACTTCCAGGCGACGGCCAGCAACGATCAAAAAGTGAGCTTCACAGTCCCCAGCGGCAACTTTGGCAACGTCTGCGCCGGCCATGTGGCCCGTGTGATGGGCTTGCCGATCGACAAGCTGGTGGTGGCCACCAACGAAAACGATGTGCTCGACGAGTTCTTCCGCACCGGCATCTACCGTGTGCGCGGGACTGCCGACACACATGAGACCTCCAGCCCGTCCATGGACATCTCCAAGGCCAGCAACTTCGAGCGCTTTGTGTTTGACCTGCTGGGTCGCGATGCCGCCAAAACCAAGGCCCTGTTTGGGGATGCGCTGAACACGCAAGGTCGATTCGATCTGTCGGGCGACCCGCGCTTTGCCGAGGCGGCCAGCCGCTACGGTTTTGTCAGCGGCAAGAGCACCCATGCCAACCGCCTGACGACCATCCGTCAGGTGTATGAACAATATGGCGTGATGATCGACACCCACACCGCCGACGGCGTGAAGGTGGCGCGCGAGCACCTGCAGGTCGGCGTGCCGATGCTGGTGCTGGAGACCGCTTTGCCCATCAAGTTTGCAGGGACGATCGTCGAGGCCCTGGGCCGAGAGCCTGAGCGTCCGGCAAAATTCGAAGGCATTGAAGCCTTGCCCAAGCGCGTGACAGTCATGCCAGCCGATGCGCAAGGCATCAAACGCTACATCGCCGAGCATTGCCACTGAGGATGCAGACATGAACGCGCCACGCAAGCCCCTGATGCCACTGGACGATGCCTTGCAGCAATTGCTGGCGTATGTTCAGCCTCTGGTCGAGGTGGAAATCGTTGCCACACTCGAGGCGGATGGACGTGTGCTGGCGCAAGACCTGATTTCAGACCTGCAGGTGCCTGCGTTTGATAACTCGTCCATGGATGGCTATGCCGTGCGCTGGGCCGATGTTCAACAAACACCTGCTGTGCTCAAGGTCACCCAACGTATTGCAGCAGGTCAAAGCAGTGAAACTGCTTTGGGTGTGGGTCAGGCCGCCCGCATTTTTACCGGTGCTCCTTTGCCGCCAGGTGCCGATACCGTCGTCATGCAGGAGGACACGCAGCCTGTGGAGGGTGCAACGGATGATGTGCGCTTTGTGCGCGCCCCGTCGCTGGGTGAGTGGGTGCGTTTGAGTGGTGAAGATGTAAAAAAAGGCGCTGTGGCTTTGCCTGCTGGTACGCGTTTGACGCCCGCAGAGCTGGGTTTGGCGGCGAGTCTGGGTGTGGCGAATGTGCATGTGCTGCGCAAGCCACGTGTCGCCCTGTTTTCGACGGGTGATGAACTGGTCATGCCAGGCCAAGTGGCACCCGACCAGATGCGTCCCGGTGCGATTTACAACTCCAACCGGTTTTTCCTGCGTGCCTTGCTGCACCGCATGGGCTGCGAGGTCAGTGACCTGGGAATCGTTCCGGACAAGCGCGAAGCGACTCTCGCTGCCCTGAAGTCTGCAGCAGACCACCACGACCTGATTTTGACCAGTGGCGGCGTATCGGTGGGCGAAGAAGACCATGTCAAGCCATCGGTGCAGGCATTGGGAGCCTTGGAGTTGTGGCAAATTTCCATGAAGCCTGGCAAACCTTTCGCTTATGGGCACGTTCGCCGCAGCGAGGGTGCGCATGTGGCGCACTTCATCGGACTGCCCGGCAATCCGGTGTCGAGTTTCATGACCTTTGTGTTGCTCGTGTTGCCCTTCCTGCGCCAGCTCACTGGCCAGGCCCAGCAAGCCTTGCAACCCATCCGCATGCCCGCCCATTTCAGCATTTCCAAAGCCGACCGTCGCCGCGAGTTTGTGCGTGTGCGCCGCAATGCGCAAGGGGGCTTGGACCTGTTTCCCAACCAAAGCTCAGGTGTGCTGACTTCGGTCGTCTGGGGCGATGGGGTGGCAGACATCCCCGCAGGACAAACCGTGGTTGCTGGCGATATGGTGGATTACTTACCATTTTCCGGGTGGTTGGCATGATCAGGATTCGAGTTTTTTTCTTTGCAAGCCTTCGTGAGTCATTGGGCGCTCTACTGGAGCTTCAAACCGAGGCTGTGACCATCGGTGCGTTGCGGCAGGCTTTGATGACCCAAAGCGAAGCGCATGCGCAGGCTTTGGGCAACCATCGCCCTGTGCGTGCTGCTGTCAACCAGGTCATGGCGGCTGATGATCATGCGTTGCATGACGGTGATGAAGTTGCTTTCTTTCCGCCCGTGACCGGTGGTTGAAGCGGAGCACGGACATGGCTGGCAGCATTCGTATTCAAACGCAGGATTTTGACCTCAGCACCGAGGTGGCCCGCTTGAGCGAAGGCGACTTGCGTGTGGGGGCTGTTTGTGCGTTTGTAGGCACTGTGCGTGACATGCAGGCCCTCACGCGCCAAGCCGAGGACGAAGTGCAAGCCATGGAGCTGGAGCATTACCCGGGCATGACCGAGGCCAGTATCGCCAAAATGGTCGAACAAGCCCACGCACGTTTTGACTTTTTTGATGCCGTGGTCGTGCACAGAGTGGGCCGACTGATGCCTGCAGATCAAATCGTTTTGGTGGCAGTGACCTCGGCCCATCGTGGCGAAAGTTACAAGGCCTGCGAGTTCCTGATGGACTACCTCAAGACCCAAGCCCCGTTTTGGAAAAAAGAGCATACCCCCGCAGGGGCGCATTGGGTGGATGCCCGTGTCAGCGACGACGAGGCCCTGGCGCGTTGGGGTCTGGACTTGCCCAACACCTGATGAGCTCTGGTCACACGCTGAGCGGCGCAGTTTTAATGAGCCAGTTGCGTTGTGGCTGGCGACTGTAAAAGCGTTGAAGCATCGGCTGGTGGCGCATCACTGCTGAGCCAGTCGGCCTTTTGCATGGCTGCTTGTGATAAATGCAAAAAGCCTTGCAGCAATTCGCTGCCCAGGACGAGTTGCACAGACTGTACCTGGCTGATGCCTGGCGACTTGTGGTGAAAAACGACCAGGACTTGCTGTCCAGCTTGAGGTGTGATTTGCACTTCGGTCACCAGCATGGGAGCATCACCCAAGGGTAAAGCAGAAGGGGCCTCTGCTGGCGCAAAAGCTTGTTTGAAGTCTGCTTTCTCAAGAAAAGCCTGCCGCTGGAAATCAGCCATCATGTGTTGTGTGGCCTGTGTCTGCGTGCTCAGCCCCGCCTGGCGTGATTCCGCCTGAATCCAATGGTTCTTGAGTGCGGGCATCAGCCTCAGCATCAGGCGGCGGGTGAACCAGAAGCGGTATTCCTGTGCTTCATGGGTGTTGATGCGCACGAGCAGGCGGTCCTGCACTTCGTCAAAAAGAACGGAAAGTTGGTGAATGCCCATGCTTTGATTCTAGGCAAACTCGGCGTTGTCTCAAGGGCTTGAAATGGTGGATGTGGCCCCCAAGTGCGCTTCAATTGGAGGATATTCATGCGAATTGACAAACTCACCACCAAATTTCAGGAAGCCTTGGCCGATGCCCAGAGTCTGGCTTTGGGCAATGACCATGCCTATATTGAGCCCGTTCATGTGCTGGCGGCCATGCTGCGTCAGCAAGACGGCCCGAAGGCGGTGTTGCAGCGCGCAGGCGTGCAAGTGCAGGCCCTGAGCGAAGCTGCGGAGGCCGCCATCAAACGCCTGCCGCAAGTGAGTGGACAAGAACAGGTGCAGGTGGGCCCGGAGCTGGTCAAGCTGCTGCAGGCGGCCGAAAAGGAATCCATCAAGCGCGGCGACAGCTTTGTGGCCAGCGAACTCTTTCTGCTGGCCTTGGCCGACAGCAAGAACGAGGCAGCGCGTCTGGCCAAGGAAAAGGGTCTGAGTCGCAGCGCTCTGGAGTCGGCAATTGATGCCGTTCGCGGTGGACAGAGTGTCGACAGTGCAGAGGCCGAGGGCCAACGCGAGGCGCTCAAAAAATACACCCTGGACCTGACCGAGCGCGCCCGAATGGGCAAGCTCGACCCTGTCATTGGTCGCGACGACGAAATCCGCCGTGCCATCCAGGTGCTGCAGCGGCGCTCCAAAAACAATCCTGTCCTCATTGGCGAGCCTGGCGTGGGCAAGACCGCTATTGTGGAAGGGCTGGCACAACGCATCGTCAATGGTGAAGTGCCCGAAAGCCTGCGCGACAAGAAAGTGCTGGTGCTGGACATGGCCGGGTTGCTGGCGGGCGCCAAGTTCCGTGGCGAATTTGAAGAACGCCTCAAGTCGGTGCTCAAGGAAGTGGCGCAGGACGAAGGCCGCATCATTTTGTTCATCGACGAGATTCACACCATGGTCGGTGCCGGCAAGGCCGAAGGCGCCATGGACGCGGGCAACATGCTCAAACCTGCGCTCTCGCGCGGTGAGTTGCACTGCATTGGCGCGACCACTCTGGACGAATACCGCAAGTACATCGAGAAGGACGCCGCGCTTGAGCGCAGGTTCCAGAAGGTGCTGGTGGGCGAGCCCACCGTCGAACAAACCATTGCCATTTTGCGGGGCCTGCAGGAGAAGTACGAGTTGCACCACGGCGTGGACATCACCGACCCGGCCATTGTGGCTGCAGCCGAGCTCAGCCACCGCTACATCACGGACCGTTTCCTGCCCGACAAGGCCATCGACCTGATCGACGAGGCTGCGGCCAAGATCAAGATCGAGATCGACTCCAAACCCGAGGTCATGGACAAACTCGATCGCCGCTTGATCCAGTTGCAGATCGAGCGCGAAGCCATGAAAAAGGAAACCGACGAGGCTTCACAAAAACGCCTGGGCTTGATTGAAGAAGAGATTGCCCGTGCGCAAAAGGAACTCGCGGATCTGGAAGAGATCTGGCGTAGCGAAAAAGCACAAGCCCAGGGTAGCCAGCAGGTGCGTGAAGAGATTGATAAACTCAAGTTGCAAATCGAAGACCTCACGCGCAAAGGCGATTTCAACAAGGTGGCCGAGCTGCAATACGGCAAGTTGCCTGAGCTGGAAAAGCGCTTGAAGGAAGCCCAGGCCAAAGAGGCTGCAGGCGAGGGCGCTGGCAGCCCCAAACTGTTGCGCACTCAGGTGGGGGCGGAGGAAATAGCTGAAGTCGTCAGCCGTGCCACGGGCATTCCGGTGTCCAAAATGATGCAGGGCGAACGCGAAAAGCTGCTGCGCATGGAAGACAAGCTGCATGAGCGCGTGGTCGGGCAGGATGAGGCCATCTCTGCTGTGGCCAACGCCATTCGCCGCTCGCGCTCGGGGCTGTCTGACCCCAATCGCCCCACAGGCTCCTTCCTGTTTCTGGGGCCAACGGGTGTGGGCAAGACCGAGCTGTGCAAGGCACTGGCAGGCTTCTTGTTTGACAGTGAAGAGCACCTGGTGCGCATCGATATGAGCGAGTTCATGGAAAAGCACTCCGTGGCCCGTTTGATTGGCGCGCCTCCTGGCTATGTGGGCTACGAAGAGGGTGGATATCTGACCGAAGCCGTGCGCCGAAAGCCTTACTCGGTGCTGCTGCTCGACGAGGTGGAAAAAGCCCACCCTGACGTGTTCAATGTGTTGCTTCAGGTGCTCGATGACGGGCGCCTCACCGACGGGCAAGGCCGCACGGTGGACTTCAAGAACACCGTGATTGTGATGACGTCCAACATTGGCTCGCACATGATCCAGTCCATGGTCGGCCAGCCCTATGAGGACATCAAGGATGCGGTGTGGGATGAACTCAAGTCCCACTTCCGCCCCGAGTTTCTCAACCGTATTGACGAGACGGTGGTGTTCCACGGTCTGGATGCGGCGCACATTGCCTCGATCGCCAAGATTCAGCTGCATGCGTTGCAGGCACGACTGGCCCGTATGGATTTGACGCTCCAGGTCTCGGATGCCGCGTTGGCCGAATTGGCCAAGGTAGGGTTCGATCCGGTCTTCGGTGCTCGTCCTCTCAAGCGCGCGATCCAGAGCAAGCTGGAGAATCCGCTGTCGAAGTTGTTGCTGGAGGGGCGTTTCGCTCCGAAGTCCATGATTCGTGTGGAAGTCGATCCGGTGCGCTCGCCGGGGGTGTTCGAATTTCGAGACGCCTGAGCCGATACCGCCAAATCGGTGACACCCACCAGCTTTCAGCTGGGTATGATCAAACGCCGCAGGGACTATCCTTGCGGCGTTTTTTCTTGAGGCAAATCATGACAACTGCAAGCGCTCCAATGCCTCCTGTAGGCTGGCGTGAAGATATCCGTGTGATGTCCCTGGTGGGACTGGCGCATGCAGGCTCGCACTTTTCGCATCTGTTGTTGCCCGTCATGTTCCCGGTGTTTGTCCGTGAATTTGGCTGGAGCTACGCCCAGCTGGGCTTGCTCAGTTCCATCTTTTTTGCCGTTTCGGGCATAGGGCAAGCCAGTTCGGGCTTTGTGGTCGATCGTGTGGGGGCAAGACCTGTGCTGCTGGGGTCTTTGACCTTGTTTATCCTGGCTTGCGTTCTGGCCGCTTCAGCCAACAGTTACCCGGCCATGATGGGAGTTGCCGTCTTGGCTGGTTTGGGCAACTGTGCGTTTCACCCGGTGGACTTCAGTATTTTGAACCAGCGTATTTCCAGCGCCCGGTTGGGTTATGCCTTCAGTGTGCATGGGCTCACCGGTAATTTGGGCTGGGCTGCCGCTCCGGTGTTTTTCGCGCTGACGACAGTCGGGGGGCATTGGCGCATGGGTTACGCCAGTGCGGCGGTGATGTACGTTTTGATCCTGTTGTTGTTGCTTTGGCAGCGGGACGCCCTGAACACAAGCACGACCCATGCTTCAGCATCAACGGCAACCACTCAGCAGTCTGTGTCTGCCTTGGCTTTTCTCAAGCATTCAGTCATCTGGTGGTGTTTTTCTTATTTCTTCCTGTCGACCATCACACTGGCAGTGGTTCAGAACTTTTCGGTACCTATCTTGCAGGCCATGCACCATGTCACCCTGGAGCAGGCATCCATGACGCTGACGGCCTACATGCTGTGTGGTGCCGCAGGCATGTTGCTCGGTGGTTTTGTGGCTGCGCGCATGCCGCGTTGGAGCGATCGTGTGGTGGCCAGCTGCATGTCGGTGGCGGCGCTCTTGATGGGCGTTTGCGCCACAGGCTGGCTGGGTGCCCAGTGGACCATGGTGGTGCTGGCTGCTACAGGTTTTGCGGTGGGTGTAGGTGGGCCCAGTCGGGATTTGATGATCAAGAAGGCTACGCCCAAGGGGGCCACAGGTCGCGTTTATGGCTTGGTCTATTCCGGGCTCGATGCAGGCTTTGCCGTATCACCGCTGATCTTTGGCGTGCTTATGGACAAGGGTCTGCCTGGCGCTGCCCTGGCAGGGGCTGCATGTGTGTTGCTGCTCAGTGTGGGCGCGGCCTTGGGTGTCGGTCGCCGAACGCCTCATGCACATGCATGATCGGCGTCAGACATGATGCGGTCATGAAAAAGGCCGCCCGAACTTGACGCCCGGGCGGCCTCTGTGCAGACGCAATGTCTGATTACTGCAGGTGCTTGCCGATGAGGCCAGCCATTTCGAACATGGTCACCTGGGCTTTGCCGAACACAGCCTTGAGCTTGTCGTCAGCGTTGATGTTGCGCTTGTTGACCTTGTCTTGCAGACCGTTTTTCTTGATGTATGCCCACATCTTGCTGATGACTTCGGTACGGGGCAGGGGAGCCGCACCAACCACAGCTGCCAAAGCGGCGCTGGGGGTCAAGGCCTTCATGAAAGCGGCGTTGGGTGTGCGCTTTTTGGCGGGTGCAGCTTTTTTAGCGGGGGCTGCCTTCTTGGCCGGGGCGGCCTTTTTTGCGGGTGCTGCTTTTTTAGCTGCGGGTTTTTTTGCAGTTGCCATGTTCATGTTCCTCGGAACTTAAAAGGTTGTTGTGTAGGTCACGACGACCTAGCGTGCTCATGCTAATGCAGGGTCTGGGCTTTTCCAATAGGGGAAACGTATTTTTCATGGAAGTTTGTTGTGATTTTTACGACATTCCCGTTCCTTGTGGGATTTGTGCATTGAAACGGTGCGTACACGTATGGCTGATGTCAGAACGATGGGGTGTACTTGCCCTGCGTAGTGAAGGAGCAGCCCATGTCGATCGAATTTTCCACTTGTGACTTTTGTGACCAGTTTCGCGATGCAACGGACGATGCTTTGCGTGTCATCCCGCCGGGGTTCAACGACTATGGTGCCCACCGTGTATTTGCGGGCCCGGTTGTGACCGTCAGGTGCTATGACGACAACACGCTGGTCAAAGACCTCGTCTCATCCCCGGGGCAGGGACGCGTGCTTGTGGTGGACGCAGGCGGATCACTGCATCGCGCCTTGTTGGGGGGGAATCTGGCCGCTTCAGCCGCCAAGAACGGATGGGCGGGTGTGGTGGTGGATGGCTGTGTTCGCGACAAGGCCGAGCTTGAGGCGGCTGCTGTGGGTATCCGCGCTCGCGCCTTGTTGCCCATGCCGACTGCCAGGGCGGGCCAAGGGCAACGTGATGTGATGGTCTCTCTGATGGGCGTCCATGTTCGTCCGGGGGAGTGGCTATACGCAGATGCAGATGGCATGGTGGTCAGTGCCAAGCCTTTGCACTGATTTCATTAGCAAGAGATTGTTTTTGTATTGCGAAAAATTAATCTGTTGCAGCGCATCAAATTTTCTCAATATGAGAAAGTATTTTTTGTATTGAGAAATTGCATCTGTAAGCGTTTGATTTTAAATGAATAAATAAATGTCTTCTATAAGACATAAGATGCTATTTCACTCTTGTAGAAGAGTTAAGATGAGCCTCAAGGTCGATGTCCCCGGCCCATAGATTTCAACTTGATTCAAAGGAGTTAGACATGTCTCAAAACCTCACCCGCGAACAACAAATCGCAGCCCTGGAAAAAGACTGGGCCACCAACCCCCGCTGGAAGGGTGTCAAACGCGGTTATTCCGCTGCTGACGTTGTTCGCCTGCGCGGCTCCCTGCAGCCTGAATACACCTTGGCCCAGCGCGGCGCCAAAGTGCTGTGGGACAAAGTCAACGGCGGCGCCAAGAAGGGCTACGTGAACGCCTTCGGCGCCATCACTGCCGGTCAAGCCATGCAGCAAGCCAAGGCAGGTCTGGAAGCCGTGTACCTGTCGGGCTGGCAAGTCGCCGCTGACGGCAACACCTCCGAAACCATGTACCCCGACCAGTCGCTGTACGCTTACGACTCGGTGCCGACCATGGTTCGCCGCATCAACAACACCTTCAAGCGTGCCGACGAAATCCAGTGGAGCCGTGGCATCAACCCCGGTGACAAGGAGTTCATCGACTACTTCCTGCCCATCGTGGCTGACGCTGAAGCTGGTTTCGGCGGCGTGCTCAACGCCTTCGAACTGATGAAGAACATGATCTCCGCTGGCGCTGCTGGCGTGCACTTCGAAGACCAGCTCGCTGCCGCCAAGAAGTGCGGTCACATGGGTGGCAAGGTGCTCGTGCCCACCCGTGAAGCTTGCGAAAAGCTGATCTCTGCACGTTTCGCTGCTGACGTCATGGGCGTGCCTACCCTGATCCTGGCCCGTACAGATGCTGAGGCCGCCAACCTGATCACCAGCGACTACGACGAAAACGACAAGCCTTTCCTGACCGGCGAGCGCACGCAAGAAGGTTTCTTCCGTGTCAAGAACGGTCTGGAGCAATCCATCAGCCGTGGCGTGGCTTACGCTCCCTACGCTGACCTGGTGTGGTGCGAAACCGGCGTGCCCGACATTGGCTTTGCCCGTGAATTCGCGCAGGCCGTGCTGGCTGCCAACCCCGGCAAGCTGTTGTCCTACAACTGCTCGCCTTCCTTCAACTGGAAGAAGAACCTCAACGACTCCCAGATCGCTTCCTTCCAGGAAGAGCTGTCTGCACTGGGCTACAAGTACCAGTTCATCACACTGGCCGGTATCCACGTCAACTGGTACAACACCTTCAAGTTCGCCAAGGCCTACGCAGGCGGCGAAGGCATGAAGCACTATGTTGAAATGGTGCAAGAGCCCGAATTCGCAGCCCGCGAGCAAGGCTACACCTTCGTGTCGCACCAGCAGGAAGTCGGCACTGGTTACTTCGACGACGTCACCACCGTGATCCAGGGCGGTTCTTCCTCTGTGAAGGCCCTGACCGGTTCGACTGAAGAAGAGCAGTTCCACTGATTTTTGAATTGCCAACCTAGGTGCCCTTAGGTGGGTGCCTGGTGGGGTGAGAAGCCATCCTGGGTGTGAGCCTTGGGTGGCTTTTTTGTTGGGATGCTCACTCCTGAGCTGGTGCTGAATAAATAAACCGCCCGAAGGCGGTTTTTAGCTTGGAGCTCTGGATTTCAGAGCAATGTGTCTGCCCAGATGTTCTGGGCCCAGTTCCAGGCGTAAATGCCTTCGAGCTGATTGGGTGCTGGCGAAAGACCGCCAGAGCCCGGCACCGTGAGGTAGGTTTTTTGAGCAGCGTTGTACTGGTGCACAGAGGCCACGTGAACAACATCCTTGTCGTTGAGGAAGCTGTAACAGGTGTTGCTCAGCAGGGGGGCGGGGTTGATGTCCATGTTGGACAACTGAGCCACGATGGCAGCGGCACATACTTTGGCTTGAGAGTTGGCCATATGACCTGACTTGGGCATGCCTGGTGCCGTCATGATCGAGTCACCGATGATGTGCACGTCTTTGGCTTGCGTGGATTCAAACGTCAGGTAATTCACGCCACACCAACGACCATTGACGTTGTTGAGCTTGGATGTTGCCGCAATCTTGCCCGCGCCCATGGAGGGGATGACGTTGAGCACATCAGCCTTGACATCACCTTGGACATCGAATTTGAGCGTGCTGGTTTTGGCATCCACCGCGACTGCCTTGTGTGACGGCATGTACTCCAGAATGCCTTTGTAGTTGGCGGCCCAGTAGGCCTTGAACAGCTTTCCTTTGGAGGTGACGTCTTCGTTGGCATCCAGAATCAAGACTTTGGATTTGGGCTTGTGCTGCTTGAAGTAATGGGCAATCTGGCTGGCGCGCTCATAAGGGCCAGGTGGGCAGCGATAGGGCGCTGCGGGAATGGAAATGGCGTACACGCCGCCATCGCGCATTTGCTCGAGCTGTTTGCGCAGTGCAGCTGTTTCCGGGCCAGCTTTCCATGCGTGCAGCACCTGTCCAGAGTCGTGTGCAGCCTGCAGGCCTTCGATGCTGTTGAACATGAAGTCAATGCCTGGGGACATGATGAGCTTGTCGTAGGCGATGGTCACACCGGAAGCGGTGGTCACCGACTTTTTGTCGGTGTCAACCGAGGCCACCATGTCTTTGACCACCTTGATACCGTGCTTGCGTGTGAGGGTGTCGTAGCTGGTGGTGATGTCTTCCATCTTTTTGCTACCACCCAGCACCAGGTTGGAGATAGGGCAAGAGACAAAATTGGCGTTGGGCTCGATCAAAACCACCTGAATTTTGTAGTCCGAGAGCAGTCGGACGTATTTTGCAGCCGTGGCGCCGGCGAAGCCCCCACCAATCACAACCACTTGTGATTTCGATGGAATGCCAGACAGCGATGCGCAGCCCGAAAGCAGTGGTGTAAGGGCTGCGCTGGCACCCAGGCCCAGAGAAGCATTGACAAAATGACGACGTTGCATGGTGATGCTCCTCTTTATCGCTTGGTGGATGCGTAGTAGTTGGCGACAGCTTCAATTTGCTCAGCTGTGAGGCCTTTGGTGATTTGATGCATCACGGTGGCTTCGCGCTTACCGTTCTTGAAGGCATCCATCTGACGAATCATGTATTCCTTGGGCATGCCAACCAAAGAGGGGATGGCAGAGCCATCGATGGTGCGGCCATCTGTGCCGTGACAGTTGGCGCACATGGCTGCCGTCGCACGCTGGTGCAGGACTTGACTGCTGTTTTGTGCCATGACGTTGGAGCTGCTGAAGCCGACAAGCAGCAAGGCTGCGAGTGCTGCAGATTGCGGAGACAGTGTTTTTTTCATCGCTGAAACCCAAGTTAAGTATGAGCTTATATGTTTGCACAATTCAATCGATGAAATGGTACGGAAAAACCCTTGACCTCGCTGCTGAACAGGGGTGGTCCAACTTTATGATCAAGCATTCAAATGCGTTTTTACAAGGGGCTTTGTGAACAATGGACCTGGGTATCCATAACTTCTGGCAATTTTTGCTTGGCACCATCGTCATCGTCTTGCTGCCCGGCCCCAACTCCCTGTATGTGATCACGGCATCAGCGCGCCACGATCGAAGCAAAGGGTGGCAAGCGGCGTTCGGTATCTTTACTGGGGATACCCTGCTGATTCTGGCCACGGCGTCAGGCGCTGCATCCTTGATGCATCTGTTTCCAACAGCGTTCATGCTGTTCAAGACAGCAGGGGCCATCTATCTCGGCTATATCGGTTTTCAACTGCTGCGACAAGCCAGGGATCGCTGGCTGCGCAAGGGGCAACAAGACGCATCACCCGTTCAAGATCAGGTTGTTGACAAAGGGGGCAAGCCTTATTGGCGCGCCTTGTCCCTTTCGTTGACCAACCCCAAGGCCATCTTGTTTTTCCTGGCCTTTTTCACGCAATTTGTGCGCGAGGATGCGCCTTCTCCAGCACTGGCTTATCTGGTCCTGGGCATCGTCGTGCAGATCTGCAGTTTGCTGTATTTGTGGATGTTGATTGTCGCGGGGGCGCGGCTCAAAAGCCGATTTCGGGCGCAACACCGCATGGCGTCAGCGTCCATGGGCCTGATTGGCGTGTTTTTTTTAGGGTTTGCATTTAGGATGATTTGGTCTTGAAGCCCCATTCCTAGGGCACAATAGCGACTGTTCATTTGAAAGGAGACCTCGCGTGAACAAAGCTGAATTGATTGAAGCCATCGTCAAAGAAACCGATCTGTCCAAGGCTGCCGCTACCCGCGCACTGAACGCCGTTGTGGACACCATCGTGAAAACGGTGGCCAAGAAGCAGGACGTCCAGCTGATTGGTTTCGGTACCTTCAAGGCTGCCAAGCGTGCAGCTCGCACTGGCAAGAACCCCCGCACTGGTGAGAAGCTGAAAATTGCAGCTGCTACCGTGCCCAAGTTCACTGCCGGCGCTGCGTTCAAGGCTGCTGTGAACAAGAAGAAGTAATTTCTTTTTGTATAGCCTCAAATGGCCCTTCGGGGCCATTTTTTTTGCCCGGCAAAAGTTACCGAGGCGTTTCTTTTTATGCCGTTCTGCGTGAGGCTGCGTTGTGTGCGCAGACAATGGCGTGACACATGCTCCATGTCTCTTGAAATGAACAGCACTTCCAAGCTACACCTGTCCCCTTTGCAGCGACTGCGTCGCTTGCCCTTTGTGGCTTGGATCATTTTCTATTGCGCGATCTTGTGGGGTATTTTTGGGGCTTTGCTGGGCGCTGTCACGCCAAACTTGCGAGCACAAATGGGGTTGAGCTTTGACCAGGTGGGATGGCTCATGGCGCTGTGGACGAGTGGGGGTGCCGTGGGTTCCTTGCTTGGTGGTGCAATTGCCAAGCGTTTCTTGCCCCGGCGGTTGTTGCGTGCGTATTCTTCAGCAGTGGTGCTGGCTTTGGCGGGTTTGCTGCTCGCGCCGGGGTTTGTATCCCTGGCTTTGTGCATGGTGTTGATTGCCGTGTTTGAAACCGCTTTGTTTACCCTGGGGCATGGCTTGTTGTCAGAGATCAGTGAAGATCCAGAGGAGCGCACTCGCATCATCAGTCTGGTGGATGTGAGTTACTCCATGGGCACCATTTTGTCGCCCCTGGTGGTCAGTGCTGTGCTCTTGTTCACACCGTGGTGGCGTGCCCCTTATGCGGTGTTTGGGGTGTTGGCCATCAGTTTGTGGGTCTTGACCTTGCAAAAGCAGCGCTTGCATAGCGCTGCTTTCCGTCAGCATGAAGAGGCGTCCACCGGTGGCGATCAGCATGTGCTTGGCTATGTTCAGCTCTTGCGGCAACCCTTGATCCAGCGTGTGTGTGCTGCGGGCTTGTTCAGTGGTTTCATCGAGTGGGGGCAGTATTTCTGGTTTGTGAGTTATGCCTCCGTAGGCTTGGGGATGGGGAGCCAGGGGGCCCGTCTGGCCTTGGGGTTTTTGATGGTCGGCATGACGGTGGGGCGCCTGTGGCAGGCCTTTATCCCCAGCCGCTGGAGCATGGGGCAAAAGCTGCAAGGCTTGAGCGTGCTGGGCGCCCTGGCCTTGGTGGGGATGGCGTTGCTGCCGCTGCAGGTGGACTTTGCGTATGTGGCCATCCTCAACTTTCTGGCAGGGCTGGGTGTGTCAGTCGGTTTTCCAATTTTGCTGGGCAGTGCGTTGCAAGGTTTTCCAGCTCAGGCCCCGCGTCTGTCCGCTATTTTGATGATCACTTTCACCGTGGGCTCGCAGCTTGCGGCCCTGCTGCTGGGGTATCTGGCCGAAATCATGGACCTGCGCACTGTGTACAGCGCACTGGCTTTGGGTGCCATTGCCCTGTGCTTGACGGTGTGGCGTCTGGTCAAATTCTTGTCGTACATCAAGACTCAAGCAGATTGAGCTGTGTGGGGCAGGGCCCGAGTCCGTTTGGCGCTACAGTCAAGGTGTTCCCCTTGCTTTAACTTCTAGGAGTGAAGATGTTTCCTGAATACCGCGACTTGATCACCACCCTCAAAACCAGCGATCTGCACTTCAAGACTCTGTTTGACCGCCACAACGACCTGGACCAGCAGATCAAGAACCTTGAGGGCAATCAGGACCATGTGCATGCCCGTGCCGAAGAGCTCGAAGTTCTGAAAAAAGAAAAACTGGCTCTCAAGGACGAGCTCTACAAAGTGCTGCAAAAACACGCAGCCTGAAGGCAGCAGGCTTTCAATGTTTTTGTCCCTTCAAGGGACAGGCACAAAAAAACCACCCGAGGGTGGTTTTTTTGTAGGTGTTGTCGCAAAAGCTCAGGCCGCAAACTTGGCCAGAATGCTGTTGAGCGTTTCGCTTGGGCACATGATGGCGTGCAATTTGTCGGTGTCGGGCATGTAGTAACCGCCGATATCGACATGCTTGCCCTGAACGGCGTTGAGTTCGCCAATGATTTTGCTTTCACTGTCGGCCAGTTGCTTGGCCAGGGGCGCAAACTTGGATGCCAATGAGGCATCTTCGGTTTGTGCGGCCAGCTCCTGGGCCCAGTACATGGCCAGGTAGAACTGGCTGCCACGGTTGTCCAGCTCGCCAGTCTTGGGCGAGGGGCTCTTGCGGTTGTCCAGCAATTTGCCCGTGGCTGCGTCCAGAGTTTTGGCCAGCAGCTTGGCTTGGGCATTGCCGTTTTTCAGACCCAGGTCTTCCAGCGAGACGGCCAAGGCCAGGAATTCACCCAGTGAGTCCCAACGCAGGTGGTTCTCTTCCACCAGCTGCTGCACATGCTTGGGGGCAGAGCCGCCGGCTCCGGTTTCGTACATGCCGCCACCGGCCATCAGCGGCACGATGGACAGCATCTTGGCCGAGGTGCCCAACTCCATGATGGGGAACAGGTCGGTCAGGTAGTCGCGCAGGATGTTGCCCGTGGCGCTGATGGTGTCGAGGCCGCGGATCACACGCTCCAGGGTGTAGCGCATCGCGCGCACCTGGCTCATGATCTGGATGTCCAGCCCGGCCGTGTTGTGCTCGTGCAGGTACATCTTGACCTTGGTGATCAACTGGGCTTCGTGCGGACGGTACTGGTCCAGCCAGAAGACAACGGGCATGCCGGAGTTGCGTGCGCGGGTGACGGCCAGCTTGACCCAGTCGCGGATCGCTGCATCCTTGACCTGGCACATGCGCCAGATATCGCCTTCTTCCACGTTTTGGCTGAGCAGCACTTCACCCGTGTTGATGTCGGTGATGTTGGCGATGCCGTCTTCCGGGATTTCGAAAGTCTTGTCGTGCGAGCCGTATTCTTCGGCTTGCTGGGCCATCAGGCCGACGTTGGGCACGGTACCCATGGTCTTGGGGTCGAACGCGCCGTGCCACTTGCAAAAGTTGATCATCTCCTGGTAGATGCGGGCGAAGGTCGATTCGGGCATCACGGCCTTGACGTCTTTCAAGCGGCCGTTGGCGTCCCACATCTTGCCGCCGTTGCGGATCATGGCGGGCATGGATGCGTCCACGATCACGTCGTTGGGCGAGTGGAAGTTGGTGATGCCTTTGGCCGAGTCGACCATCGCCAGTTCCGGGCGGTGCTCGTGGCAGGCGTGCAGGTCACGTTTGATCTCGTCCTGCAGGGACTGGGGCAGGGTAGCGATCTTGTTGTACAGGTCAACCATGCCGTTGTTGACGTTCACGCCCAGCTGGTCACACAGAACGGCCTTGTGCTTTTCAAAAGCGTCCTTGTAGAAGATCTTCACGCAGTGGCCGAACACGATAGGGTGAGACACCTTCATCATGGTGGCCTTGACGTGCAGCGAGAACATCACGCCGGTTTTGCGGGCGTCTTCGATTTCCTTTTCGTAGAAAGCCAGCAGGGCTTTCTTGCTCATGAACATGCTGTCGATGACTTCGCGGTCCAGCAAGGAGACCTTTTGCTTGAGCACAATGGTCTTGCCGGATTTGGTGATGAGTTCCATTTTCACGTCACGCGCACGGTCCAGCGTCATGGACTTTTCACCGTGGTAGAAGTCGCCAGCGTGCATATGCGACACGTGCGAGCGCGAGGCCTGGCTCCACTCGGCCATGCTGTGCGGGTTCTTGCGCGCGTACTCCTTGACGGCGCGAGGGGCGCGGCGGTCGGAGTTGCCCTCGCGCAGCACGGGGTTCACGGCGGAGCCCAGGCACTTGCCATAGCGGACCTTGATGGCTTTTTCTTCGTCCGTCTTGGGGTTCTCAGGGAAGTCTGGAATCGCATAGCCCTTGGATTGCAGCTCCTTGATGGCGGCCATCAATTGGGAGACGGAGGCGCTGATGTTGGGCAGCTTGATGATATTGGCCTCGGGGCGCAGGGTCAGTTTGCCCAGCTCGTTGAGGTTGTTGGGTACTTGTTGTTCGGGTTTGAGGAAGTCCGAAAACTCACCCAGGATACGGGCCGCGACGGAAATGTCACTGGTTTCCACGCTGATGCCGGCGGGCTGAGTGAAGGTACGGATTACCGGCAAAAAAGCCTCGGTCGCCAGGCGAGGAGCCTCGTCAGTGAGGGTGTAAATGATCTTGGATGCGTTTGAGGTGGTTGTCATCGTGGTACGTCTTTTTACAAGATGAAATCGAAGGCCATCATCTTAAACCACGACAGCCAACGCGGGGCTGACGATGCATCAAACAAATCGCCGTCTGGTTTGCCTGCAATGTGTGCATCGGACCAGCGCCATGGAGGCTGGGCAATTTATGGGACAATTTAGAGCTTTTTTATTGTTGGTTTTCCCATGGTGCAAATTACCCTTCCAGACGGCTCAGTGCGTGAATTTCAAGGTCCGGTGACAGTGGCCGAGGTGGCCGCATCCATCGGTACGGGTCTGGCCAAGGCGGCGTTGGGCGGGAAGGTCAACGGTCAGTTGGTGGACACCAGTTATCGCATCACTGATAACGTGGCGCTGTCCATCATCACCGCCAAAGATGCTGATGGGCTGGAAATGATCCGTCACTCCACCGCTCACTTGCTGGCCTATGCCGTCAAGGAGCTGTTCCCCGAGGCACAGGTCACGATTGGCCCGGTGATCGACAACGGCTTTTATTACGACTTCTCCTACAGCCGGCCCTTCACGCCTGAAGACCTGGTGGCCATCGAAAAGCGCATGGGCGAATTGGCCGCCAAGGATGAGCCGGTTGTGCGCCGCGTGCTGCCGCGCGACGAGGCAGTGGCTTATTTCAAAGGCCTGGGCGAGCACTACAAAGCCGAAATCATTGGCTCCATCCCGGCCAGTGAACAGGTCAGTCTGTACCGCGAAGGCCACTTTGAAGATCTGTGCCGCGGCCCGCACGTGCCCAGCACGGGCAAACTCAAACACTTCAAGCTGATGAAAGTGGCCGGCGCCTACTGGCGTGGCGACAGCAAGAACGAGATGCTGCAGCGCGTATATGGCACCGCCTGGGCCAGCAAGGAAGATCTGCAGCAATACCTTGTGCGGCTGGAGGAAGCTGAAAAACGCGACCACCGCAAACTTGGGCGGGAACTGGATCTTTTTCACATCGATGAGCACGCCCCTGGCTTGGTGTTCTGGCACCCCAAGGGTTGGTCGGTCTGGCAGCAAGTTGAGCAGTACATGCGCCAGGTCTATCGTGACAACGGTTACCTGGAGGTCAAGGGTCCGCAGATCATCGACAAGAGCCTGTGGGAAAAGACCGGGCACTGGGACAAGTACCGCGAAAACATGTTCACCACCGAGTCGGAAAAGCGTGACTATGCTTTGAAGCCGATGAACTGCCCGGGCCACATCCTGATCTTCAAGCAGGGCATCAAGAGCTACCGCGACCTGCCGCTGCGCTATGGTGAATTCGGCCAGTGCCATCGCAACGAGCCTTCGGGCGGTCTGCACGGCATCATGCGGGTGCGGGGCTTCACCCAGGACGATGGCCACATCTTCTGTACCGAAGACCAGATCCTGCCCGAGTGCGACACTTTCACCAAGGTGCTCAAGAAGGTCTATGCCGATTTCGGTTTTACCGACATCCTCTACAAGGTCTCGACCCGCCCGGCCGCCCGTATCGGTTCGGACGAGCTGTGGGACAAGGCTGAGAAGGCCCTGATGGACAGCCTGCGCCATTCAGGCTGCGAGTTTGTCATCTCCGAAGGCGATGGTGCTTTCTATGGCCCCAAGATCGAATACACCTTGCGTGACGCTATTGGCCGTGAGTGGCAATGCGGCACCATCCAGGTGGACTTCAACCTGTCCGAGCGCCTGGATGCCGAGTACACCGCTGAAGACGGGACTCGCCAGCGCCCCGTGATTCTGCACCGCGCCATTGTCGGTAGTCTGGAGCGTTTCATCGGTATTTTGATTGAGCAGCACGCTGGCGCTTTGCCCACTTGGCTCGCGCCAGTGCAGGTCTCGTTGCTCAATATCACCGATGCGCAGGCCGATTACTGTCGTGAAATCGCTGCAAAAATCGAAAAATCTGTGCCAAATCAAGGCCTTAGGGTGGAAACAGATCTGCGCAATGAGAAAATCACGTATAAAATACGCGAGCATTCGTTGCAAAAGCCGCCTTACATCCTGGTCGCAGGCGACAAGGAAAAGGCGGCAGGTACCGTCGCCGTACGAGCCCGAGGCAACCAAGACCTCGGCGTGATGTCCGTGGATGCGTTCATCGAACTGATTTCCAAAGACATTGCCAGCAAGGCCTGAAACACGTTTTCGGGCATTGCGTGCAGTGAGGTTTTGCCCATTTTTTAAAAAGGACCCTAGTCATCGCTACTGAATTTCGTGACCGTCGCCAACGCGAGGAACGCAAACACCGTCTGAATCGAGAGATCTCGGCCCCCGAGGTACGTGTCACCGGCCCTGAGGGCGAAGCACTGGGCGTGATGTCCCTGGCTGAAGCCTTGCGCGCCGCTGGCGATCTGGATGTGGACCTGGTTGAAATTGCACCGATGGCCACACCTCCGGTGTGTCGCCTGATTGATTACGGCAAGTTCAAGTACCAGGAACAAAAGCGTGCTGCAGAAGCCAAGGCCAAGCAAACGGTCATTGATATCAAGGAAGTGAAATTCCGCCCCGGTACCGATGATGGCGACTACAACATCAAGATGCGCAACATCCGCCGGTTTCTGGCGGAAGGTGACAAGTGCAAGATCACGCTGCGTTTCCGTGGCCGCGAGATCACGCACCAGGAGCTGGGCATGGCCCTGCTGCAGCGCATTCGTGACGAGCTGGCCGACCTGATTGTGGTGGAGCAATTCCCCAAGCTCGAAGGTCGCCAGATGATCATGATGATCGCACCCGGCAAGAAAAAGCCTGGAGCGTCAAAAGCTGAAGCAGCGCCCCAGGCGCCGGCTGCAGCGTAAAGGAGTTTGGCAGGGCTTCGGCCTTTCCGATCCAGCCGGTGAAAACCGGCTGTTAAAAGTGTCTCGGGGTCAACAAGGCTGCAAATCGTTTGCAGACACCTCACGAGCACAAACAAAGGAGCATTCAAATGCCCAAGATGAAGACCAAGAGCAGCGCCAAGAAGCGCTTCCGTGTTCGTCCAGGTGGAACCGTTAAACGCGGTCAAGCCTTCAAGCGTCACATTCTGACCAAGAAGACCACCAAGAACAAACGCCACCTCCGCGGTGCAGTGGCCGTGCATGAGACCAACATGGGTCACATGGCACAGATGCTGCCTATGGCTGGCCTGTAATTCACTGACGAACAAGGAGAACTCATATGCCTCGCGTCAAACGTGGTGTAACGGCACGCGCCCGTCACAAGAAAGTCCTGGCCCTTGCAAAAGGTTTCCGCGGTCGCCGCGGCAACGTCTTCCGTATCGCCAAACAGGCGGTGATGAAGGCTGGCCAATATGCCTACCGTGACCGTCGTGCCAAGAAGCGCGTCTTCCGTCAGCTGTGGATTGCCCGTATCAACGCCGGTGCGCGTGAACTGGGCATGACTTACAGCCAGTTTGCCAACGGCCTGAAGAAGGCATCCATCGAAATCGACCGTAAAGTGCTGGCGGACATCGCCGTGCACGACAAGGCTGCTTTCGCTGGCATCGTGGCACAAGCCAAGGCCGCTTTGGCTGCCGCTTGATGGCTGCAAGCGACATGGGCTCTTCGGAGCCCGTGCTTCGCGCTTGTCAAAGGGGTTGGGGCTTGCAAAGGCTTCAATCCCTTTTTTATTGAATTTCCTTCTGACACTGCATGAACATGAACGAGTTGGATACCCTGGTTGAGTCGGCGCGCCAGAGCTTTGCGCAAGCGGCCACCCCCGTGGATCTCGAAAACGCCAAGGCCCAGTTTCTGGGTAAGGCCGGTCGCGTGACCGAGTTGATGAAGGGCATGGCAGCCCTCAGTGTTGAAGAAAAGAAAACCCGTGGTGCCGCCATCAACCTGGCCAAGCAGGCCATTGAGGTTGCTTTGAACGAGCGTCGCCAGGCCCTGGCCGATGCCGAACTGCAGGCCCAGCTCAAGGCCGAAGCGCTGGACGTGAGTCTGCCGGGTCGCCGCGGCGCGGTCGGAGGCTTGCACCCGGTCTCACTGACCCTGGAGCGCGTCGAGCAGATTTTTGGCTCCATGGGTTTTGAAGTTGCACAAGGCCCCGAGATCGAGACCGACTGGTTCAATTTCACCGCGCTGAACACGCCTGAAGACCATCCGGCGCGCTCCATGCATGACACCTTCTATGTGGAAGGCGGTCATTTGCTGCGCACGCACACCAGTCCCATGCAAATTCGTCATGCGGTGCAGCACGTCAAGCGTTACCGCAACCAGCTCGATGCGGGTCAAGGTATGCCCGAGATTCGCGTCATCGCGCCGGGCCGCACCTACCGCGTTGACAGCGACGCCACCCATTCGCCCATGTTTCACCAGTGTGAGGGTTTGTGGATCGGCGAGAACGTGAGCTTCAAGGACCTGAAGGTTGTCTTCACAGATTTCTGCCGCACCTTCTTCGAAAGCGACGATCTGGTGCTGCGCTTTCGCCCCAGCTTTTTCCCCTTCACTGAGCCCAGCGCCGAAATCGACATCCAGTTCCAGAGCGGCCCCTTGGCTGGCCGTTGGCTCGAAGTCGCTGGCTCCGGCCAGGTGCACCCCAATGTGGTGAGCAATATGGGGCTGGACCCCGAGCGCTTCATCGGCTTTGCCTTCGGCATGGGCATGGACCGTTTCACCATGCTGCGATATGGCGTGAACGATCTGCGCCTGTTTTTTGACGGCGACATCCGCTTTCTCAGCCAGTTCCAGTAATTCAAGCACCCGTTTTCATTGAGTCCGAGACATGCAATTTCCTGAATCCTGGTTGCGCGAATTCTGCAACCCGCCCCTGAGCACCCAGCAGCTGGCTGATACCCTGACCATGGCCGGTCTGGAAGTCGAAGAGCTTGAACCTGTGGCCCCGCCGTTCACCAAGATCGTGATCGGTGAAATCAAGGAGGCCGTTCAGCACCCCAACGCCGACCGCTTGCGCGTGTGTCAGGTGGATGTGGGGCAGGGCGCGTTGCTCAACATCGTCTGTGGCGCACCGAACGCCCGCGTGGGCATCCGCGTGCCCTGCGCCATGGTGGGGGCCGAATTGCCCCCGGGCGAAGACGGCAAACCTTTCGTCATCAAGGTCGGCAAACTGCGTGGCGTTGAAAGCCAGGGGATGCTGTGCTCGGCCAAAGAGCTCAAGATTGCTGACGACCACGGCGGGCTGCTGGAGCTGCCGCTCGATGCGCCTTTGGGCCAGGATATTCGTCAGTATCTGAATCTGGACGACACCTTGATGACCCTCAAGCTCACGCCCAATCTGGCGCACGGTCTGAGCGTGTATGGCATTGCCAGAGAGGTGTCGGCCCTGACCGGCGCGCCGCTCAAGACGCCATCGTTCCCGGCCGTTGCCACCCAGATCAGTGACAGGCTGGCGGTGAAGGTGCAGGACACAGACCTGTGCGGTCGCTTCAGTGGCCGCGTGGTCAAAGGGGTGAACACGAAGGCGCAGACCCCGCAGTGGATGGTGGACCGCCTGACCCGTTGTGGCCAGCGTAGCGTGAGCCCGCTGGTGGACATCTCGAACTATGTGATGTTCGAGTTTGGCCGTCCCTCGCATATTTTTGACCTCGACAAGATCCATGGCGGCCTGCAGGTGCGATGGGGCCAGCCTGGTGAATCGCTCAAGCTGCTCAACGGCAACACCGTGACGGTGGATGAGAAGGTGGGTGTGATCGCGGATGACCAGCAGGTTGAATCGCTGGCGGGCATCATGGGTGGCGACGCCACCGCCGTGTCTGACGACACGCAAAACATCTACATCGAAGCCGCTTTCTGGTGGCCTGCTGCCATCGCGGGCCGCTCGCGCCGCTACAACTTC
>JBEEOS010000022.1:0-22696 GCA_041191485.1 Pseudomonadota bacterium
CGACATCGCACGGCACTGGAAAGCCACGCACCCCGTGAAAGCTTGAGCATGAAAATCACCCTCGAACAACTCAACAGTGCCAGCCGCGAAGACGCGGCGCAGATGCTCGACGGCCTCTACGAGCATTCGCCCTGGATCGCCGAGCAGGCGCTCAATGAGCGGCCGTTCAAGTCACTGGCCCACCTCAAGCACGCCATGTGCGAGGTGTTGGCCCATGCCGGCCGTGACGCGCAGCTGGCCCTCATCCGTGCCCACCCGGAGCTCGCTGGCAAGGCCATGGTGAGCAAGACGCTGACGGCTGAATCCACCCACGAGCAGACCAAGGCGGGCCTGACCGACTGCACGCCCGAAGAATTCGCCAAAATCCAGAAGCTCAACGCCGACTACAACGCCAAGTTCGGCTGGCCCTTCATCCTGGCGGTGCGCGGTCCGCGCGGCGTGGGTCTGAACAAGGCGCAGATCATTGAGGCCTTCGAGCGCCGCCTGCAGGGCCACCCCGATTTCGAGTTGGCCGAGTGCCTGCGCAACATCCACCGCATCGTCGAAATCCGCCTGAACGACAAGTTCGGCGTCGAGCCCACGCTGGGCCATCAGGTCTGGGACTGGCAGGAAAAGCTGGCGCAACATAGTGACCCCGGCTTTGCCGAAAAAGGCCAGCTCACCGTCACCTACCTGACCGACGCGCACCGTGCCTGCGCCCAGCGCATCAGCCACTGGATGAAGGACTGTGGTTTTGACGAGGTCGAGATCGACGCGGTGGGCAATGTGGTGGGGCGCTACCACCCGGCCACACCCGATGCGAAATACCTGTTGACCGGCTCCCACTACGACACCGTGCGCAACGGCGGCAAGTACGACGGTCGCCTGGGCATCTTTGTGCCCATGGCCTGTGTGGAGCAATTGCATCGACACAACAAGCGCTTGCCCTTCGGCATCGAAGTAGTGGCGTTTGCGGAAGAGGAAGGGCAGCGCTACAAGGCCACCTTCCTCGGCTCGGGCGCCTTGATGGGGGACTTCAAGCCTGAATGGCTGGACCAGAAGGATGCCGACGGCATCACCATGCGCGCCGCCATGGAGCACGCGGGCCTGTGCGTGGATGACATTTCCAAGATCAAGCGCGACGCCTCGCAATACCTGGGCTTTGTCGAAGTCCACATCGAGCAGGGCCCGGTGCTGAACGAAGCGAACATCCCGCTGGGCGTGGTCACCTCCATCAACGCCAGTGTGCGTTATCGCTGCGAAGTCATTGGCACCGCCAGCCATGCAGGCACCACCCCCATGAACAGCCGACGCGATGCCGCTTGCGCTGTCGCTGAACTGGCGCTGTACATGGAGCAACGCGCCGCAAAAGATGGCGACAGCGTGGCGACCATGGGCGAGTTGCAGGTTCCGAATGGATCGATCAACGTTGTGCCGGGCCGATGCGCCTTCACCCTGGACCTGCGCGCGCCCAGCGACGCACAGCGCGATGCCCTGCAGCGCGACATCCTGGCGCAACTGCAAGCCATTTGTGAGCGCCGAGGTGTGCGCTGCACCTTTGAGCAAACCATGCGCGCTGCTGCTGCCCCCAGCGCCCCCGAGTGGCAGGCCCGCTGGGAACGCGCCGTGACTGCGCTCGGCGTGCCCCTGTTCAAGCTGCCCAGCGGCGCGGGCCACGACGCCATGAAGCTGCACGAAGTCATGCCGCAGGCCATGCTGTTTGTGCGCGGCGAAAACGCAGGCATCAGCCACAACCCGCTCGAATCCACTACCAGCGACGACATGCAGCTGTGCGTCGACGCTTTCACCCATGTTCTGAATCAACTTGCGACGGAGACTGCATGACTGCCACCGCCCAACAATACGCACAACTCGACGCCTGGATCGACGCCCACTTTGACGAGCAGGTCAAGTTCCTGCAGGCGCTGGTGCAAGTACCCACCGACACCCCACCCGGCAACAACGCGCCGCACGCCGAACGCACCGCCGAGCTGCTCAAAGCCTTCGGTTATGAAGCTGAAAAACACGCCGTGCCTGAAGCCGACGTCAAGGCCTACGGCCTGGAGTCCATCACCAACCTGATCGTGCGCCGCAAGTACGGCGCAGGCAAAACCATTGCCCTCAACGCCCACGGCGACGTGGTGCCCCCGGGCGAAGGCTGGACGCACCCGCCCTATGGCGGCGAGATCCACAACGGAGCCATGTACGGCCGCGCGACGGCCGTCAGCAAGAGCGACTTTTCCACCTTCACCTTCGCCACGCGTGCGCTCGAATCACTGAACGCCCCGCTCAAAGGCGGCGTGGAACTGCACTTCACCTACGACGAAGAGTTTGGCGGCGAAATGGGCCCCGGCTGGCTGCTGGCCAAAGGCCTGACCAAGCCCGACCTGATGATCGCAGCAGGCTTCAGCTACCAGGTCGTCACCGCCCACAACGGCTGCCTGCAGATGGAAGTGACGGTGCAAGGCGAGATGGCCCACGCCGCCATTCCCGACACCGGCACCGACGCACTGCAAGGCGCGGTGCACATTCTGAACGCCTTGCACGCGCTGAATGCCGACTACAAAAAGATCAGCTCCAAGGTTGAAGGCATCACGCACCCGTACCTCAACGTGGGCCTGATTGAAGGCGGCACCAACACCAACGTGGTGCCCGGCAAAGTGGTCTTCAAACTCGACCGCCGCATGATCCCGGAAGAGAACCCGACCGAGGTCGAAGCCAGCATTCGCAAAACCATCGAAGACGCGGCCAAGACCTTCAGCCCGCCGCGTGGCGGCAAGCAACTCAAGGTGGACATCAAACTCATGTTGCTGGCCCGCTCGATGGTGCCGCTGGCCGGCAACCAGCCGCTGGTCGACGCCATCCAGAAACACGGCGGTGAACTCTTTGGCGAGACGATCCCAGCCGTGGGCACCCCGCTCTACACCGATGTGCGCCTGTACGTGGAGCGCGGCATCCCCGGCGTGATCTATGGCGCAGGCCCCCGCACCGTGCGCGAATCCAACGCCAAACGCTCGGACGAGCATGTGCAGCTCGAAGACCTGCGCCGGGCGACCAAGGTCGTGGCACGCACTTTGCTGGACTTGCTCGGCTGAATCCAAGGCCCTCAACCGGCAGCATCGCCGCATTCCAGACACAATACGTCCCTGTATTGAGCAAAAGCCTCTGTCCAACAGGACAGAAGCCTCCGCACCCCGGGGCAGCTGTACGCCACAGCTGCCCTGCTTTTTTGTCTGACAAGGATTCCCCCATGCGCCCCAGCCTGTGGCCTGCAGCCCTGCCCACCCGTACCGCTCCCCAACCCATGGCCGCGCTGGCCCTGTCCTGCGCACTGCTGCTGACCGCCTGCAGCAAGGAGCCGCAAGGGCCCGGCCAGATGCCGCCACCGCCCGTGGGCGTGGTCACGGTCTCGCCCACCTCGGTGCCGATTGAAGTCGAACTCTCGGGCCGTCTGGAGCCGATCCGCACGGCGCAGGTGCGCGCCCGGGTCACGGGGGTGGTGCAAAAGCGCTTGTTTGCCGAGGGCAGCCTGGTTCAAGCGGGGCAGAGCCTGTACCGCATTGATCCAGCGCCCTATCAAGCCGCACTGGAAAGCACGCAGGCCACGCTGGCCAAGGCAGAGGCAGCCTTGGCGCAAGCCAAGTCCACACTGGAGCGCAACCGCCCCTTGGCCGAGTCCAAGATGATCAGTGCGCTGGCCTGGGACGCCGCTCAAGCCACCCACCGCGCCGCGCAGGCCGATGTGGCTGCAGCCAAGGCCGCTGTGCAGCAGGCCCGGCTGAATGTGGAATACGCCTCGGTGCAGGCGCCGATCAGTGGCCGCATTGGCCGCTCTTTGGTGACCGAAGGGGCGCTGGTCAGTCAGCAAGAGGCCACGCAACTGGCCACCATTCAGCAGGTGGACACCTTGATCGCCAGCTTTGCCCAATCGGCCAGCGAAGCCATGCGCATCCGCAGCGCCATTGCGTCAGGCGAACTCAAAGGCAGCACATCCGCCCAGGTCAAGGTGCTGCTCGAAGACGGCAGCACCTACGCGCAAGCGGGCCGCCTGATGTTTGCCGACATTGCGGTGGACCCGGGCACCGGCCAGGTGTTGCTGCGCGCCGAAGTGCCCAACCCCAAGGGCGAGTTGCTGCCGGGGCTCTTTGTCAAAGTGCGCCTGCAGGTGGCGCGCAGCGAGCAGGCCATGGTGCTGCCGCAGCAGGCGGTCACACGCGGCACTTCTGAAGACACAGTCCTGGTCGTCGGCGCCGATGGCCAGGTCAGCCAGCGTCCAGTGCAGCTGGGCGGCATGCTCGGCGATGCAAGCAACCCGGCAGGCCCGCAATGGATCGTGCGCAGCGGCCTCAAGGCCGGCGAGCAAGTGGTGGTGGACGGCTTCCAGAAAATCCGCCCCAAAGCGCCTGTCAAGCCCGTGCCCTGGCAACCGGTTTCTGCACCGGCCTCCGCACCTGCCTCCGTCACTGCCGCACCCGCAGCAAAGTAAACGCAGAGGTCCCACATGAATTCCCGGTTTTTCATCGACCGGCCCATCTTTGCATGGGTCATCGCCCTCTTCATCGTGGTGCTGGGCGCCGCCGCCATCACCCGCTTGCCCGTGGCCCAATACCCCACCGTGGCGCCGCCGTCCATCGTCATCAATGCGTTCTACCCCGGCGCTTCTGCCCAGGTCATGGAAGCGAGCGTGCTCTCGGTCATCGAGCAGGAGCTCAACGGCTCGCCCGGCCTGATCTACATGGAAGCCTCTGCCGACGCCAGTGGCTCCGGCACGCTCACCGCCACTTTCGAGCCCGGCACCGATGTGGCCGTGGCGCAGATCGAGGTGCAAAACCGCCTCTCGCGCGCCACGCCGCGTCTACCGGCCGTTGTCACCCAACAAGGGGTGCGCGTGGACAAGGCACGTTCGAACTTTTTGATGTTCGTGATGCTGACCTCCAGCAACGCCAACTGGGACCCTGTGGCGCTGGGCGACTACGCGGTGCGCAACATCCAGCCCGAGCTGCTGCGTGTGCCCGGTGTGGGCCAGGTGCAGCTGTTTGGCACCGAAAAAGCCATGCGCATCTGGCTGGACCCGCAAAAGTTGCAGGGTGTGGGCCTGTCCACCAGCGAGGTCAACAACGCGATCCGTCAGCAGAACCTGCAGGTCTCGGCCGGCAGCATCGGTGGCCTGCCCAGCGTGGCGGGGCAAACCCAGTTCGCGACCGTCAAGGTCAATGGCCAGCTCTCCAGCGTGGAGCAGTTTGGCCAGATCCTGCTGCGCGCCAACGCCGACGGCTCCAGCGTGCGCCTGCGTGACGTGGCCCGCATCGAACTGGCGGGCCAGGCCTATGTCTCGTCCTCTCGCCTGAACGGCATGCCCGCGACCGGGCTGGGCATTCAGCTCTCGCCCACGGGCAACGCGCTGGCCGCCGCCACGGGCGTGCGCGAACGCATGGCCGAACTGAAGAAGTACATGCCCGAGGGCGTGAGCTACGAGGTGCCCTACGACAGCTCCAAGTTCGTGCGCATCTCCATCCACGAAGTGGTCAAGACCCTGCTCGAAGCCATCGTGCTGGTCTTCATCGTGATGCTGGTTTTCCTGCAAAACATCCGCTACACCCTGATCCCGACCATCGTGGTGCCGGTGGCCCTGCTGGGCACCTTTGGCGTCATGCTGGCGATGGGCTTTTCGATCAACGTGCTCACACTGTTTGGCATGGTGCTGGCCATCGGCATTCTGGTGGACGACGCCATCGTGGTGGTGGAGAACGTCGAACGCATCATGGCCGAAGAAGGCCTCTCCCCGCGCGAAGCCACCATCAAGGCCATGGGCCAGATCACCGGCGCCATCATCGGCATCACCGTGGTGCTGATTTCGGTGTTCGTGCCCATGGCGTTTTTCAGCGGCTCGGTGGGCAACATCTACCGCCAGTTCTCGCTGGCCATGGTGGCGTCCATGGTGTTCTCGGCCACCATGGCGCTGTCGCTCACGCCCGCGCTGTGTGCCACGCTGCTCAAACCCGTCTCGCCGGACCACCACCACAAGAAGGGCTTTTTTGGCGCCTTCAACCGCCGCTTCAAACAGGCCACCCACGGCTACGAAGCGGGCGTGGCCCGCATCCTGCCCAAGGCCGGGCGCTGGCTGCTGGTCTATGGCGCCATCGTGGCGGCAGCTGGCCTCATGTACCAGCGCCTGCCCAACTCGTTTTTGCCCAACGAAGACCAGGGTTACCTGATCGTCAACGTGCAGTTGCCGCCAGGCGCTGCGCGTGAACGCACCGAAGCCGTCATGCAAAAGGTCGAGAACTTTTTCATGGCGCAGCCCGAGGTGGAAAAGGTCGTGGGCGTGCTGGGCTTCTCCTTCTCGGGCTCCGGCCAGAACGCCGCACTCGCTTTTGTGCCGCTCAAGCCCTGGGACGAGCGTCCGGGCAAGGAACATAGCGCACAAGCCCTTGCCGGGCGTGCCTTTGGTGCCTTGATGGGCGTGCGCGACGCCTTCATTTTTGCGCTGTCGCCCCCGCCGATCCCGGAGTTGGGCACGGCCACGGGTTTTAACTTCCGGCTGCAGGACCGGGGTGGTCTGGGCCACGAAGCCTTGCTGGCTGCGCGCAACCAGTTGCTCGGCATGGCGTCCCAGAGCAAAGTGCTGCAAGGCGTGCGCCCTGATGGTCTGGAAGACGCGCCGCAGCTGCAGCTGGACATCGACCGCGAGCGCGCCGCCGCCATGGGCGTGGGCTTTGACGCGATTGGCAACGTGCTCGCGACCGCGCTGGGCTCCAGCTACATCAACGACTTTCCCAACGCAGGGCGTCTGCAGCGCGTGATTGTGCAGGCCGAGGCCCGCGCACGCATGCAGCCTGACGATGTGCTGCGCCTGACGGTGCCCAGCAACAAGGGCCAGCTGGTGCCGCTGTCGGCCATCGGCACTGTACGCTGGGTGACGGGCCCGGTGCAGAGTGTGCGCTACAACGGCTACCCCGCCATGAAGATCGGTGGGGACGCCGCCCCCGGCCACTCCACCGGCGAAGCCATGGCCGAGATGGAGCGCCTGGCCGCTCAATTGCCGCAAGGCATTGGCTACGAATGGACCGGCCAGTCACGCGAGGAAAAGCTCTCGGGCGCGCAAGCGGGCATCCTGCTGGCGTTCTCGATGCTGGCGGTGTTCCTGTGCCTGGCGGCGCTGTATGAGAGCTGGAGCATCCCGGTGGCCGTGCTGCTGGTGGTGCCGCTGGGCGTGGTGGGGTCGCTGATGGGCGTGTGGCTGCGTGGCATGCCCAACGACGTGTACTTCAAGGTCGGGCTGATCACCATCATCGGCCTGTCTGCCAAAAACGCGATCCTGATCATCGAGTTCGCCAAGGACCTGCAGGCCGAAGGCAAAGGGCTGATCGAAGCCACGCTGCAAGCGTGCCACCTGCGCTTTAGACCGATCATCATGACCTCGTTCGCCTTCATTCTGGGTGTGCTGCCCCTGGCCACAGCCAGTGGCGCCGGCTCGGCCAGCCAGCGGGCCATTGGCACCGGCGTGATGGGTGGCATGGTCACGGCCACCGTGCTGGCCGTGTTCCTGGTGCCGGTGTTCTTTGTGGTGATCCGACGGCTGTTCCCGGCTACCGGGCATGAGGCACCGCACGGCACCACCCTCCATAGCGCCGCCACCGATGCTGCGGTGGCGGATTTGCCACATTGAGGCTCATCCCGCCGGACCTCGGCACGGGTCCGGCGGGTTTTGAAGGCAGGGTGCAAGCCCGTTCAGTTCAGGGTTATTCCCGATCTTGAGCCCATCTTATTTTGTATACAGTTACGCACACAAGACGGCACACATCTAGCCAGCTTGCCTCACGCCAACCGTTTACAAGGAGATTTCTCCATGACCTCAACCGTCCACCCCGTTGACGAGCGCCTGCCTTCGGGCAAGCTCGCCGCTTTGGGCCTGCAACATGTGCTGGTGATGTACGCCGGCGCCGTGGCCGTGCCCCTGATCATTGGCCGCGCCCTCAAGCTCAGCCCTGAAGACGTGGCCTTCCTGATCTCGGCGGACCTGTTCTGCTGCGGTCTGGTCACGCTGATCCAGTCCCTGGGCGCCACCCAGTGGTTCGGCATCCGCCTGCCCGTGATGATGGGCGTGACCTTTGCAGCCGTGGCCCCCATGGTGGCGATGGCCAATGCCAACCCCGGCGCTGCGGGCGCGCAGCTGATCTTTGGCTCCATCATTGGAGCGGGGGTGATCTCGATTCTGATCGCGCCACTGGTCAGCCGCATGCTTCGCTTCTTCCCGCCCGTGGTAACGGGCACCATCATTGCCGTGATCGGTATCAGCCTGATGCGCATTGGCATCAACTGGATTTTCGGCAACCCCTTCGGTCCGACGGCGCCCAGCATCGTGACGCCTGAGCACAAGCAGTGGCTGGACGCCGCTGCCGCAGCTGCCAGTGCGCCCGGCTCGGTGGTCCCGCCCGTGCCTCAAGGCCTGGCGCTGCTGCCCAAAATGGCCAACCCCAAATACGCCGACCTCACCGGCGTGGGGATCGCTGCCCTCGTGCTGGTGTCGATTCTGCTGATCTCGCGCTTTGCCAAAGGTTTTGTGGCCAACATCTCGGTGCTGCTGGGCATTGTGATTGGTGGCGTGGTCGCCACCGTCATGGGCCTGATGACGTTTGACAAAGTGGGCAAAGCCGCCTGGTTCGACGTGGTCACGCCATTCCACTTTGGCATGCCGGTGTTTGAGCCGGTGCTGATCCTGACCATGACGCTGGTCATGATTGTGGTGATGATCGAGTCCACCGGCATGTTCCTGGCCCTGGGCGAGATGACCGACAAAAAAGTGGACCAGGCAGCACTCACACGCGGCCTGCGCACCGACGGTCTGGGCACCCTGATTGGCGGCATTTTCAACACCTTCCCCTACACCAGTTTCTCGCAGAACGTGGGCCTGGTCGCCGTCACGGGCGTCAAGAGCCGCTTTGTGTGCGTGGCCGGCGGCCTGATCCTGATCGCTCTGGGCCTGCTGCCCAAGATGGCGGCCCTGGTCGAGTCGCTGCCCACCGTGGTGCTGGGCGGCGCGGGTCTGGTGATGTTCGGCATGGTCGCTGCCACCGGCATCCGCATCCTGGGTGGTGTGGACTTCAAGACCAACCGCTTCAACTCACTGATCGTGGCGATTTCGATCGGCATCGGCATGATTCCGCTGATCGCCCCCAACTTCAAACAGTGGATGCCGCACGGCCTGCACCCGCTGATCGAGTCGGGCATCTTGCTGGCCTCTCTGTCTGCTGTGTTGCTGAACCTGTTCTTCAACGGTGCCAAGGGCGACAGCCGCGAAGCGATTGAAGCCGCCAAACAGGCTGAAGCGCACTGATCAGACACCCAGGCTGATACACAAAAAGGGCCAGCATCTGCTGGCCCTTTTTTACGTCTGTCACCTCGGTGTTTTGCCTTAAACACTGGTAAACCCGCGTTACAAATCGGTTACGCTCAGTTCATTGTTCATCGAAAAACGCCACTGAGACCCCCATGTCCGAACAGAACCTTTCCCCTGCCGAACAAGCCTTGCGCGACGCTGCCCGCGACTACCACCGCCTGCCCACGCGCGGCAAGATTTCGGTCAACCCGACCAAGCCCATGTCCAACCAGCGCGATTTGTCGCTGGCTTATTCGCCGGGCGTGGCTTACCCCTGCCTGGACATTGCTGCCGACCCCAGCAAAGCGTATGACTACACCAGCCGCGGCAATCTGGTGGCCGTGATCACCAACGGCACTGCCGTGCTGGGCCTGGGCGACATCGGCCCCTTGGCGGGCAAGCCTGTCATGGAAGGCAAAGGCGGTCTGTTCAAGAAGTTTGCCGGCATCGACGTGTTCGACATCGAGCTCGATGAACGTGACCCGGACAAACTGGTCGACATCATTGCCGCCATGGAGCCGACGCTGGGCGGCATCAACCTCGAAGACATCAAGGCGCCTGAGTGTTTCTATATCGAAAAGAAGCTGCGCGAGCGTATGAACATCCCGGTCTTCCACGACGACCAGCACGGCACCGCCATCATCTCGGCCGCGGCCTTGGTCAACGGTCTGGAACTGGTGGGTAAGGACATTGGCAAGGTGAAAATCGCCGTCTCGGGCGCAGGTGCTGCTGCCCTGGCCTGTCTGGACGTGTTTGTGGGTCTGGGCGTCAACCCCAAGAATGTGTTTGTTTGCGACTCCAAGGGCGTGATCTACGAAGGCCGCCCCGGCGGCTATGACGACTCCAAGGCCCGTTACGCACAGCAAACCCAGGCGCGCACCCTGGCCGACGCCGTCAACGCGGCGGACGTTTTCCTGGGTTGCTCGGCTGCGGGTGTGCTCACGGCGGCCATGGTCAAGACCATGGCCGAGAGGCCCATCATCCTGGCGCTGGCCAACCCAGAGCCGGAAATTCGCCCCGAAATTGCCAAAGCGGCACGCCCGGACTGCATCATCGCCACCGGCCGCTCGGACTATCCCAACCAGGTCAACAACGTCCTGTGCTTCCCCTACATCTTCCGTGGCGCGCTCGACTGCGGCGCCACCAAGATCACCGAAGCGATGAAGATCGCTTGCGTGCGCCAGATCGCCGACCTGGCCAAGGCCGACATCAGCGAAGAAGTCGCCAGCGCCTACGCTGGGCAAGACCTGATCTTTGGCACCGACTACCTGATTCCCAAGCCTTTTGACTCGCGCCTGATCCTGCGCATTGCCCCCGCTGTGGCGCAAGCCGCAGCCGAGTCGGGTGTGGCCACGCGCCCCATCACCGACATGGACGCGTACCGTCAGCAGCTGCAAAACTTCGTCACGCAAACCGGCATCCTCATGCGTCCGGTGTTCAACGCCGCCAAGATCGGTGCCAAGGGCCAAAAACGCGTGGCCTATGCCGATGGCGAGGACGAGCGCGTCCTGCGCGCGGCGCAAATGGCGATCGACGAACACGTGGCCCGCCCCATCTTGATCGGTCGCCCCGCCGTGATTGCCGCCCGCATTGAAAAAGCCGGTCTGCGCATGCGCCTGGGTGTGGATGTGGAAAACGTCAACCCCGAAGACGACCCACGCTACCGCCAGTACTGGGAGCATTACCACCAGCTCATGAAGCGCAATGGCGCCAGCCCCGCCGTGGCCAAGGCCGCGGTGCGCCGCTCCAACACCATCATTGGCTCACTCATGGTCAAGCTCGGCGATGCCGATGGTCTGATCTGTGGCCTGGCAGGCAACTACATGACGCACCTGGAGCGCATCGAGTCGATCCTGGGCCGCAAGCCCGGTGCGAGCAACTTTGCTGCCCTCAATGCGCTCATGACCCCGCGGGGTCCGCTGTTCATCACCGACACCTACGTCAACGAAGACCCCAGCGCCGAGCAGCTCGCCGAGATCGCGGCCATGGCCGCGGCCGAAATCCAGCGCTTTGGTATCGTGCCCAAGGTCGCCTTCCTGTCGCACTCCAGCTACGGCTCGTCCAAACGCGCCAGCGCCCGCAAGATGCGCCTGGCCCGTGACCTGTTTGTCGAGCAGCACCCCGACATCGAGTGTGACGGTGAGCTGCATGGCGACGCCGCGCTGGAGCCGGAAATCCGCAATGTGTACATGGAAGACAGCACGCTGACGGGTTCAGCCAACTTGCTGGTCTGCCCCAACCTGGACGCAGCCAACATTTTGTACAACGTGCTCAAGACCACCACCAGCGGCGGCGTGACGGTGGGCCCGGTGCTGATGGGGGTGGCAGGGACTGCCCACATCCTCACCCCGGCAGCCACTGTCCGGCGCGTTTTCAACATGACGGCCGTGGCCGCGACCGGCGCACTCAGCTGACGGCAAAACGCCCCGAATGGGTGCGTTTTGCACCCATCGTGGGCGTCCGGACTAGGGGATGCACCTGACAAGCCCCGTCAGGCACCTGATTGATAATGGCACCGAATTTGCTTGACCAGATTCACCGTTTATCAGTTTCAGGAGCCCCGAATGAACAAGCGTTTTTTCCTCAAAGCCACCGCTGCGTTGGCCACTGTTGCCGCCATGGGCGCTGCGCAAGCCGCTACCCCCGTCAAGTTCCAGCTGGACTGGCGTTTTGAGGGGCCTTCTGCCCTGTTTTTGGTACCCACCGCCAAGGGCTACTTCAAGGACGCCGGCCTGGATGTCACCGTTGACGCAGGCAACGGCTCGGGTGGCGCCGTCACACGCGTCGCTTCCGGCACCTACGACCTGGGCTTTGCCGACCTGGCTGCCCTGATGGAATTCCACGCCAACAACCCGGACGCCCCCAACAAGCCCGTGGCCATCATGATGGTCTACAACAACACGCCCGCTTCGGTCATGGCCCTCAAAAAGAGCGGCATCAAGACGCCTGCGGACCTGACCGGCAAGAAGCTGGGCGCCCCCGTGTTTGACGCTGGCCGCCGCGCTTTCCCCATCTTCCAGAAAGCCAATGGCATCGGCAACGTGGCCTGGACGGCCATGGATCCACCGCTGCGCGAAACCATGCTGGTGCGCGGCGATGTGGATGCCATCACCGGCTTTACCTTCACTTCGCTGCTCAACATCGAAGCACGCGGCGTGAAGGCCGCTGACGTGACGGTGCTGCAGTACCCCGACTACGGCGTCAAGCTGTACGGCAACGCCATCATCGCTTCGCCCAAGATCCTCAAGGAAAACCCGGCGGCTGTGAAAGCCTTCCTGGCAGCCTTCACCAAAGGCGCCAAGGACGTGATCGCTGACCCGGCCAAAGCCATCGAGACCGTCAAGGCCCGCGACGGCATCATCAACACCGCCCTGGAAACCCGCCGCCTGCAGCTGGCCATTGACACCGTGATCAACAGCCCCTCGGCCCGCGCCGAAGGTTTTGGCCAGATCAACCCCGGCCGCCTGTCGCTCATGGCTTCGCAAGTGTCCGACGCCTTCAACACCAAGACCCGCGTCAAGGTCGATGACATCTGGAACGGCTCCTTCCTGCCCAGCGCCAAAGAACTGGACATCCTGCCCAAGGCCAAGAAGTAATTTTTCCTGGCTTGCTGACGCCGGGTCGGGGCCTGCAAACCCCTGCCCGGTTTCTCTTGATCTCAATCTGTATACACAGCAGAACACAACCCACAGGGAAGCAGGACCATGTCCGAAGCGTTTGTTGATTTCCAGAACGTCTGGCTCGCCTACAACGAGCAGTTGCTGGCCGAGAACCACTTTGCGGTGGAAGACATCAACTTGCAGGTCAAGCAAGGCGAGTTCATTGCCATTGTTGGCCCCTCCGGTTGCGGCAAGTCCACCTTCATGAAGTTAACCACCGGCCTGAAAATGCCCAGCAAAGGCCGCATCCTGGTCGATGGACAGCCCGTCACCGGGCCGCTCAAAATCAGCGGCATGGCGTTTCAGGCCCCTTCGCTGCTGCCCTGGCGCACCACGCTGGACAACGTGCTGCTGCCCCTGGAAATCGTGGAGCCCTACCGCTCCAACTTCAAGCAAAAGAAGGATGAATACGTCGCACGCGCCCGCAAGCTCTTGCAAACCGTGGGGCTGGGTGGTTACGAAGACAAATACCCCTGGCAACTGTCGGGCGGCATGCAGCAGCGCGCCAGCATCTGCCGCGCGCTCATCCACGAGCCCAAGATGCTGTTGCTCGACGAGCCCTTTGGCGCTCTCGACGCGTTCACCCGCGAAGAGCTGTGGTGCACGCTGCGCGATCTGTGGACCGAACAAAGGTTCAACGTCATTCTGGTCACGCACGATCTGCGCGAATCGGTGTTCCTGGCCGATACGGTGTACGTCATGAGCAAGAGCCCAGGCCGCTTTGTGGTCAAGCGCGAGATCGACCTGCCCCGCCCGCGCGACCTGGAAGTGACCTACACCCCGGAATTCACCCACATCGTGCACGAGCTGCGCGGCCACATCGGTGCCATGCGCAAAGACGGCGCGGCCATCAACCAGTAAGGGACAAGAATGAACAAGAAAACATTGGAACGCTGGTCCCCCTGGATCTTGCTGGTCATCACCTTGGTGGTTTGGGAAGGCCTGTGCCGTGCCTTCAACGTATCCGAGTTCATCTTCCCCAGCCCATCGCGCATCTGGCAACAGTTCATGGAATTCAAGGAGGTCATCGCTGGTCACGCCTGGCGCACCTTCTGGGTCACCATGGCCGGCTTTGGCATCGCCATCGTGGTGGGCGTGCTGCTGGGCTTTGTGATCGGTAGCTCGCGCCTGGCCTACGCCGCCGTCTATCCGCTCATGACCGCCTTCAACGCCCTGCCCAAGGCGGCCTTTGTACCGATCCTGGTGGTGTGGTTCGGCATCGGCATCGGCCCGGCCATCCTCACCGCCTTCCTGATCAGCTTTTTCCCGATCATGGTGAACATCGCCACGGGCCTTGCCACGCTGGAGCCCGAGCTGGAAGACGTACTGCGCGTGCTGGGCGCCAAACGCTGGGACGTGCTGGTCAAGGTCGGTCTGCCGCGCTCCATGCCCTACTTTTATGGCTCGCTCAAGGTCGCCATCACGCTGGCATTCGTGGGCACCACCGTGTCGGAGATGACCGCCGCCAACGAAGGCATTGGCTACCTGCTGATCTCGGCCGGCTCGGCCATGCAAATGGGTCTGGCTTTTGCCGGCCTGTTGGTCGTCGGCGCCATGGCCATGGTGATGTACGAGCTGTTCAGCTACATCGAAAAACACACCACCGCTTGGGCACACCGCGGCTCGCAAGGCGAATGAGCTGGCTGGCACAACTGTCGCTGGACTACACACAGGAAAACGGGCGCAGCGTCGCCCGTTTTTCACACCAGGGGCCGCTGCGCATCCTGCAAAGCCTGTACCCCGAGGGTGAGCACATTTGCCACAATGTGCTGGTGCACCCGCCCAGCGGCCTGGTGGGCGGCGACACGCTCGACGTGCAGGTCACGGTGGGCGCTGGCGCGCACGGCCTGGTCACCACGCCCGGCGCCACGCGCTTCTATAGAAGCGAAGCGGGGCTGGCCACGCAACAAGTGCATGCGCACGTGCAAGACGGCGCGCGCCTGGAATGGCTACCGCTCGAAGCCCTGGCCTACAGCGGCTGCGATGCGCTCAACCTGGCCCGTTTTGAACTCGCGCCCACAGCCGAACTCATAACCTGGGACCTCACCGCCCTGGGCCTGCCACATGCAAAGCAACCCTTTGAGCGCGGCACCTTCAGGCAACACCTGGAAATACCCGGTGTGTGGCTGGAGCGCGGAACGATTGCCGCAGAGGACGAACGCCTGATGAACAGCCCGCTGGGCCTGGCGGGTCAGCGCTGCATGGCCACCTTGGTGTTTGCAGCGGGCAGCGCCATCGCGCCAGATCGCGCAGAAGCCGCACTGGAAGCCGCCCGCGCCGCCATCGAAGCCAGCCCCTTGCGCCTGCAGGCGGGGGCCACGCAGCCTCACCCGCAGGTGATCGTTCTGCGCGTGCTGGCCCCGGTGGTGGAACCTGCCATGCAGTTGCTGCGCCCGGTTTGGGCGGCGTGGCGGCAGGCCCTGTGGGGCTTGCCGGGGAGCGTGCCTCGGTTGTGGAATCTGTGATCAGATGGCCACAAGCTGCTGAATGTTCTTCGCCTTCATCTCGCTCCCCGGCCCGCTGGCAATCACCTCGCCGCGCTCCATGACCAGGTAGTCATCGGCCAGTTCTTCAGCAAAGTCGTAGTACTGCTCGCACAGCAAGACGGCCATGCGCTGGCCTTGCATGCCCTCGTCGGCCAGCTTGCGGATCACGCGACCAATGTCCTTGATGATGCTGGGCTGAATGCCTTCTGTGGGTTCGTCCAGGATCAAGAGGCGCGGCTTGGTGGCCAGTGCCCGCGCAATGGCCAGCTGCTGCTGTTGCCCGCCCGACAGGTCTCCGCCACGGCGGTGCAGCATCTGTTTGAGCACGGGGAAGAGTTCAAACAGTTCCGGCGGGATCGGCGTGCCGCCCGGCTGTGTGGCCAGGCCCATGCGCAGGTTGTCTTCTACCGTCAAGCGCGCAAAGATTTCGCGGCCTTGCGGCACGTAGCCGATGCCTGCCGCAGCGCGTTCGTAGGGTTTGGCCTTGGTAATGTCCTGACCAGCCAGCATGACGCTGCCGCTCTTGATGGGCACCAGGCCCATCAGGCTTTTGAGCAGCGTGGTCTTGCCCACGCCGTTGCGGCCCAGCAGCACCGTCACGCGGCCCTGGGCGGCGCTCAGGCTCACATCGCGCAGGATGTGCGAGCCGCCGTAGTACTGGTGAATGTTCTTGACTTCAAGCATGGCAATGTCTTTCAGCGGCCCAAATAAACTTCGATCACACGCTCGTCGGCTTGCACCTGGTCGAGCGTGCCCTGGGCCAGCACCGCGCCGTCGCACAGCACGGTGACGATGTCGGAGATGGTGCGGATAAAGCTCATGTCGTGCTCCACCACCATCAGCGAGTGCTTGCCCTTGAGGCTGAGGAAGAGTTCTGCCGTGCGTTCGGTTTCGTGGTCGGTCATGCCCGCCACGGGTTCGTCCAGCAGCAGCAGCTTGGGGTCTTGCATCAGCAGCATGCCGATCTCCAGCCACTGCTTCTGCCCATGGCTCAGCACCCCGGCCAGTGTGCCCACCTGCTCGGCCAAGTGGATGGTGTGCAGCACCTCGGCCAGGCGGTCGCTCTGGGCCGAATCGAGCTTGAAGAACATCGAGGCCTTCACGCCCTTGTGGGTCTTGAGCGCGAGTTCGAGGTTTTCAAACACAGTCAGCTGCTCGAACACCGTGGGCTTCTGGAACTTGCGGCCAATGCCCAGCTGGGCGATCTCGGGTTCGTTGTGCCGCAACAGGTCGATGGTGCTGCCGAAGTAGACCGTGCCTTCGTCGGGCCGGGTCTTGCCGGTGATGATGTCCATCATCGTGGTCTTGCCCGCCCCGTTGGGGCCAATGATGCAGCGCAGCTCGCCCGGCGCAATGTCCAGCGAGAGCTTGTTGATGGCCTTGAAGCCGTCAAAGCTCACGCTCACGTCTTCCAGGTACAGGATACGGCCATGGCTCACGTCCACTTCGTTGCGGTCTTGCAGCACACGGCCGTAGCCCGCGTCGCGCCCGCCGGACTCGGTGGCGCTCTGCGCCATTTCAGCATGGTGTTGGACGCGCTGGGCGCCACGCTTCATGAGGTCGGGCGTCATGCGGCACCTCCCTTGCGTTTGAATTTATCGAGCAGGCCCACAAGGCCTTTGGGCATGTACAGCGTCACTGCAATGAACAGCGCGCCCAGAAAGTACAACCAAAACTCTGGCGCCGTCACCGTCAGCCAGCTCTTGGCGCCGTTGACCAGGAAGGCACCCAGGATGGGCCCGACCAGCGTGGCGCGGCCACCCACCGCCGCCCACACGGCGATCTCGATGGAGTTGGCGGCGCTCATCTCACCCGGGTTGATGATGCCGACCTGCGGCACATACAGCGCTCCGGCCACCGCGCACATCACAGCCGAAATCACCCAGATGCTCAACTTGTAGGGCAGTGGCGAATAGCCCGAGAACATGACGCGGCTCTCGGCATCGCGAATGGCCTGCAGCACGCGGCCGTATTTGCTGGACACCAGCCAGCGGGCAAACAGGAAGAAGCCCAGCAGCGTCAGACCGGTGAGCACAAACAGCGTCATGCGCATGCCCGGCGTGGCCAGCGGCATGCCCAGAATGCGCTTGAAGTCGGTGAAGCCATTGTTGCCTCCAAAGCCCGTCTCGTTTCGGAAGAACAGCAGCATGGCCGCAAAGGTCATGGCCTGGGTGATGATGGAGAAATACACGCCCTTGATGCGCGAGCGGAAGGCAAAGAAACCAAACACCGCTGCGATCAGACCCGGCACCAGTACCACCAACAGCACGGTGGCGACAAAACTGTGCGACAGCAGCCAGTGCCAGGGCAGTTCCTTCCAGTCCAGAAAGACCATGAAGTCAGGCAAGTCACTCTGGTACTGGCCGTCACGCCCGATCTGGCGCATGAGGTACATGCCCATCACATAGCCACCCAGCGCAAAGAACAGGCCGTGGCCGAGCGAGAGGATGCCGGTGTAGCCCCAGATCAGGTCCATGGCCAGCGCGCAGATGGCGTAGCACATGATCTTGCCAATCAGGGCAATGGCGTAGTCGCTCAGGTGCAGGGCGCTGCCCGCAGGCACCAGCAGGTTGAGCACCGGGGCCAGCACGCCCACGGCGAGCAGGCACACGAGAAACGCGGTCCAGGCCTTGCGGGTGAGCAAGGCGGGCGCGGTGGGGAGTTGAAGTTTTGCAGTCATGTTCATGCCTCCGCGCTGCGGCCCTTCATGGCAAAGATGCCTTGAGGACGTTTTTGAATGAACACAATGATGAAGACCAGCACGGCAATCTTGGCCAGCACCGCGCCGGTCCAGCCCTCCAGCAGTTTGCCCGCCAGGCCCAGGCCCAGCGCGGCGTACACGGTGCCCGCGAGCTGTCCCACGCCGCCCAGCACCACCACCATGAACGAGTCCACGATATAGCTCTGGCCGAGGTCCGGTCCCACGTTGCCGACCTGGCTGAGTGCGCAGCCCGCCAGCCCGGCAATGCCCGAGCCCAGCGCAAAGGCGTAGGTGTCGATGCGAGCGGTGTTGATGCCCATGCACGAGGCCATGGGCCGGTTTTGCGTGACGCCGCGCACAAACAGGCCCAGGCGCGTCTTGCCAATGAGCAGCGCCATGCCCAGCAACACCGCAGCGGCAAAGCCGATGATGAGGACCCGGTTCCAGGGCAGCTGCAGGTTGCTCATGAGCTGGATGGAGCCGCTCATCCACGAGGGGTTTTCCACGCCGACGTTTTGCGCACCAAAGAGGCTGCGCACCGCCTGCATCAGGATCAGGCTGATGCCCCAGGTCGACAGCAGGGTCTCCAGCGGGCGGCCATACAGGTGTTTAAGGATGCTGCGCTCCATGAGCGCCCCCACCAGGGCCGAGGTGACAAAGGCCACCGGCAAGGCCGCGAGCAGGTAATAGTCAAAAGCGCCGGGCAGGTAGTTGCGGAACGCCACTTGCACCACATAAGTGGCATAGGCGCCGATCATCATGAGTTCGCCGTGAGCCATGTTGATGACGCCCATCAAGCCATAGGTGATGGCCAGACCCAGCGCCACCAACAGCAGGATGGAGCCCAGGCTAACGCCCGTGAACAGCTGGCCCAGCCGCTCGCCCCAGCGCAAGCTGTCCTGCACTTTGCTGATAGCCAGCTTGAGGGCCGTTTGCACGGCACTGTCGGATTCGTTGCCCAGCTGCTGATTGAGCAGGAGCAGCACTTCGGGCTGGCTGCTTTCGGCCAGGGTGCGGGCAGCTTGCAGGCGTGCGTCTGTTGACTCGCTGGCCAGCTGCGCAGCGGCCTGGGCTTGTTTGACCAGGGTCAGCACGGCGCTGTCTTTTTCTGTGGCTAGGGCTTTCTCAAGAACCGGCAGACGGCTGGCGTCAGGCTCCTTGAGCAGGTCCAGCGCGGCCTGTTGGCGCAACGCCACGTCGGTACTGAACAGTTTGAGGGCGGCCAGCGCGGTGTCGATTTCGCCACGCAGGCGGTTATTCAGCATCACGTCTTCGGCGTCTTCGGGCACAGCCACCGCTTCGCCGGTCACGGGGTCCAGGCCTTTGCCATCGCGCACCACCAGCACCTTGCCCGCAGCCACTTTCACGGCTTCGTCGGCCAGGGCCTGCAAGTAGGCTGCGGTCTTGTCATCGCCTTGCGCCACGGCCTTGGCCAGCGCTTCGATGCGGGCATCGCTCTCGCCTACGGCCATGCCCAGGGCTTCATCAAACGTCAGCGCATGGGCGTTGCAGGCCAGCAGCAGGCCCGCCACGGAAACCCATCTTGTCATCCATCGTCTCATCGTGTTCATCCGTTTGCCGGGTTCACCCGGTCATGAAAAAAGGGGAGGACCTGCGCCCTCCCCTTGTGGACGCTATGGAGCGATTTACTTTTTCACAGGCTCATCAGGCTTGCCTTCGTTGCCAGCGATGTACGGGCTCCAGGGCTTGGCCTTGACGGGGCCCGGTGTCTTCCAGACCACGTTGAACTGGCCATCGGCCTTGATCTCGCCGATGAACACCGACTTGTGCAGGTGATGGTTCTTCTCGTCCATCTTGCTGGTGATGCCGCTCGGAGCCTTGAAGGTCTGACCAGCCATGGCCTTGATGACGGCGTCGACATCGGTGGTCTTGGCCTTCTCGACAGCCTGCTTCCACATGTTGATGCCGATGTAGGTGGCTTCCATCGGGTCGTTGGTCAGCGGCTTGTCCTTGTGGCCAGCGATGTTCTTGGCCTTGGCGTAGGCGGCCCACTTCTTGGTGAACTCGTCGTTGGCCGGATTCTTGAGGCTCATGAAGTAGTTCCAGGCAGCCAGGTGGCCCACCAGCGGCTTGGTGTCCACACCGCGCAGCTCTTCTTCACCCACCGAGAAGGCGACCACCGGCACGTCCTTGGCCTTCAGGCCAGCGTTGCCCAGTTCCTTGTAGAAAGGCACGTTGGAGTCGCCGTTGATGGTGGAGACCACAGCGGTCTTGCCACCGGCGCTGAACTTCTTGATGTCAGCCACGATGGTCTGGTAGTCGGAGTGACCAAACGGGGTGTACTTCTCGTCGATGTCGCTTTCCTTCACGCCCTTGCTCTTGAGGTAAGCGCGCAGGATCTTGTTGGTGGTGCGGGGGTAGACGTAGTCGGTACCCAGCAGCACCCAGCGCTTGGCGCCGCCGCCGTCCTTGCTCATCAGGTAGTCCACCGCAGGGATGGCCTGCTGGTTGGGGGCGGCACCGGTGTAGAACACGTTTTTGCTCAGCTCTTCACCCTCGTACTGCACGGGGTAGAACAGCAGACCGTTCATTTCTTCGACCACAGGCAGCACCGACTTGCGCGACACGGAAGTCCAGCAACCGAAGATGACAGAGACTTTGTCCTGGCCCAGAAGTTGTTTGGTTTTTTCGGCGAACAGCGGCCAGTTGGAAGCTGGGTCCACCACGACAGGCTCGAGCTTCTTGCCCAGCACGCCGCCCTTGGCGTTGATTTCGTCAATCGCCATGAGCACGGTGTCCTTGAGGACCGTCTCGGAAATGGCCATGGTGCCGGACAGGCTGTGCAGCACGCCGACCTTGATGGTGTCTGCAGCGTGTGCCTGCAGGGTAAAGGTCAATGTGCCAGCGGCCACGGCTGCAGCCAGGGCCAGGGTCTTGAGGTTGCCACGACGGTTCATCATCAGATCACTCCAGTTGGGATGGAAAGAAAAAAAACAGCAGGCGAATTCGCCAACCGCAGCTCTCTTTGCAAGCCCTGTGCCAGGTTTTTTGCACTGCAACATGCACCGCAAAAAACATGCGGATCCAGATCACTTCCCCAGAGATTGCAAGCGCCTTCTATAAAGAGCGGCGCAAAAGAGGCACGCTCCTTGCATGCACTGTTTTCAAACGCACAAACACGGAACTTCACGCACCAATATGGAACTCACCCCCCGCGAAAAAGACAAGCTATTGATCTTCACCGCCGCTTTGCTGGCCGAACGCCGCAAGGCCCGTGGTCTGAAGCTCAACTACCCCGAAGCCGTGGCACTCATCAGCGCAGCCGTCATGGAAGGCGCCCGCGACGGCAAGACCGTGGCGCAGCTCATGAGCGAAGGCCGCGCCGTGCTCACCCGCGCCGATGTGATGGATGGCGTGGCCGACATGATTCCGGACATCCAGGTCGAAGCGACCTTCCCCGACGGCACCAAGCTGGTGACCGTGCACCAACCCATCGTCTGACCCCTTTTTTTGCTTCCTGCAGGAGATTGATCCATGAAACCGCTTTTCTCTTTGCCCCGTCTTGGTGCCATCACCCTGCTGTGCACCACACTGAGTGCGCACGCGCACACCGGCCATGGCACCCACAGCCTGATGGAAGGCCTGGCTCACCCCTTTGGCGCGGACCATTTGTTGGCCATGGTGGCGGTGGGCGTCTGGTCGGTCAGTGCCTTGCCTGCACGTCAGGCTTGGCAAGGCCCTGCCACCTTCATGCTGGCGCTGCTGACCAGCGCCGCCATGGGCACGCTGGGTTTCACACTGCCTTTTCTGGAGCACGCAATTGCACTGTCGGTGGTGCTGTTCGGCGCCATGCTGGTGTTTCGTCAGTCGCTGTCTCAACCGATCGGCCTGGGCCTGATCGCTGCCGCCGCCAGCCTGCACGGTCTGGCCCACGGCGCCGAAACGCCTGAAACCGGTTTTGCCGGCTACGCCATGGGCTTTGTGCTGACCACCGCGGCTTTGCACTTTGCTGGCATGGGCGTGGGTCTGGGACTTCGCCGCTGGCTGGCCGAAAGCAGCCGCCTGGCCTTGGGCGGCATGGGCGCGGCCATGGCGGGCGCGGGTCTGTACCTGTTCACCCAAGTCTGAGGCCCCGCACATGACACCCGGAGAACTGCTCATCGACGATGGCGAACATGCCATCAACAGCGGACGGCGCACGCTGACACTGCTGGTGAAGAACGCCAGCGACCGCCCGATCCAGGTCGGCTCGCACTACCACTTTGCCGAAACGAATGCGGGGCTGGACTTTGACCGCGCCGCTGCGCGTGGCATGCGGCTGAACATCGCGGCAGGCACGGCGGTGCGTTTTGAACCCGGCCAACAACGCACGGTGGAACTGGTGGACTACGCGGGCGAGCGCGTGGTGTACGGCTTCCGTGGCCTCACGAACGGACAACTTGACACAAGCGTCAAAGGAAAACCCTGACATGGCAACGATTGGCAAACGCGCCTATGCGGAAATGTATGGCCCCACGGTGGGCGACCGCGT
>JBEEOS010000023.1:0-22351 GCA_041191485.1 Pseudomonadota bacterium
CCTTAAACTTATCCACAACTGAGTAAAGAAAAATCCATCAACTAAGTGGCTCAATCTTCAACGTGAAAGTTGGCTCAGTTTGCTAGATGCATCAACAATGTGGGCAGCATTCGTCTGCTTTCACCCAACCTCGGTACAGAATATGGAGGGCGTTATAGTCTTCAGGCTGCAGGCATTCGGGTGTCTGGCAATTACCAGCGTTGGCAAATGAATGCCAGTGTGGCCAAAGGTATTGGCGATTTCAAAGCTTGGAATGCTTACAACATTGAATCCACACCGCGCAATTGGCGTGTGTATGGCAGCCTGACATACCGTTTCTAATGCTGGCTTGGACCGGGTGACAAGACCTTGCCCGGGTTGAGCAGGTTCTGCGGGTCCAGCGCCTGTTTGATGGCGCGCATCATCGCCAGGGCCGTAGCGTCCTTGTAGTGGGGCAAGGTGGCGGCTTTGAGGGTGCCAATGCCGTGTTCAGCACTGATGGAGCCTTGATGGCGCAAGACCTGGTCAAACACCAGGGTGTTGATCTCACTTTCCCGCAGGTGCAGAAAATGCTGGCTGTCCATCCCCAGCGGCGCCTGCACGTTGTAGTGCAGGTTGCCATCGCCCAAATGCCCGAAGTTGACCAGGCGAACGCCGGGAAAGCGGTTTTGCAACAAGGTGTCGGTTTCGGATACAAAGTCCGGGATGCGGGAGATGGGCAGGCTGATGTCATGCTTGATGTTCAGCCCTTCTTTGGCTTGCGCCATCGAAATGCTTTCGCGCACCTGCCACAGGGCTTGCGCTTGCGTCAGGTTTTGGGCGACCACGGCATCGCTGACCTGTTCGTCGAGCAAGGCGGCCTCCAACAAGGCCTCAAGCTGCTGCAGGGCGTGGGCCTCGGATTCGCCATCGGACAGCTCCAGCAAGACGCACCAAGGACTTTTCTCGTACAAAGGGATCTGCAACTGCGGCAGATGCTTGGCCACGAGGCTCAGCGAGAACTGACTCATCACCTCAAACCCGGTCAGCCCCGCCCCCAACTGGCGCTGGGCCATGCCCAGCAACCGCACAGCGGCAGACAGGTCGGGCACAGCGGCCCAGGCGGTCAGCCGTGCTGCGGGTGGCGGAAACAGCTTGAAGGTTGCGGCGGTGATGATGCCCAGCGTGCCCTCGCTGCCAATCATCAAATGCCGCAGGTCATAGCCGGTGTTGTCTTTGCGCAAGCCGCTCAGCCCATGCCAGATCTGACCTTGAGCGGTGACCACTTCCAGACCCAGGCACAAGTCGCGCGCGTTGCCGTAGCGCAGCACCTGGGTGCCGCCAGCATTTGTGGCCAGGTTTCCACCCATGGTGCAGCTGCCCTCGGAGGCCAGGCTCAGGGGAAACAGCCAACCCGCTTGCGCGGCCACTTCCTGCAGGTGTGCAAGGGTGCAACCGGCCTCGGCTGTCAGGGTCTGGTTGTGGGCGTCGAGTTCTCGCACCTGGTTCATGCGCGTCAAGCTCAGCACCACCTGGGTACCCGAAGGGTCGGGGACAGAGCCCACCACCAGCCCGGTGTTGCCGCCTTGAGGAACGATGGCGGTGCCGTGTGCCGCGCACAACTGGACCACACCGGCAACTTCGGCAGTATTGCCTGGGCGGACCACGGCCAAGGCCTTGCCGCGAGCACGTTGGCGCCAATCCTGTTCCCAGGCGCTCAGGTCGGCGCCGGGGGAGTCGGGTGTCAAGACGTACTCAGGCCCCAGCAGGTGTTGCAGAGCCGAGATCAGTGTGATCATTCAGACGCAGCCGCTGCGCGTGCGGCCTTGAAGCGCAGGCGCACATGCAGTGCGCAGGCCGAGAAAAGCACCAAACACAGGGCGCCTTGAGCGATGGCCAAGGCGTTGGAGGGCCAGCGGTCACCCCAGCCGCGCACGCAAGCCTCAGTGAAGTACAGCCACACCAGCAGACTGACCCAGCGGTAGGTGTACATGCGGTTTTTGAGCAAACCAGCCACAGGGATCGTCAAGGGCAGGACTTTGAGTGCCCACCAGGAGCCACCCGGGCGCAAGGGTGCAAGCCACAGCTCCCAGGCCAGGCCCAGCACGATCAGGCCCAACAGGCTGCCAACGGCCAGCCAGCGCGTCAGGTTCACGTTAAATGCAGGTTTGTCAGTGTTCGGATTCATTGCGGTGGCATCATACCGGGATGACGAACGATTCAAAGTGGACGGACCGCTTCAAGACCGCCTGGCTGGAGTGGTGGCAGGAGCTGGCCGAAATTCCTTGGCGCCAGATGGCCCGGCATTTGTACTGGCGCTTTCGCGAGGCCCGATTGGGTGTTTCAGCCAGTTCCTTGACCTTTACAACCCTTTTGGCGCTGGTGCCCTTGCTGGCCGTAGGCTTGGCGCTGTTCACAGCGTTTCCCGTCTTCGGAAAGTTTCAGGACACCTTGCAACGCTGGCTGGTGGACAGCCTGGTGCCTGACAGCATTTCACGCCAGGTCATGGGCTACCTGACGCAGTTTTCGCGCAAGGCCAACCGGCTCGGGTCGGTAGGCCTGGTGGCTGTGGTCGGCACTGCCGTGGCCTTGATGGTGACCATCGAGCGCACCTTGGGGCAAATTTGGCATGTGCAACGCCAGCGCCCCTTGGCGCAACGCATCTTGCTTTATTGGTCTGCCTTGACGCTGGGCCCTCTGTTTTTGGGGGGGAGTCTGGCCATCACCTCTTACCTGATCGGTGTCTCCCGCACGGTGGTGGGGGATGTGTTGCCTGGTGGTGCACGCCTGTGGCTGGACATGCTGGAATTTGTATTGCTGGTCGTTTGCATCAGTGGCTTGTACTTTTATGTGCCCTACACCCGGGTGCGTTGGCGACATGCCATCACCGCTGGGGTGATGTGTGGGTTGGGTATTGAATTGGCCAAGAAAATATTGGCAATTTATCTGGCCCAGATCCCGACCTATTCGGCCATTTATGGCGCTTTCGCTGCCGTGCCGATTTTGCTGGTCTGGATTTATGTGGCCTGGGTGATTGTGTTGCTCGGGGCGGTGGTGGCCTCCAGCTTGCCTGAGCTGGGGCGACAGCATTTGCGCCAACCTTCGGGGGCGGGCTGGGACTTTCGCATGGCCCTGGAGGTGTTGACCCAGTTGCACAAAGTGCAAGGCAGCAGTTTGCGTGGTTTGGATGTAGCGACTTTGGCGCAGTGGCTTCGGGTCGATGTCCGCCAGCTCGATGTGGCGCTGCAGTGTCTGATGCGACTGGACTGGGTGGGCAAGCTGCGCGATGAAGCGCGCCCCTTGCAGGCCCGGCTGGTGTTGTTGGTGGACCCAGCGCTCACGCCTTTGACTCCTTTGGCAGAGCAGTTGCTGTTGGCCCCAAGCGCCGAAGTGCAGGGGGTGTGGCAAGGCAGCCAGCTGGCAAGCCTGCGTTTGGAGCAGGCCTTGGCGTCTGTGGCGACAAAGGGTGATCACTAGGTCCGCATGGGCGGCGTGATCGACGGGGTGATCGCACTCATGCTTTCAAAAAATCCTTGAGCGCCTGCAGCACGCCGTCGGGCGCCTCAGTCATGAGCGAGTGACCGGCGGGCAGCTTGACCACTTTCGCGTTCCTGGCCTTGCAGACCAGACTTTGCGCCGCCTTGGGCGGGGTCATCTGGTCGGCGCTGCCCAGCACGAACAGGGTGGGGCATTGCACTTTGTCCATCGCCGCTTCGCCATTGGCGTAGCTGTCGCAGGCCTTGAAGCCAGTGAAAAACACGTTCACTTTCGGGTTGCTGGCCAGTACCCGGCGCATCAGCGCTTTGCTGCCACCATACAGCCAGGTGCCGGGGCCCAGGGCCGAGGGCGGCGGCGCCAGCGTCGAGTGCGAGAAGGTGTTGACCATGTCGATGGCTTTCATGGGCGAGGACACCGAGGATTCGAGCAGGGCGGGCGACACACGCATCGGAAACGCTGTGCCCACCATGACCAAATGGCTTACGCGATCCGGCGCGCGGGCAGCCGTTTCCAGGGCAATCAGCGAGCCAAAACTGTGGCCGACCAGCGCGGCCTGTTGTACGCCTGCGGCGTCCAACAGGGCGATGATGGCGGCGCTGGCTTCTTCGACGCTGGCAGGCGGCTCGCCGCCGCTCTTGCAGTGGCCGGGCAGGTCAATCGCCAGCACGTTCCAGCCATGGTGGGCCAGGTAGCGGCTTTGCAAAATCCAGACGCTATGGTCGTTGAGCACGCCGTGGATGAAGACCACCGTGGGCTTGGCGGGGTCGAAGTCCTTGCCGCCGGTGTAGGCGTAGATGCTGTAGTCCTTGAGCTGGATCTGCATGTTCAGGCTCCTGCTTTCTCGGCCGCTTTTTCAGCCGATTTCAGCGCCTTCTTCAGGTCGTCGATCAGATCCGCCGGGTCTTCCAGACCGATCGACAGGCGGATCGTGCCGGGGCCGATGCCCGCTTGCGCCAGTGCTTCGTCGCTCATGCGGAAGTGGGTGGTGCTGGCCGGGTGGATCACCAGGCTCTTGGCGTCGCCCACATTGGCCAGGTGGCTGAAGACCTTGAGCGCCTCAATAAAGGCTTTGCCCTGGGCGCGGCTGCCCGCAATGTCGAAGCTGAAGACCGAACCGGCCCCGCGCGGCAGCAGCTTTTGCGCCAGCGCGTGGCTAGGGTGGCTTTCCAGCAGCGGGTGGCCCACGCGGCTGACCAGCGGATGGCTGGCCAGAAACTCGACCACCTTGGCGGTGTTGTCCATGTGGCGGGCCATGCGCAGCGGCAGGGTTTCGATGCCTTGCAGGATCAGCCAGGCGCTGTGCGGCGAGAGGCAGGCGCCAAAGTCGCGCAGGCCTTCGCGGCGGGCGCGCAGCAAAAAGGCGCCCACGGTGCTTTCCTCGCTGAAGACCATGTTGTGAAAGCCTTCGTAGGCGGCGGTCAGCTCGGTGAACTTGCCAGACTTTTCCCAGTCAAAGCTGCCCGCGTCCACCAGCACGCCGCCGATCACGGTGCCATGGCCCGACAGGAACTTGGTGGCCGAGTGGTAAACCAGGTCGGCACCGTGGTCAAAGGGCTTGATCAGCCAGGGCGAGGTGAGGGTGGAGTCCACCAGCAGCGGCACACCCGCCTCGTGGGCGATCTGGCTGACGGTGGGGATGTCCAGCACGTCCAGCCCCGGGTTGCCCACGGTCTCGCCAAAAAACAGCTTGGTGTTGGGGCGCACGGCAGCGCGCCAGCCGTCGATGTCGCCGGGTTGCACAAAGGTGGTCTCGATGCCAAAGCGCCGCAGCGTGTAGTGCAGCAGGTTCTGGCTGCCGCCATACAAGGCAGTGGATGCCACGATGTGTGAGCCCGCCCCCATGAGCGTGGCGATGGCCAGGTGCAGCGCCGCCTGGCCGCTGGCGGTGGCTATTGCGCCAATGCCGCCTTCAAGGGCGGCGACGCGCTGCTCGAGCACGGCAGTGGTCGGGTTGCTGATGCGGCTGTACACATGCCCCGCGCGCTCCAGATTGAACAAGGCGGCGGCCTGGTCGCTGGACTCGAAGACGAAAGAGGTCGTCAGGTGTATGGGTACGGCGCGGGCGCCGGTGGCGGGGTCGGGGGCGGCCCCGGCGTGCAGCGCCAGGGTATCGAAACCAGGGTCGGAATAGCCGGACATGTCTAGGGTGTCTCCGATAAGCAATCTGAAAGCGTAACCCACTACGCTTAAACAACATTGTGGGCTATATTGGTGCTCACATCTGTCACACACGCACCCGGAGATTCACATGCAAGTCAGCGATATTCTGCGCGTCAAGGGCAACACCCTCTACACCGCACAGCCTGATCAATCCCTGATGGATGCGGTCAGCTTCATGGCCGAAAAAGATCTGGGCTCGCTCGTGGTCATGGACAAGGGGCAGGTCAGTGGAATGCTCACCTTTCGTGAGGTCATTCAGAAGATTGTGGGCAATGGTGGCCAGGTCGGGGTGACCACCGTTGGGCAGGCCATGGAAAATCAGCCCCTGATTTGCTCGCCTAAAACCAACGTGGACGATGTGCGGCGAATGATGCTCGAGCGGCACTGTCGCTACATGCCGGTGGTCGATGACACCTTGCTCATGGGCGTCATCAGCTTCTACGACGTGGCCAAGGCGGTGGTCGATGCGCAAAACTTCGAAAACAAGATGCTCAAGGCCTACATTCGCGACTGGCCGGAGAAGGAAGGCGACTGAAGGCAGCTGGCTCTGGGATAATCCTTTCCCATGAGCGGCAATACATTCGGAACCCTTTTCGCTGTCACCAACTTTGGTGAATCCCACGGCCCGGCCATTGGCTGCGTGATTGATGGCTGCCCGCCCGGACTGGAGCTGTCCGAGGCCGACATCCAGCCCGACCTGGACCGCCGCCGCCCAGGCACCAGCAAGTTCGTGACCCAGCGCAACGAGCCCGATGCGGTGCAGATCCTATCGGGCGTGTACCAGGGCAAGACCACGGGCACCCCGATTTGCCTGCTGATCCACAACACCGACCAGCGCAGCAAGGACTACGGCGACATCCTGCAGACCTTCCGCCCCGGCCACGCCGATTACACCTATTGGCGCAAGTACGGCATTCGCGACCCACGTGGCGGTGGCCGCTCCTCGGCCCGCCTGACGGCGCCCATGGTGGCTGCAGGCGCCGTGGCCAAGAAATGGCTCAAAGAAAAGTTCGGCACCACGTTTGTGGGCTGCATGACGCAAATTGGCGATGTGCCGATTGGCTTCGAGAGCTGGGACCATGTGCCCAACAATCCGTTTTTTGCCCCGGTGGCCGATGTGTCGGCGCTGGAGGATTACATGAGCGCGCTGCGTAAGTCTGGCGATTCCTGCGGTGCGCGCCTGCGCGTGGTGGCGCGGGGCGTGCCTGTGGGTCTGGGCCAGCCGCTGTTTGACAAGCTGGACGCTGACATTGCCTACGCCATGATGGGCATCAACGCCGTCAAGGGCGTAGAGATTGGCGCAGGCTTTGGCTGCGTGACGCAAAAGGGCAGCACCGCAGGTGACTCGCTCACGCCCGAGGGCTTTGTGGGCAACAACGCGGGCGGCATTCTGGGCGGCATCAGCTCGGGGCAGGACATTGAGGTGTCGATCGCCATCAAGCCGACCAGCTCGATCCTGATTCCGCGCCAGACGATTGACTCGCAAGGCCACGCCAGCGAAGTCATCACCAAAGGCCGCCACGACCCCTGTGTGGGCATTCGCGCCACGCCGATTGCCGAGGCCATGCTGGCCCTGGTGCTGATGGAGCATGCCTTGCAGCACCGCGCACAGTGTGCCGATGTGGCGCACGATCTGGCCCCCATTGCCGCTGCTCGCAGTTGAGGCAGGTGGTGCATTCTGATCGGGGGCGAGGGTGAACCGCTCATCCTCTTTGGTGACCTTTGCCGCCTTGTCGGCCACGTACTTTGCGCACATCGGGTTTTTTAACCCCTACCTGCCGTTGTGGCTCAAGGACATGGGCTTGTCGCTGGTGCTCATCAGCGTCTTGATTTCCGTGCAGTCGGCTTCCCGTGTGTTTGCGCCCTACATCTGGGGCTGGATCAGCGACCACACGGGCGAGCGCGTGAAGCTGTTGCGCATCGGCGCGATCGTGGCTTTGGTCTCGGGTGCGGTGTTGTGGCTGCCCTTGTCCCCCATGTGGTTGGGGGCCGTGTTGTTGGTCATGTTCACGCACACCAGCGCCATGATGCCCATGAGTGAGGCTGCCATGGCACATCTGGTCAGTCAGGGCGGCGCTTTTGATGCCCGTCGTTACGGGCATGTGCGTCTGTGGGGCTCCATTGGTTTTCTGGTCACCGTCTTTGTGGCAGGGGCGTGGTTCGAGGCGCAGGGCATGGGGCAGTTTCCGTCGCTGACGGTGCTGAGCCTGCTGGCGGTGGTGATCAGTGCGTTTGCACTGCCAGACTTGAAAGAAGCCGTCAACGTTGAACACAGCCGACCCGCTGTATGGCCGGTGTTGCGCCAGCGCAGTGTGCAGTGGTTTTTTGTGTCTGCGTTTTTCCATGTGCTGGCACACATCGGCATTTACGTGTTTTTCTCCCTCTATCTGGATGCCTTGGGGTACTCCAAAACCCTGATCGGACTGCTGTGGGCGGTGTCTGTGCTGGTGGAAATTGCCTGGTTCATCTGGCAGTCCCGCTGGCTGCACTGGCTGCCCATGTCCGGGTGGCTGGTGCTGTGTTCGGGCGCGATGGCTTTGCGCATGGTCATGACCTCGGTGTGGGCCGATGTGTTGTGGGTGCTGGTGTTGGCCCAATGCCTGCACGCGCTGACGTTTGCGACCCACCACACGGCCAGCGTGGCCTTGTTGTCTCACCATTTCCCGGGGCGCTTGCGCGGTCGCGGACAGGCGCTTTACACCGTGATTGCTTATGGCCTGACCGGCGTGCTGGGCGGTGTGGTGGGCGGCTTCATGAGTGAGCGCTGGGGGCTGGTCTCGGTGTTCCAGGCTTCGGTGGTCACGGCTTTACTTGCTGTGCTGTCGGGCTGGCAGGTGTGGCGACATCATCATCCCCTGGCGGCAGGGCAGGCATGACGTTGAACCCGGTCTTGCCAGACTTTTTGCCCGCACAGGTGCAACTGCGCCTGCAAGGGGCGCAGCGTGTCCAGACAGTCTTGAACGATGTGCGCACCGTCTGGCATGTGTGGGGCGACGCGAGTCGCCCTTGTGTGGTCTTGCTGCATGGCGGCAGTGGCAGTTGGCTGCACTGGGTGCGCAATGTCGCCGCCTTGCTGGAGGCGGGTTGGCGTGTGCTGGTGCCTGATCTGCCAGGCTTTGGCGACTCGGATTTGCCCTCGGGTTGCATCGATGCCGATGCCTTGCCTGTACACCTGCATGCGGGGCTGGCGCAATTGCATCCGGTGGGCCGGGTGCAGTTGGTGGGTTTTTCGTTTGGGGGCATGACGGCGGGCCTGTGGCTGCAAGCCTACCCGCAGGATGCGCAGGCGCTGGTGTTGGTGGGCGCGCCAGGCATGGGCTTGCAAACGGCGGTGCGCACGCCGCTCAAGGGCTGGCGTCATCTGCCCACGCCCGAAGCGCAGGCCGACATTCACCGGCACAACTTGATGGCCCTGATGTTTCATGAGGCCAGCGCGCTGGACGATCTTGCTCTGGCCTTGCATACAGCCAATGTGCACCGCGACCGCATGCCGCGCAGGCGTTTGTCGAGCACCGATATTCTGGCGCGCGCATTACCGGATGTGCAGGTGCCGGTGAGTGCGATTTATGGTGAGCATGATGCGCTTTATCGCGAGCGTTTGCCCGAGGTGCAAGGCGCCATGCAGATGCTGTGCAGACAATGGAACCGCTGGACCACCTTGCCTGGAGCGGGGCATTGGGTGCAATACGAGGCGGCGCAGGCGTTTAACGCAGCCTTGATCGAGACCCTGAGCGATCAGGATTGAATGGCCGATACGGCAGCACGCAACGCCAGCAGGTAGCTGTCCACGCCAAAACCGGCGATCTGGCCTTTGGCGATGGGCGCGATCACCGAGTGGTGGCGGAACTCTTCGCGGGCGTGGATGTTGGACATGTGCACCTCGATGATGGGGCACTTGAGGATGGCCAGGGCGTCACGGATGCCGTAGCTGTAGTGCGTCCATGCCCCGGCGTTGATGAGCACGGCCTGCGTGCCATCGGTGTGGGCGCGGTGAATGCGCTCGGCCATTTCGCCTTCGTGATTGGTCTGGAAACATTCCACCGTGGCCCCCAGCTCTTTGCCCAGTGCCACCAGCTTGGCGTCGATTTCAGCCAGGGTGGCCGTGCCGTATTGCGCCGGGTCACGTTTGCCGAACATATTGAGGTTGATGCCGTTGAGGGTCAGGATGTTCATGATGGGCACTCGGGTGCAGGGTCAAAAAAGGGAGAGTGGGGCCATTGTCCGCGATTTGGGGCAAGATGCAGGCATGACAACACACCTCAAAATCGATTTTGTTTCCGACGTCGCCTGCCCCTGGTGCGCCGTGGGTTTGTTTTCGCTGGAAAAAGCCCTGGAGCGGGTGCAGGGCGATATTGACGTACAGCTGCATTTCCAGCCCTTTGAACTCAATCCGGACATGGGCCCCGAGGGACAGGACTTGTCCGAGCACCTGACCCAGAAATATGGCTCCACGCCGCAGGAGCAGGCCCGCATTCGCGAGACCATCACCGCACGTGGCGCAGAGGTGGGCTTTGCCTTTCACCCTGATGGACGGGGGCATGTCTGGAACACCTTCGACGCGCACCGCCTGCTGGCCTGGGCCGAAGGGAAGGGCGAGGGCGCACAGTTGCGCTTGAAAAAAGCCTTGCTTGCGGCCTACCAGGGGCGAGCCGAGCGTATTGCCGACAAAGCGGTGTTGCTGGCTGCGGTGCGCGAGGCGGGATTGAACGAGGTGGCCGCCAACGAAGTGCTGGACATGGACGCCTACGCCGACAAGGTGCGCGCCGTGGAGCGCATGTACCAGCAGGCCGGTGTGCGTTCGGTGCCCGCCATCATCATCAACGACAAGCATTTGATCTCCGGGGGCCAGCCGGTCGAGGTGTTCGAGCAAGCCTTGCGGCAAATTGCGGCGCAAACAGCCTGGGAGGCTGACGAATGATGAGCAAGACCCCGGTGCTGTTTGTCTCGCATGGCTCGCCCATGTTTGCCATCGAGCCCGGACAGGCTGGGCCAGCTCTTCAGCGTTGGGCCGAGGAACAGGCCCCCAGTGCTCAGATCAAAGGCATCGTGATCATGTCCCCGCACTGGATGACGCGCGGTGGTGTGGCTGTCATGAGCAACGCGCAGCCCGCCACCTGGCACGACTTTGGCGGCTTCCCGGATGCGCTCTACCAGTTGCAGTACCCCGCTGTGGGCGACCTGGCGCTTTCGGCAACCGTGCAGGATTTGCTGGACCAAGCGGGCATTGCACACGGGGCTGACACGAGACGACCGTTTGACCACGGCGCCTGGGTGCCCTTGATGCACCTGTACCCACAGGCCAATGTGCCCGTGGTTCAGTTGTCCTTGCCGGCTGGCTACAGTCCCGCCGAGATCTACGCGGTGGGCCAGGCGTTGGCGCCGCTGCGCGAGCAGGGCTTTTTGCTGGTCGGCTCGGGCAGCATGACGCACAACCTTTATGAACTCGATCGCAGCGAAGGCCCGACCGAGCCGTATGTGACGGCCTTTTGCGGCTGGGTGCACGACACCCTGATGCAGGGCGACCTGGCCGCCATGCTGGACTACCGTGCCCGCGCCCCGCATGCCGCGCGGGCGCACCCGACGGACGAGCATTTCCTGACGATTTACTTTGCGCTGGGCGCGGCCGCTTTTGGCCAGCCTGGAGGCAGCAGACCGCGCTACATCACCCGCGATGTGCAGTTCCGCTCGATCTCGATGGACGCGTTCAGCCTGCACTGAGGAGCCGTTATGCAACGACGCACCGCATGCCTTGCCACCGCCCTGGGGCTTTGGACGGCCGCCAGCGTGCGTGCCGAGGCTTCCTTGTCGGCGCTGGCACGCCAGGGTGGTGTGCTGCTGATTCGCCATGCCAGCACCGAGCCGGGCCTGGGCGATCCGCCGGGCTTCAAGCTGGGGCAGTGCAGCACCCAGCGCAACCTGTCCGAGGCCGGGCGGGCCGAAGCCCGGGCCATGGGCGAGTGGTTCCGGCAGCACGGCTTGCAGCCGCAGGCGGTGCTTAGCAGCCAATGGTGCCGCTGTCTGGACACGGCGCGCCTGGCGCTGGGCCAGGTTGAGGCCTGGCCCGCGCTCAATTCCACCTTTGCCGGACAAGGCCAGCCCGAGCGCCAGCTGGCCGAACTGCGCGAGCGCCTTCGCACGCGGCCTGCCGGGTCGCTGGAGGTCTGGGTCACGCACCAGGTCATCATGACCGCGCTCACGCAGGCCTACCCCGCCATGGGAGAGGGTTTTCTGGTGGACCGGCAGGGCCGAATGCTGGCCCGAGGCATGATGACGCCCCATGCCTGAACCGAGCGACAACCCCGAACTGACGGTCTATTTCGACGGCAGCTGCCCGCTGTGCCGCCGCGAAATCGCGCTCTACCGGCGCCTGCGCGGGGCCGAGCGCCTGCAGTGGCTGGACGTGAGTGCGGGTGCGCCTCTGGGCCATAACCTGTCGTGCGAGGCCGCCATGCGGCGCTTTCATGTGCGCGATGCGCAGGGGCGGCTGCTGATCGGTGGCGCGGCCTTTGCGCGCCTGTGGCGGACCTTGCCCGGCTGGCGCGTGCTGGGCTGGCTGTGTACCTGCCCGCCGATGTCGTGGGGACTGGAATGGGCTTACCGCGCCTTTTTGCCACTGCGTCCGCGCCTGCAAGGTCTGGTGCGACGCTGGTGGCCCGACACGGAGGCTTCCACATGACGATCCGTACCCTGAGCATCACCGCCGCAACGGTGCTGATGGCTTCGTCCGCGCAGGCCCAGATGGGCGAGAAGGTGGTCCTGCATGACCTGGGTGGCCTGCAGATCGACCGCACCGAAGTGACCATTGGCCAGTTTGCCCATTACGTGCAGGCCACGGGCGTACGCACGCGCGCCGAGCAGGAGGGCGGTGGTTTTGAGTATGTGGCGGGCTGGCAGCGCCGACCTGGCTGGACCTGGCGCCAGCCCGATGGCGTGCCCGCATCGCCCGAGCTGCCTGCCGTGCACCTCACGCACGCCGAAGCGGCCGCTTATTGCCAGTGGGCAGGCGGGCGCTTACCCACAGCTGCCGAGTGGCGCCGGGCAGGCTTTACCGAACTGCGCGCCGCGCCCCCTGCACCCTGGGTGCGCGGCCAAACCTACCCCTGGCCCACGGGCGAGAGCCCACAGGGCGCCAACACCAGCGACAGTGACCCCTGGCCCCGAGCCGCCCCGGTCAACCAGACCCGCGCGGGCGTGAATGGTCTGCACGACATGGGCGCCAATGTGTGGGAATGGGCAGCGGATACGCGCGGCCAGGAGCGCCAGACCCTGGGGGGCTCCTGGTGGTACCCGGCTTATCAGATGAAGGCCGACGTTGAGGCCTGGAAACCGGCGGACTTTTACGCGGTCTACATCGGCTTTCGCTGCGTGTACGGCGTGGGGCCAAGTCGATGACGGCGTCCATGCACAGCCTGCGCCTCGGCTACCGGGCGCTGGTGATCGGCGCCAGCGGGGCCATCGGTCAGGCCTTTGTGCAGGCCCTGCGTGCCGACCCGCGTTGCAGCGATGTGCAGGCCATGTCTCGCGGGGAGCCCATCGCTTGGGATTTGACCGATGAAGCGAGTCTTGCGGCGCTGGCTGCAAAGATTGAAGGACCGCTGCATCTGGTACTTGACGCCACGGGCGCCTTGAGCCTGGACGGGCAAGGCCCCGAAAAACGCCTGCAGGAACTGGACGCCCAACGCCTGTTGCGCAGCCTGCAGGTCAATGCCGTGGGGCCAGCTTTGCTCTTGCGTCACATCAGCCCCTTGCTGGCGCGGGGCGAGCGCGTGATCTGGGCCAAGCTGTCGGCGCGTGTGGGCAGCATTGAAGACAACCACAAGGGCGGCTGGTACGGCTACCGCGCCGCCAAGGCAGCGCTCAATCAATTTCTGCAGACCGCCGCGATCGAGATCGGTCGCCAACGCCCGCTGGCGGTGGTGGCTGCCTTGCAGCCCGGCACTGTGCGTTCGGCTTTGAGCCAGCCCTTTGTGGGGGACGAGGCTCTGGCGCCAGAGGTGTCGGTTCAAGGCTTGCTGCAGGCGCTTGATGCGGCCCCGGCCACGGGGCGGGCGGTCTTTCTGGACTACCGGGGGCAGTCGATTCCCTGGTGAATCTCAGCCCGCCAGTGCCCGGGCGATCCGGTCACGCTTGACCGTGGGTTTGGGGCAGACACCGCGCGGCAGTTCAAACCAGTCACGTACATCCTGCTCCAGCCCCACCCCGTGCATGAAGTTGTAGATGGCTTTTTTCAGACCACGCCCCAGCACATCGTGGTCCACACCCTTGGGCATGGGCGTAGGGTCAATGAAGCCGATGTCGTTCTTGGCGAACGTGACCGGTGGCAGCGGAACCAGCTGCACACCATAGGCCTCGGGGTTTTGCCCCACGGGTGAGTGCACGGTGCAGACAAAGCGGTGGAAGAAGCCACTGTGGATGCAGCCGTTCTCGAACAGCTGGCGCACGTACTCGAGCGCGTCCACCGTGTCTTGCAGCGTCTGTGTGGGGAAGCCGTACATCAGGTAAGCGTGCACCAGAATGCCTGCGTCGGCCATGCCGCGCGTCACCCGTGCCACCTGGTCCACCGTCACGCCTTTTTGCATGAGCGCGAGCAGGCGGTCGGACGCCACTTCGAGCCCGCCCGACATGGCGATGCAGCCGCTTTCGGCCAAAAGTTCGCTCAGCTCGGGCGTGAAGGTTTTTTCAAAGCGGATATTGCCCCACCAGCTGATCTGCACCTTGCGGCGCAGCAGTTCCTCGGCCAGGGCCTTGAGCATTTTTGGGGGCGCCGCCTCGTCCACAAAATGAAAGCCGGTCTGACCGGTTTCGGCCACGATGCGCTCGATGCGGTCCACCAGTATGCTGGCCTGCGCCGTTTCGTAGCGGCTGATGTAGTCCAGGCTCACGTCGCAGAAGCTGCATTTTTTCCAGTAGCAGCCGTGGGCGATGGTGAGCTTGTTCCAGCGGCCATCGCTCCACAGGCGGTGCATGGGGTTGAGCATGTCCAGCAAGCTCAGGTAGTCGTGGATCGGCAGGCCATCCCAGGTGGGGGTGCCCACGTCTTCAAAGGGGATGTCAGGCTCGGGCCAGTTGATGAACTTGACGCGACCGTCCTCGCGCACAAAGGTGCGCACCAGTCGCTCTTGACTGCGTTGGCCCTGCAGGTGTTCGACCAGGGAGAGGACCGGGCGCTCGCCACCGTCCAGCGTCACATAGTCCACGAAGTCAAACAGGCGCGGCTCGGCCAGTTCGCGCAGCTCGGTGTTCACAAAGCCACCGCCCAGGCAGATGCGCACATGGGGGTGATGTTGTTTGATGGTTTGCGCGATGCGCAGCGCGCCGTACACCGAGCCAGGGAAGGGCACCGACAGCAGCACCAGCTGGGGCTGGTGTTCGGCCATCGCGGTCAGCGTCAATTCGGCCAGCGTCTGGTCCACCAGATTGGGCAGTGCGGCCAGGGCCTGGGCCAGCGGATCAAACGTGGGTTGAGCAGCAGCCAGGCTTTCGGCGTAGCGCACAAATTCAAAGCGCTCGTCCACCGCATCACGCACCACATCGGCCAGGTCGTTGAGGTAGAGCGTAGCCAGGTGACGTGCGCGGTCAGTGCTGCCCAAAGCACCAAAGGCCCAGCCCAGGGGGTCGCCCGTTTCTTCTTCGTCAAAAGCGTCGAGTGCTGAAAATCGTGGTCCCTCAGGCAGAAAACCACGGCTGGCAATGCGATGGGCCAGTGTGCTGTCGCGGCCTTGCAAGAACGCAATGACCTTGTCGATGGTCTGTGCGTACTTTTCAAAGTGGTCGAGAAAAAAATTGACCGGTCCCGTGCGGTCAGCCTCTTGTTGAGCCAAAGCGGCATGTTTGAGCCTGTCCATGCCCGTACTGCTCATGAGCCGCAGCACCAGACCCAGTGCCAGATCCGTCTGCTGCGCGTGAACGCCGCGCGAGCGCAGAAAACCGGTGAGGTAGGCTGTGGAGGGGTAGGGTGTGTTGAGCTGTGTCATCGGCGGGATGAGGCTCAGCACGCTGAATGGAGAAGACATGTGCACGCAAACGGGATGAATTTCGAATTATCCCCCCATCTGGCGCCGTGGGCTCAAAGGCCTGACAGGCGTAAGATGGCACATTCAGACACTGGAGTGATGAGCATGAAACGTTGGATAGTCATCTGCCTGGCCTTTTTCAACATGTCCGCGCAGGCCTACGATGGTCTGAGCAGCGAACTCAGTCACGCGGTGGGCGGTGGCTTGCTGGCGGCGGGCATCACGTATGCGTACAGGGATTCGCCATCGCGTCAATGGATCGGATTTGCGGGCAGCACGGCAGTCATCGTGCTGACCGAAACCGTCTCCATCGCCAAGGGGCACAAGGCCTCCAGTCAGTTGCTGGACGTGGCCTCACACGCGCTGGGGGCTGCCGTGGGTGCTTGGTACAGTGACAAATACCTGCTCGTTCCGGTGGTCACCCGATCGTCGGTTGGACTTGTCTACAGCACACGGTTCTAGAGCGTGCGCAAAAATGCAGCGTCTCTTGCGTGGAAGGCTTAACAGGTTTTCAAGTCTTCCAGCAGCGCATCCACAGACTGCTCAGTGGTGTCCCAGGCGCACATGAAGCGGCAGCCGCCGCCGGCAATGAACTCGTAGAACTTCCAGCCCTTGGCGCGCAGCGCCGCAATCACCGGCCCCTGCAACTGGGCGAACACGCCGTTGGCCTGTGGTGCGTGCAGCACCTGCACGCCGGGGATCTGCGTCATGCCTGCATACAGGCGCTGCGCCATGGCGTTGGCATGGCGGGCATTGCGCAGCCAGACCTCGTTTTCGAGCAGACCAACCCAGGGCGCAGAGATGAAGCGCATCTTGGAGGCCAGCTGCCCGGCCTGCTTGACCCGCCAGTCAAAGTCCTGCGAGAGCTGGCGGTCAAAAAACACTACCGCCTCACCAACAGGCAGCCCATTCTTGGTGCCGCCAAAGCACAGCACGTCCACGCCAGCCTTCCAGGTGATCTCGGCTGGGCTGCAACCCAGGTGTGCAACGGCGTTGGCAAAGCGTGCGCCGTCCATGTGCAGCTTGAGCTGGTGCTTCTTGGCCGCCCAGGACAGGGCGCGCACCTCGTCCACGCTGTAGACGGTGCCGAGCTCTGTGGCCTGTGTGATCGAGACCACCTTGGGGCGTGGGTAGTGAATATCATTGCGCTTGGTCACCAGGGCTTCGATGGCTTCGGGCGTGAGCTTGCCGAGTTTGGCGGCGTCGGACTGACCCTCGGCCACCAGCAGCTTGGAGCCGTTGGAGAAGAATTCCGGGCCGCCACATTCGTCGGTTTCAATATGCGCGACCGGCGTGCAGATCACCGAGTGGTAGCTCTGACACATGGCGGCCAAAGCCAGTGAATTGGCCGCCGTGCCGTTGAAGACGTAATACACGTCACAGTCGATACCGAAAAGCTCGCGCAGCATGTTGCTCGAGCGCTCGGTCCAGCGGTCGTCGCCATAGGCGGGTTCATGGCCGCTGTCGTTGGCTTTGAGAAGCCACTCCAGGGCTTCGGGGCAGGTGCCGGCGTAGTTGTCGCTGGCAAATTGCTGGGTGAGGGTGCCCATGGTTGTTTCTCCCTTTTGTTTTATTGTGTTCAAAGCCACTTTTGCATGAAGCTGGCCTGGCCTGCAGCGGGGTCCAGCTGGTAGGGCGCAAAGCCAAAGCGCTCGTAGCTGCGCAGCGCCGGTGCGTTACCGGTCAGCACCTCCAGTGTGAGTTTGCAGCAGCCGCGAGCGCGGGCATGGGCTTCGGCGGCGGCCAACAAGGCCTGGCCCACGCCTTGCCCACGGTGAGCGGGCAGCACCGCGATGTCGTGGATGTTCATCAGCGGTCTGGCCTTGAAGGTGGAATACCCTTCAATGCAGTTGATCAGCCCCGCCGGCTGACCGTCCACCCAAGCGATGAAACTGGCCGCATCGCTGCGGTGGGCCAGGTCATCGCACAACCTGGCCTTGACTTCCGGGGCGAGGGGCTCACCACCTCCCATCGGATCGCATGCATAGGCATCCAGAAGCATCACCAGTGCCTGGCGGTGATGGGGGTCCAGGTAGTTGACGGGTAAAACGGTCAGCGGCATTTTGGTGTGTTTCAGGTGGTACGCAGAGTGTGTTCGCCACCCATGCGCGAGCTGTTCATGATGCGCGCATTGTCTCCGAAAGCCGCGTGGACATGCCCGGCCAGCTGGTGCGCGGTGATCGCGCTCAGCGTCCAGCCCAGGTGGCCGTGGCCCGTGTTGTAGAACACATTGGCCTTTTTGCCTGCGCCCACTCGCGGCAGCATGTCGGGCATCATGGGGCGCAGACCGGCCCAGGGCACGACCTTGCGCGTGTCGATGCCCGGGAAGCATTCGTTGACCCAGCGGATCAGCGGCGCGATGCGGTCGGCGCGGATGTCCAGGTTGAAGCTGTTGAACTCGGCGGTGCCCGCCACGCGGAAACGGTCATCGCCCAGGCGGCTGGTGACCAGCTTGGTCTCGTCGTCGAGCAGGCTGACCTGCGGCGCAGCGGCCTGACTGGCAGCGTCGGGCATGTTGACGGTGATCGAGTAGCCCTTGACCGGGTAGACATTGAGCCGGTCGCCCAGCTGCGCGGCCAGGCGGCGGCTGTGCACACCGGCGCTGACCACGATGCCGTCGAATGTCAGGACCTCGGTCTGGCCGTTGTGGCGCACCTGCACGCTGGCGGTGTGGCCGTCACTGCTCACCGACAGCACTTCGTGGCCCGTCAGCATCTGCACGCCCAGGCGTTCACAAGCCTGAGCCAGACCGAAGGTGAACTTGTGGATGTCGCCGGTGGAGTCGCTTTCGGTGAAGTAGCCGCCGTAGTACTGACCCTGCAGCGTGGGTTCGATGGCGCGCATTTCCTCGGGCGTCACGGCGCGGCGCTCCAGGCCGCCTGCGGCCAGCAGTTTGGAGACACGGCCTGCGTGGTCAAAGCCCTTCTTGTCGCGGTAGATGTGCAGGATGCCTTCGCGTTTGTGGTCGAAGTCGATGCCTTCGGACGCGGCCCAGGCAAACAGGTGCTCGCGGGCGTCGATGGCGAGCTTGGCCGTGTCGATGGTGTTGCGCTCGTATTTGGGGATGTTGGCCACGAACTCGGCGATCCAGCTGAATTTGTGCCAGCTCGGCTTGGGGTTCATCAGCAGCGGGGCGTCGGCCTTCATCATCCACTTGAGGCCCTTGATGAGCGTGGACGGGTGGGTCCAGACTTCGGCGTTGGATGCCGAGAGCTGGCCGCCGTTGGCATACGACGTTTCCATCGCCGCGTAGCGGTTCTTCTCGATCAGGGTGACCTGGAAACCCTGACGGGCGAGGCTGTAGGCCGAGGTGACGCCGGTGATGCCGCCGCCGACGACAACGATGTGCTTTTTCATGAAGCTATCTCTCTTTGCAAAACGTCTCAATGGGATGGACATGCAAGGCACGGCATGTGCACTGCATGACCCCCTCTGTTTGAGACCTGAGAGATTCGTTCCAGGCTGGAACTTGCTCCTGCGGTGGACCGGGTGACGACATCCCGGTCGCTCTTCAGAGTGTGTGACCCTTGGGAAAGGGTCGGCCTGCATCGGTCCTTTGGCCTGAGAGTTTCCGGGGCGGTTGCTCCTTCGGCGCCAGCGCGAGGCTGGTCTCTCCCGATGCAGGGGTTTGACTTTAACGCATCAGCTCGACCAGAACAAGCGAAATGGAGGGGAAACCCACCAAAAGGGCCAATCGCACGATGTCTGCTGCAATGAAGGGAATCAGGCCGCGAAAAATGGTGCCCACTCGCACGCCCGGCAGATTGGCCTTGAGCACGAACACGTTCATGCCGACAGGCGGCGTGATCAGGCCGATTTCGGTCAGCACCACCACGATGATGCCGAACCACACCAGATCAAACCCCTGAGCAATCAGTACAGGTGTGAACAGCGGCACAAAGATCAGGATGATGGCCATGGAGTCCATCACGCAGCCCAGCAGCAAAAAAACGACCAGGATGGACAGCAAGATACCCGTGCGCGAGAGGCCCGAGCCTTGCACCAGGTTGAGCAATTCGTCGGCCAGGCCCGAAAACGAAATCAATTGCGAAAACATCATCGCGCCGAACAACACCACATAAAGCATGACGGACGTTTTGGCTGTTGCCAGCAAGGTGTCGTAAAACCGCTGCCAGGTCAAACGCTTTTGCACAAAGGCCACGAGCAAGGCCGTACCGGCGCCCATGCCACCAGCTTCAGTGGCCGTGAACCAGCCCAGATAAAGTCCGCCGATGATGAGCGTGAACAGCGCCATGAAGGGCCACACGCCAGCCAAGGAGGACCAACGCTCCTGGGCTGAAACCTTTTCGCCGCGTGGGGCATGCTCTGGCTTGAACCAGGCAATCAGGTAGATGGTCAGCATGTAAAGCGCCAGACCGAGCAAACCGGGCAGCATGCCGGCGACGAACAGTTCCCCAATGTTTTGCTGGGTCAGGATGCCGTAGATCATCAGAATGATCGACGGTGGAATCAGGATGCCCAGCGTGCCGCCGGCCGCGATGGTGGCGGTGGCCAGTCGTTCGGAGTAGCCGTACTTCTTCATGCTGGGATAAGCCACTTTGGCCATCGTGGCCGCAGTTGCAAAGCTTGAGCCGCATACCGCGCTGAAACCGGCGCATGTGACCATGGTGGCCAGCGACAAACCGCCGCGAACGGCGCCCAGGAAAGCATAGGCCGCACGAAACAGATCGGCCGAGATGCCCGTGCGCGAGAGGATGTCACCCATCAGGATGAACAGCGGCACCACAGCCAGGTCGTAGGAGAAAGACGCCTCGGTCAGTGTCATGGGCAGCAAGGTGCGCGCCACATCAAAACTGTTGAGGTAGCTGATGCCGCCAATCGACACTGTCAGCAGACTGATGCCCAAAGGCACTCGCAAAAAGGCCAGCAGCAGTACTGCGGCCAAACAGATCAATCCGGCCATCATGATGGCATCTCCTCGTGGTGCTCCATGTGCGGGGCCTCGACAAACAAAGCCGTGATGGCGGCCAAACCTGCCGTCATCGAGATGAAGCCATACATCCAGTAGCGGGGAATCAGCAGCGCCTGGCTGACCTCGTTGATGTTTTTGGCTTCCTCGATGGCCAGGTAATACTCATAGGCAATCAAGGCCAAAACGGCTGCAATGAGGACATCCACCACTTTGTGCCAAAGACGCCAACCCGGGGTGAGCAGCCATTTGTCAAACAAGTCGATGCTCAGGTGCCCCCGCTGAGCGGTCAGCAAGGGCAGGCCCGAGAAGATGATCACGGCCATGAGGTGCTCGGTGATGTCGTTGGCCCCGAACACCGGGGTGTTGAACAGTCGCCTGCCCAACACATCGATGAAGGTCAAGGCGACCATGGCAAACAACATCACGACCAGGCCTGTACTGACCAAGCGCTGGATGGGGCGAAGAACAGAGTTCATGGCGATGACCTGCAGCTGATTACTTTGCGAGCGCCTTGTATTGTTGCTCGTAGAAGTCCAGCATGGCGTTGTGGTTCTTGACGCCGAACTTGGGGCCTTCCGTGTTGAGTTCCTGCAGCATGTCGGCACGCACCTTGCGGATGGTGTTCATGACGTCCTTGCCGGGTTCGCCAAAGGTGTGGCCGGCGCTGCGCATTTTGGCTTCGGCAGCCTTGGCCTGCTTGTCAAACTCCTGGCCCCACTTGCGCGAGAGCATTTCGCCGGAAACCTTCATGATCGCTGCTTGATCGGCCTTGTCAATCTTGTTCCATTTGGCCTCGTTCATGGCGATGAAGAAGGTGCCGTCGTACAGCCCGTTGGGCACGATGGTGTGGTTCTTGAGGACGCCATCGAGTCGGAAGTTCACCACCGACTCCAGGCCGTGCAGCGAGGCATCGATCTGGCCGCCTTGCAGCATTTCATACGCTTTCGTGGCCGGGCCTGCGACGGGGATAGCGCCGAGTTCTTCGAGCAGGCGTTTCTGGATGGGGCCACCCATGCGCACTTTCTGGCCTTTGAGTGCATCCAGGCTGTCAATCAGCTTGGACGGGTGATTGAACTGGCCGCCACCGAGCATGCCCACGCCCATCATCTTGACGCCCTTGAAGGCATCGTTGTTCGCAAGGAATTTGTCATAGGTGCGCCACAAGGCCACAGAGGTTGCTTCGCAGTTGGAGCCCATCATGGGCAGCTCGGCGAACCACATCATCTTGAAACGCTCGGGCTCGTAGGTGAAGTTGCCCCAGGTGATGTCTGCAATCCCTTTTCGGGCCAGCTCAAAGTGTTGGGGAGGGCTGCCCACAGCCTTGGGCAAAAGGTTGACGGTCACGCGCCCTTGGGTCGCTTTTTTCACTTCTTCTGTCCATGGCACCAGAATGTCCTTGACCAGAAAATGAGCGGGTGGCACCCAGCTCGAGAGCGTGAGCGTCGTGTTGGCCTGTGCAACCGGGGCTGCTGCAAAGAGGGCGGCTGCAGCAACGGCAGCGCCCAGGGCCTGAATGCGAATGCGTGGGTTCATGGTTTGTCTCCTTTTAGGGTTGTGAAAGCAGTTCATGCACCAGGGCGATCCAGTAGGACGCGCCCACGGCGATGTTGTGGTCGTTGAAGTCGTAACTGGGGTTGTGCACCATGCATGCCCCAGCGTCATCACCCGCACCATTGCCGATGAACAGGTAACACCCGGGCACCTGTTCCAGCATGAACGCAAAATCCTCGCTGCCCGTGAGCATAGGGCCTTGCGCAAGGATCTGGTCCTGTGCAAAGTGTTTGCGCGC
>JBEEOS010000024.1:0-21920 GCA_041191485.1 Pseudomonadota bacterium
GCGCCGCCCCTACATGCAAAACAACCTGATGCTGCGCTACCGCGTGGCCATGGAAGTGCGCAAGTACCTCGACGAAAACGGCTTCATCGACATCGAAACCCCGATGCTCACCAAGAGCACACCCGAAGGCGCGCGCGACTACCTGGTGCCCAGCCGCGTGCACGACGGCCAGTTCTTTGCGCTGCCGCAAAGCCCCCAGTTGTTTAAGCAGCTGCTGATGGTGGCGGGCTATGACCGCTACTACCAGATCACCAAGTGCTTCCGTGACGAAGACCTGCGTGCCGACCGCCAGCCCGAATTCACCCAGATCGATATCGAGACATCGTTCCTGACCGAAGAAGACATCCGCGCCATGTTCCAGGGCATGATCAAGCACGTCTTCCAGAAGGCCCTGAGCGTGGACCTGGGCGAGTTCCCCATCATGCCCTACAGCGAAGCCATGTTCCGCTTCGGTTCGGACAAGCCGGACCTGCGTGTCAAGCTCGAATTCACCGAGCTGACCGAAGTCATGAAGGACGTGGACTTCAAGGTGTTTTCCACCCCTGCCACCACCAAGGGTGGCCGTGTGGTGGCCCTGCGCGTGCCGGGCGGCAGCGAGATGAGCCGTGGCGAGATCGACGGCTACACCGAGTTCGTCAAGATCTACGGCGCCAAAGGCCTGGCCTGGATCAAGGTCAACGACGTGGCCGCTGGCCGTGACGGCCTGCAGTCGCCCATCGTCAAGAACATCCACGATGCGGCCATCGCCGAAATCCTCAAGCGCACCGGCGCACAGAACGGCGATATCCTGTTCTTTGGTGCCGACAAGGCCAAGGTGGTCAACGACGCCATCGGCGCGCTGCGCCTGAAAATCGGCCACAGCGAGTTCGCCAAAAAGAGCGGTCTGTTCGAAGACCGCTGGGCCCCGCTGTGGGTGGTGGACTTCCCGATGTTCGAATACGACGAAGACGAAGACCGCTGGAACGCCGTGCACCACCCCTTCACCGCCCCCAAGGACGGCCACGAAGACTATATGGACACCGACCCGGGCCGCTGCATCGCCAAGGCCTACGACATGGTGCTCAACGGTTGGGAACTCGGCGGTGGCTCGGTGCGTATCCACCGCGCCGAAGTGCAAAGCAAGGTGTTCTCGGCCCTCAAGATTTCGCCCGAAGACGCGCAGCTCAAGTTCGGCTTCCTGCTGGACGCGCTGCAGTACGGCGCGCCCCCGCACGGTGGCCTGGCCTTCGGTCTGGACCGCCTCATCACGCTGATGACCAAGGCCGAGTCCATCCGTGACGTGATTGCCTTCCCCAAGACCCAGCGTGCCCAGTGTCTGCTCACGCAGGCGCCCAGCCCTGTGGACGAGAAGCAATTGCGCGAGCTGCATATCCGCCTGCGCAACCCGGACGCGATCAAAGCGGCCTGATCGGTATCGCACCCTGTCCAACGCCACCCTCGGGTGGCGTTTGTTTTTGTGCTCAGGGCAGGGCGATCACGCTCGACCAGGGCCATTCAGGATCAGCTTCGTAGTCGGCCACGATCCAGGCTCTTGATGGGTGTTCGGCCATGTCTTCCAGAAACTCGCGGATGACCCGTGCCGAGGCAAGGTCGAGCGCCGCATACGGCTGGTCCAGGCACGTCACGGCCGCACCACTGGCCAGCAGGCCCACCAGGGCCACCTTGCGGCGGCTGCCTGCCGAGAGCATGAAAAGCCGTTTGCCGAGGTGGTCTTGCAACTGCAAGGCTTGCGCCAGTTCGGTCTGGAGATCCGTGCTCCACTGTGGGCAGCGTGCCTGCAGTTGCGCCCATACTTGCTCGGGCGTGTGCTCATCGTGTTCAGGCAAGCGCAGGTCCAGCCAAAGCGTGTCGTGGCAGGACTCGCTGAGCTCGCGCAAAAGCCGGGTTTTGCCGCTGCCTTCATCGCCTGTGACAGCGTTCAGACCGGGCAGGATTTGCAGGCCCTGCCATGTCAGCAGTGGCCGCACGTGAGGGGTTTTGAATACCTGATGGGACATGCCTGCGATGCTAACAGCGGCTCGTTAGAATGAAGCGATGTCTGCTGCTCCTGATCGCACCTACAAAATCCCGGAGTCAGTGCTGGTGGTGATTTACACGCCGAATCTGGACGTGCTTTTGATTCGCCGTGCAGATGCTGGCACCTGGCAATCGGTGACGGGCAGCAAGAATCATCTACATGAACCGTGGCGGGAAACGGCGATGCGTGAAGTTTTCGAAGAAACCGGTATCGAGGCGAACGCCAGCGGCGTGATTCTGAAGGACTGGGCCTTGGAGAATGTGTATGACATCTACCCGGCGTGGCGATGGCGGTATGCCCCCGAAGTGAGCCGCAACACCGAAAGGGTGTTTGGGCTTCAGGTGCCTTGCGGGCAGCCGGTGCGCCTGAACCCCGCGGAGCACACCCACTATTGCTGGCGCCCCTGGCAGCAGGCTGCCGATGAGGTGTTTTCTCCCTCCAATGCCGAAGCAATCCTGATGCTGCCCCGCATGTGCGGTCTTGAAAGCTGATCATGCATGTGCCAACCCATGAGGGCTTAAGAGTCGCGACCTGGAACATCCACAAAGGGGTTCAAGGTCTGGGGCCAGGCAAGCGCCTTGAAATTCACAACATCGGCCACGCCATTGAGCAGCTGGACGCCGACTTGGTGTGCCTGCAGGAAGTGCGCCGCTTCAATCACCGCGAGGCCAGACGCTTTGCGCGCTGGCCCAGTCTGCCTCAAGATGAGTTTCTGGCCCCCTTGGGTTACGAGGCGGTCTACCGAACCAATGCCTTTACGCGAGATGGTGAGCATGGCAATGCCTTACTCACGCGCTGGCCCGTGCTGGAAGTCAGGCACGAGGATATTTCGGACCACCGTTTTGAACAACGGGGCCTGTTGCATGTGCAAGTCCAGATTGAACACAGGTGCGTACACGTGCTGGTGGTCCACCTCGGGCTGGTGCCTGCCAGCCGACTGCGCCAAATCAGGCAGATCCTGCGCTATGTCGAGCGCGAAGTGCCTGCGCATGAGCAGGTGGTCATGGCGGGGGACTTCAATGACTGGGGTATGCAAAGCACGCGAGCCTTGTCATTGGCGGACTTTGTCCATGCAGAAGGGGTGTCTGTCAGAACTTACCCGGCACGCATGCCCCTGGTGCAGCTCGATCGGGTGTATGCACGGGGCGTGAAACCCCTGAAGCAATGGACGCCCCATGGGCCGATCTGGCGGCAAATGTCCGACCACCTGCCTTTGGTCGCAGACCTGCATTGGGAGTGGCGTCCATGAGTTCGCGCGCCAGCTGGATGGACGGGCATCAGCTTGCGCTGCACGAAGGCGCGCGCGCCTTGATCCCGGCGATGGTGCAGGCCATGGATCAAGCCCGTAGCAGCGTGCACCTGGAAACCTATATTTTTGATTTCGAGGGCATCGCACAATCGTTTCTGGAAGCTTTGGTGCGCACCGCGCAGCGCGGTGTCACTGTGCGGGTGGTGGTCGATGGCGTGGGGACCCCCAATTGCCCATCTCCATGGCGGGAGCGGCTGGAGCAGTCCGGCGTGCAGTGGCGTGTGTACATGCCACTGGGGCCTTGGGGCTTGCTGATTCCATCGCGCTGGCGACGCTTGCACCGCAAGCTGTGCGTGATCGATGGCGAGGTGGCCTTTTGCGGGGGCATCAATGTGCTTGACGATTGGCTCGACCCCCGGCATGGGGCCTTGTCCAATCCGCGACTGGATTTTGCGGTGCAGGTGCGCGGCCCCTTGGTAGGGGCTGTTCAAGACATGATGCTCCAGTTGTGGTGGCGTATGCAGCTGGTGGCCGATGTGCGTGAACGCAATTTGCCCCAGGCGTTGCAGAGCCTGCGTTCGGGGGCCAAGGCGCAATGGGATGCTGTACGCACGCATGGTGAGTTTCAAGCCGAAGGGGTCCGCGCCGCTGTCCTGTGGCGGGACAATGTGCGTCACCGCGCCAGCATCGAGCGGGCGTACCTCAAAGCCATCGGCGCAGCACGCTACGACATTGTGTTGGCCAACGCGTACTTTTTGCCGGGCAAGCGTTTGCGTCAAGCCCTGATCCTGGCTGCACGCCGGGGGGTGCGTGTACGGGTCTTGCTGCAGGGGCGCTACGAGTATTTCATGCAGTACCACGCCACCCGACCGGTGTACCGTGAATTGCTGGCTGCAGGCGTGGAGATTTACGAGTACAAGACCAGTTTCCTGCACGCCAAAGTGGCTGTGGTCGATCCCGGGCACGAACGCAGCTGGGTCACGGTGGGGTCATCCAACCTGGACCCCTTGAGTTTGCTGCTGGCCCGCGAAGCCAACGTCCTCGTGCAGGATGCGCAGTTTGCGCAGCAATTGCACATACGGCTGCAGGCAGCCATGACGCATGACAGCGAACCCGTGCTGCAGCAGGGCTTGATGCGTTTGCCCTGGACACAGCGCCTGTGCGATGCCTTGGCCTATGGCCTTATGCGCTTGGCCCTCTTTCTGAGTGGAAACCGCTACTGAGCCAATCGCTGGTACCATGGCCGCATGTTGATGAAAGCCCAAGACGCCATGAACACTTCCAACACCTCGCCCGAACTGGACGAGGGCGTGCCCGTGTCCGTCAAGATCCGCGAACGCATCCAGGCCGCCCGCAAGCGTTTTAACGCCAATGACAACATTGCCGAGTTCATCGAGCCCGGCGAGCTGGAAAAACTCCTCGACGAAGTCACCGGCAAGATGGAGGGCGTGCTCGACAGTTTGGTGATTGATACCGTCAACGACCACAACACCGGCGATACTGCTCGCCGCGTGGCCAAGATGTATGTCAACGAAGTGTTTCGTGGGCGCTACGTGCCTGGGCCGGAGATCACGGAGTTTCCCAACGCCGAACACCTCAATGAATTGATGATCGTCGGGCCGATCACGGTGCGCAGCGCCTGCAGCCACCATTTTTGCCCGGTGATTGGCCGCATCTGGATTGGTGTCATGCCCAATGAGCACACCAATGTGATCGGTCTGTCCAAATACGCCCGTCTGGCCGAATGGATCATGGGCCGCCCGCAGATCCAGGAAGAGGCCGTGATTCAGCTGGCCGACCTGATCCAGCGCAAGACCCAGCCCGACGGCCTGGCCATCGTCATGGAAGCCAGCCATTACTGCATGGCCTGGCGAGGCGTCAAGGACATGGACAGCAAGATGATCAACTCGGTCATGCGCGGCGTGTTCCTCAAGGACGCCAACCTGCGCCGTGAATTCCTTTCGCTCATTCCTGCACGGAGCTAAGCACCATGCTCGTTCGTTTGCTCTACGCCAGCCGCGCGGTGGACCCGCGCCCCGAAACCATCGACGCCATCCTGACGCAGTCGCGCCAGTTCAACCCGACCAGCGGCATCACTGGCATCCTGTGCTACGGGGGTGGCATCTTTTTGCAGGCCATTGAAGGTGGTCGCAACGCGGTCAGCGAGCTGTATGGCCACATCCAGAAGGATGCGCGCCACAAGGACGTGGTGCTTTTGCACTACGAAGAAATCACCGAGCGCCGCTTTGGCGGCTGGACCATGGGCCAGGTGGACACCTCGCGCGTGAACACCAACATCCTGCTCAAATACGCCGAGCGCGCCGAGCTGGACCCCTACAGCGTCTCTGGCAAGGTCTCGCTGGCCTTGCTTGAAGAGCTGATGGCCACCGCCAGCATCATCGGCCGCGCCTGATGGCTCCGCAGCTGATCGGCTGCGACTTCTCTTCCAGCCCGAGTCGACGCAAACCTGTGGTGCTGGCCATGGGCAGGCTGCAAGGCAGCCGTGTCCAGCTCGACAGCCTGCACACCTTTGACACCCTAGAGGCCTGGGCCGACTGGCTCGCTCAGCCTGGCCCATGGGTGGGCGGCTTTGACCTGCCCTTTGGCCTGCCGCGCGAGCTGGTGCAAACGCTGGGCTGGCCCACCGACTGGGGGGCTTGCATGGACCACTATGCAGCGCTCAGCCGTGCCGATATCCGCGAACAGTTTGCCGCCTTCTGCAACGCCCGCCCCGTGGGTGGCAAGTTTGCCCACCGCGCCACCGATGGTCCGGCAGGCTCCAGCCCGTCCATGAAATGGGTCAACCCGCCCGTGGCCTACATGATGCACGCTGGTGTGCCGTTGTTGCGTCGTGCCGGTGTGCACTTGCCCGGCCTGCAAGATGGCGACCGCAGCCGCGTGGCGCTGGAGGCCTACCCCGGCCTGCTGGCGCGTGAAGTGCTGGGCAACACCTCGTACAAAAGCGACGACAAAGCCAAACAGACGCCCGAGCGCCTGCTGGCGCGGCGCGAGCTGCTCAGTGCACTGGAGCGTGGCCAGACCCGTCTGGGCCTGCGCCTGTCGGCCAGCCATGCCTTGCTCAATCGCCTGGCCGAAGACGCCAGTGGTGATGCACTGGACGCCACGCTGTGTCTGATGCAAGCCGCTTGGGCCGCAGGCCAGCATGTAGCCGGGCACCCGTGCTACGGTCTGCCCCAATGCGATCCGCTTGAAGGCTGGATCGTCACTGCCTGAGACTCCAGCCGCTCAGCGCTCCGAATCCAGATCCGGAATCCGGTTGAAGGCGATGCGCATGGGCGCGTGGTCGCGCCCGGCGTGGGCGCTGGCAAACATCACCGCGTTCTTGCCGTGCTTGCGGTTGAGCGCGTCCACCGCTGCCAACAAACGGCTGCGGTCGCGCGGGGGTGACGTTGTGGACGCAGGGCTGGACGCGTCCAATGCATCAAACAAATCGGGCGTGTGCTGGGCGGCGGGCACCAGCCCGTGCATCTGTACCCCCACCGACACTGGCCGCTGCAGTTGGTGCAGGCCGCTGCCCCACAAGTCCTGCAAGGTGCGCAGCAAAAACGCCGTGTCCTGCGTCTCGCCCACTTGCGCCCAGCGCTCGCCGCCGGCTTCACGGGCATAACGCTGATCGCAGCGCACCTGCACGCTCATGCTGCTGGCATAAAAGCCCTGCTTGCGCAGGCGCATGGCCGCCTTTTGCACCAGCCGGTTGAGCACCGCCAGCGCCCCTTCGGGGTGACGCATGTCCGGCGGCAACACATGCGAATGCCCGAGCGAGCGCGCCGTGGTGGCGCGTGGCCCGTACCACTGCCCGCGCAGCTTCTCGTACATGTCCGACCCGGCCACGCCGCCCCAGGCCGTGACCAGCAGATTGCGTGGCGCGGCGTACAGCTGCTGCATGCTGGTGATGCCGCAGCTGGCCAGCCGCCGAACCATGCGCGGGCCAATGCCGTTGATGGCGGACACCGGCAGACCATACAAACGCTGCGGAATCTCGGCCAGCTCGATCACCGTCAGACCGTCGGGTTTGTGCATATCGCTCGCCAGCTTGGCCAGCAGCGTGTTGGGCGCAATGCCCACCGAGGTGCGCATGCACGCGCCCAGCTCGGCCAGCAGCGCGGCCTTGACCTGCTGCGCCAGCTGCACGGCACGCTCGCGCTCGCGCCAGCGCCCGGTCAGTTCGCACTCCATCTCGTCAATGCTCACCACCTGCCGCACCGGCGCCAGCCTGTCCACCACGGCCACCGCCTGCTGATGCATCTGCACGTATTTGGCGTGGTCGGCCAGGATCAGCACGATGCCCGGGCAGCGCCGCCGCGCCTCGGCCACGCCGGTACCGGTGTTCACGCCAAAGGTCTTGGCCTCCACGCTGGCCGCGATGCAGCACGACGAGTCCGCCATGACCGGCACCACCCCCACCGGCCGCCCGCGCAGGGCCGGGTTCAGCTGCTGCTCGACCGAGGCGAAGTAGCTGTTGAAGTCGATGAAGAAGGAGCGAAGCATGAATCATTAACTGTATATATGTACAGTATATTGCTTTACTTGGGGGCGCCACGGCAATCAGCATGTCGAGTGGTTTCCGGCGCACAGCGCCCACGCCCAACAAGGCCAACTCGGTGTAACCTTCGGCCCTGATCCCTTTTTCAAGGTTGCGCATGTTTCGTACGTTCTTTTTTGACCGCCGCTGGGCCTTGTGGGCCTGGGGCGGTTTGGCTGTCTTGATGGCCATCGTGTTCATCACCGTGCAACAAACCGTCAAGCTCAACGCCTGGTATGGGCAGTTTTACGACCTGCTGCAAAAGCCGGAGCAGGCAGGGGGGCTGGAGAAGTTCTGGGGCTTCATGCAGCAGTTTGCCTGGATTGCGTTTCCCTATATGTTGTTGCGCAGTTTCGAGGCGTATCTGGCTTCGCACTATGCCTTTCGCTGGCGCCAGGCCATGACGGAGGCGTATTTGCCGCGCTGGCAGCGTACAGCCGAAACGGTGGAGGGCGCTTCGCAGCGGATTCAGGAAGACTGCATGCGCTTTGCCCGCCAGACCGAAAACCTGGGCTTGGGTTTTGTGCGGGCGGTGCTCACGCTGGCCTCCTTTATTCCGATTTTGTGGGGCCTGTCCAAAGGCATTGCCATTGAGTGGCTCAAGTTTGACGGTTCGCTGTTCTGGGTGGCCTTGACCACGGCTTTGGGCGGTACGGTGCTGTCGTGGTTTGTGGGCATTCGTCTGCCGGGGCTGGAATACAACAACCAGAAGACTGAAGCGGCGCTTCGCAAGGAACTGGTTTACGCAGAGGACGACCGTGGCCGCATGACCTTGGCGGGCACCATGGAGCTGTTCATGGGCGTGCGGTTCAACAACTTTCGCTTGTTCAACCACTACGCCTATTTCAACCTCTGGAGCAATCTGTACGGGCAGACCATGATCATTTTCCCGTACCTGCTCATGGGGCCGTCCTTGTTCACAGGCGTGATCACGCTGGGCGTGATTCAACAGGTGGGCAATGCGTTTGGCAAGGTCAACGATGCCTTCTCGTACCTGATTGACCGCTGGACCGACATCACCGAGCTGCGCTCCATTCACAAGCGCCTGACCGAGTTTGAAAAAGCGCTGGTAGTTTGACCTTTGCCTTGAGTTGCGGGAGTTTTGTATGCCTCATACCGTCAGATTTCAACGTGTCTTGCGCGCACCAGCGCAGCGGATTTACCAGGCTTTCATAGATCCGGATGCGATGGCAAAGTGGCTGCCGCCGCACGGCTTTACCGGGCGTGTGCATGACATGGATGCGCGTGTGGGCGGCGGCTACCGCATGTCGTTCACCAACCTGTCCAATGGTCAGTCGCACAGTTTTGGCGGTACCTTTCTCGAACTGGTGCCCGGCGAGCGGATTCGCCACACGGACCGTTTTGACGATCCGAATTTGCCTGGCGAGATGGTGACCACCATCACCTTCAAGACCACCCAGGTGGGCACCGAGGTGAATATTGAGCAAGCGGGCATCCCCGATGTGATTCCTGGCGAAGCTTGTTGCCTGGGCTGGCAGGAGTCTTTGCAGCTTCTGGCTTTGTTGGTGGAGGCCGAGATTCCGGCCTGATCAGATGGCCGCTGCGGCCATGTCGGCAGGGGCAGGCTCGAGCTGGCGCAGCGCTTGCAGGGCATCCGCATCGGTTCGGTAGAGCCGCAGGTGGCTGTCGGTGGCCTGCAGCAGGCCTGCCCGGTGCAAGGCTTTTTCCACGGGCAGCTTGATGCCGCTGATGTGCAGCACCACATCGCGTTTGCGCAGGTGACGCAGCAGTTGTGCAAATGCTTCTACGCCAGTGGCATCGATGCGGTTGATTGGATGCGCAAACAGGCACACATGGCGCACCTGGGGTTGCTGGTTCAGGTGGTCTCCAATGGCGCGCTCCAGGCTGCTGGCGGCGGCGAAGTCCAGCTCGGCATCCATGCGCAGTGCGTACAGCTGTGGCGCCAGCGGTGGGAGCTTCCAAAGGTGTCGGTCGCGCAGCGAGCCGTCGGGGTGCAGACCCACTTCAATGATGCGGGGGTGCAGTCGGGTGTGCAAAAAGTGGCTCAACCCCAGCACCACCCCGGTCAGGACGCCCCAGTAAAGGCGCGGTGCGGACAGCAAGGTCACGGCAAAGGTGATGGCGGCGGTGATGGCCTCGATGCGGTCAATCTGCATGAGCCTGACAAAGGCGCGTGGCTTGAGCAGGCTGTACACAGCCGCCACCACAATCCCGGCCAGCACGGCGCGAGGCACCAGGGCCAGTACGGGGGTCAAGAACAGCAGGGCCAGCACCACAATGCCGACAGCAAAGAGGGCTGCCCAGCCGGTTTGGGCGCCGGCGTACAGGTTCAATGCAGAGCGCCCAAACGATGTGCTGGTCGGAAAAGCGCCACTCAGCCCCGAGAGCACTTTGGCCAGGCCTTGGCCAATCAGGTCCTGGTCTTGGTCCCAGCGTTTGCCCAGACCTTCGTTGTCCACTTTGGCGCTGGATGCGGTTTCCAGAAAACTCACCAGCGTGATCACCATGGCGGGCATCAGCAGTTGTTTGAACGTGTCCCAATCCAGCGCGCCTGGCCAGAACAGCGATGGCAGTCCAACAGGCAGCGGCCCGACCACGGGCAGTCCGTTGGCGCTCAGGTCAGACCCGTGAACGGCGGCCGCTCCCGCCAGCATGACCAGCAGCACGGCAGGAAAGGTGGGCTTGAAGCGTTTGCTCAGCATCAGCAAGAACACGGTACTCAGGCCCATGGCCAGGGAAGGCAGGCTCCAGCTGGCCGGGTCCGTGGCAGATGCCCAGCCCGTGGGCATGCCCAGCAAAGCCGGGATTTGCGAGGCAATGATCAGCAAGGCCGCGCCTTGGGTAAATCCGGTCAACACCGGTGAGCTGACCAGGTTGAGCAGCCAGCCAAACCGTGCAAAGCCCAGCACCACCTGCATGATGCCGGTCATCAAGGCCAGCCAGACGGCCAGATTGATCCATTGGGCACTGCCGGGTTCAGCCAGGCCGGTGAGCGAAGCCGTCACCAGCATGGCTGTCAGCGCGGTGGAGCCCACGGAAAGTCGCACCGATGCGCCCATCAAGGTGGCGGCCAGTGCAGGCAAGACCGAGGCGTAGATGCCGGTGATGGCGGGCATGCCTGCCAGTGCCGCATAAGCCACGCCTTGCGGAATGGTCATCAGGCCCACGCTCAAGCCAGCGAAAGCATCGCTTTTGAGCTGCTGCGCATGAGGTCGGGGCCAGGCCAGAAAGGGCAGGTGGCGGGAGTGCTTGTGCATGTGCGTATCGTACAGGGTGCAAGGTGAGAGACGGCACAATGCGCGCATGGGTATGTTGAGCTTCAAACGGATCATTTGCTGCGCCTGGCTGGGGAGTGGCCTGGCCTTGTTGCCCGCATGCGCTTGGGCCAAGCCCGTCCTTTGGCAAGGCTGGGTCAGCTGGGTGCTCGATGGGGACACCTTGACGTTTTTGCCGCAGGGGCAAAGCACCTCGGTACGTGTGCGGCTGGATGGCGTGGATGCGCCCGAGTCTTGCCAGCCCGGAGGCGAGGAGGCCCGTAACGCTTTGCTGGGCCTGGTGCACAGAAAGTCGGTGCAGATCAAGGTCTGGCGTGAAGACAGCTATGGGCGCTGGATCGGTACGGTTTATTACGGTGGGCAGGACGTGAACGAAACCATGGTGCGCCAAGGCTGGGCCTGGGCTTACAGTTTCAAGGTGGGCAAAGGGCCGTACGCACAAGCGCAGCGCGAGGCTCAAACCCAAGGGCTAGGCGTTTTTGGGGCTGCAGATGCTGCCATGGCACCGCCGGTGTTCAGGCGCTTTCATGGCACTTGCCACCAGGACAGCTCGGCAGAAGATTCAGGCTGGGTGCGCTGAGCCGCAAACAGGGCACTGCGGGTTACGGGCCATGCGGATGTCGTTCCAGCGCAAATCGCGGCCATCGAGCATCAACAAACGCCCGGCCAGACTGCTGCCCATGCCGCTGGCAAGTTTTAACGCTTCAGCCGCTTGCACGGCGCCAATGATGCCGACCAAGGGCGCGAACACGCCCATGGTGGCGCAGCGAACTTCCTCGGGGGCCTGCTCGGGCGGGAAGATGCAGGCGTAGCAGGGCGCGTTGCTTTGGCGGCTGTCAAAGACCGAGACCTGGCCATCCATGCGAATGGCCGCACCCGAGACCAAGGGCTTGGCATGGCGCACGCAGGCGGCATTGACGAGTTGGCGCGTGGAGAAGTTGTCGCTGCAGTCCAGCACGACATCTACCGGGGGTAACAAGGCGTCAAGCAAGGCGGTATCGGCGCGCTGCACGATGGGAACCACTTGCACATCGGGGTTGATGGCGGCAATCGCCGCTGCGATGGAGGCTGCTTTGTCGTGCCCCACGCGATCGAGTGTGTGCGCAATCTGGCGCTGCAGATTGGTCGCATCCACCTGGTCGTGGTCCACCACGGTGATTTTTCCGACACCCGCGCTGCCCAGGTACAGCGCCGCAGGAGAGCCCAGGCCGCCAGCGCCAATGATCAGCGCATGGCTGGCGAGCAGCCGCTCCTGGCCTTCAATGCCCAGTTCGTCGAGCAGAATGTGGCGCGAGTAGCGCACCAGCTGCGCGTCATCCATGCCCATCAGTCTTTCTTGGCTTCGGGGCGCTCGGCCAGCGAGGTGCTGACCTTGACGGTCTCGCCCTTGAGCTGGCGCATGGCCTGCAGCAGTCTGAAGTCTTTGTCAGATCCAAACTCGGGCAGGCGAGGCATGTCCTGGGGCTTCTTGGCCTGCTCTTCCAGTTTTTTGAGGGCTTCTTCCCGGGCTTTTTCGCGGGCGAGGTCTTTCTTTTCCTTGCCGTTGCTCAGGTGACCTTCGAGGTCGGCTTCGCGTGTGTAGAGTGCGGCGTACAGGTTGCCGTTTTCAGTCTCGTCCACCATGACGTCAGGCACGATCCCCTGGGCTTGAATGCTGCGACCTTTGGGGGTGTAGTAACGGGCTGTGGTGATCTTGACGGCAGTGTCCGGGCCCAAGGGGCGCACGGTCTGGACAGAGCCTTTGCCAAAAGTCTGGTTGCCCATCACCGTGGCGCGTTGATGGTCTTGCAGAGCACCAGCCACGATTTCGCTGGCCGAAGCCGAGCCCTCGTTGACCAGCACCACGAGCTTGACCTTTTTCAGCTCACCCTGTGTGGCTTGTGTCAGCGATGCAATGGGGTCGCTGCCCAAGTTGCGGCGCCAGAATTTCGGATCGGCACGGTAGATGAACTTGCTGTCTTCGAGTTGGCCGTTGGTCGAGACCACGACCGCATTGTCCGGAAGGAAGGCGGCAGACAAGGCCACGGCAGCGTCAAGCAAGCCGCCCGGGTCATTGCGCAGGTCCAGCACCAGGCCTTTGAGTGGACCGTCCTTGTAGAGGTCCTGGACCTTGCGGGAAAAGTCCTCGACCGTTCGTTCCTGGAATTGCGACACGCGTACCCAGCCGTAGCCGGGCTCGATCAGTTTGGCTTTGACCGATTGCGTCTTGATCTCTTCGCGCACGATGGTCACGCTGAAGGTCCGGTTTTCGTCCTTGCGGTAGATGGTCAGTACCACCTTGGTGTTGGGTTCGCCGCGCATGCGCTTGACCGCTTCGTTGAGCGACAAGCCTTTGACGGCGGTGTCATCGACCTTGGTGATCAGGTCGTTGGTCTTGAGGCCGGCGCGGAAAGCGGGCGAGCCTTCGATGGGAGAAACTACCTTGACCAGTCCGTCTTCCTGGGTGATTTCAATGCCCACGCCCACAAACTTGCCAGAAGTGCCTTCGGAAAATTCCTTGAAGGTCTTCTTGTCAAAGTATTGGGAGTGCGGGTCCAGACTGGAGACCATGCCCGAGATGGCGTCGGTGATGAGCTTTTTCTCGTCCACAGGTTCGACATAGTCGGACTTGACGATGCTGAAAACCGCGGCCAGTTGCTGCAGCTCCTCCAAAGGCAGCGGCACCATGTTGCTGCGCGCCACGGTTTGCAAGGAGAAGGTCATGAGCGCCCCGGTCAGGGCGCCAATGCTCATCCAGCCGGCAATTTTCAGTTTCTGTCCCATAGTCCCTAGTCTGTGTGTTGTCCGGGCAAGGGCCCGATGTGCTTGGGGCAATATACACCCGAGCGGCACAGGAGCGAATAACCTTGTCAGGCCTTGCCTTGGTTGGCCACGGCAGCTGCGGCTCTGGCGGCTGCTTCGGCATCTCCCAGGTAGTAGTGGCGGATCGGCTTGAGGTTTTCGTCGAGCTCATACACCAGCGGGATGCCGTTGGGGATGTTCACGCCCACGATGTCACTGTCGGAGATGCCGTCGAGATATTTGATGAGGGCGCGGATGGAGTTGCCATGCGCGGCGATCAACACCCGCTTGCCACTCTTGATGGTGGGCGCAATGCTGTCGTTCCAGGCGGGCAGCACGCGGGCCACGGTGTCTTTCAGGCACTCGGTCAGCGGCACCACATCTGCACTCGGGTAGCGGCGGTCGCTGCGCTCGCAACGGGGGTCGGTGGCTTCCAGCGGAGGCGGCGGGGTGTCGTAGCTGCGACGCCAGACCAGCACCTGCTCGTCACCGTATTGCTTGGCCATGTCGGCCTTGTTCAGGCCCTGCAGGCCGCCGTAGTGGCGCTCGTTCAAGCGGTAGTCCTTGACCACGGGCAGCCAGGTGCGGTCCATCTCGTCCAGGGTCAGCCACAGGGTGCGGATGGCGCGCTTGAGGACCGAGGTAAAGCAGATGTCAAAGTCCCAGCCTTCGGCCTTGAGCAGCTGGCCTGCGGACATGGCTTGTTGAACGCCCACGGGCGTGAGGTCGACATCGGTCCAGCCGGTGAAGCGATTTTCCAGGTTCCAGGTGGATTCGCCGTGGCGAATGAGGACGAGTTTGTACATGATGGGAGCAGTCAAAAGCGTTCGGATAAAAGGAATAGACTGTGCATTTTAGAATGCAGGGAGATCGACCCACTGACGGGTCGAATTTTTCGCTCAAAAAGGAATCTGTTGTGAAATTCTTGCTGGACAACTGGATGTTGATCGCTGTGGCGATCGCTTCCGCCGTGGCTTTGTTTTTGCCTGTGATGCGCAAAGGGGGCGGTGGCCTCAGTGCAGCGCTGGCGGTGCAGCTGATCAACCGTGACAAAGCGGTGGTGATTGATGTGTGTGAGCCTGCTGAATACGCTGCGGGGCATGTGGCCGGTGCGCGCAACATCCCCTTGGGCCGTCTGGAGCAGCAACTCGAAGCCGCCGTCAAGAACAAGGCCACGCCGGTGATTCTGGTGTGCCAGGTGGGTGCCCGCGCTGCGCGAGCCGCTTCCATCGCGCAAAAGCTGGGTTATGCCAATGCTCAGGCCCTCAGCGGTGGCCTGCGTGCCTGGCGCGACGCGCAATTGCCGGTTGAAAAAGCTTAAACCTCAGCAGGAGAGACGCCATGCAAGCCGTCAAGATGTACACCACCGCCGTATGCCCATATTGCGTACGTGCCAAGCAAATTCTCAAGGCCCGAGGTGTGGAGCAGATCGAGGAAATCCGTGTGGACACGGCGCCTGAGTTGCGTGCCCACATGATGGAGATCACCGGTCGCCGCACCGTGCCGCAAATTTTCATTGGTCAGACCCATGTGGGCGGCTGTGACGATTTGATGGCGCTCGATGCCCAAGGCGGGCTGTTGCCCCTGCTGCAGTCGGCATAATCACTTTTTTATCTTTTTCACGAGACTTCTTTCATGACTGACGCTGTCGCAGACACCAACCCCGTTTTTCAGATCCAACGTGTTTACCTGAAGGAAGCTTCGCTGGAGCAACCCAATTCCCCAGCCATCTTGCTGCAGCAAGAGCAGCCCTCGGTGGATATTCAGCTGGGCGTGGAAGCCACTCCTGCCGCTGATGGCGTGTATGAAGTGTGTGTGTCTGCCACGGTGCATACCAAGATTGCCGACAAGACCGTGTTCCTGGCCGAGTGCAAGCAAGGCGGCATCTTCGAGATCCGCAACCTGCCCGAAGATCAGATGGGCCCGATCATGGGCATCGCCTGCCCGCAAATCGTTTATCCCTACCTGCGTGCCAGCATGGCCGATCTGATCACCCGCGCAGGCTTTCCGCCTGTGCATCTGGCCGAGATCAACTTCCAGGCCATGTACGAGCAGCAGCAAGCCCAGCAAGCGGGCGCAACGGCTCAGTAATTGCCCCTTCAGGCCGTGAGCCCGCGCATCACCTTCATTGGCGCTGGTGCCTGGGGCACGGCGCTGGCCATGGCCGCAGCGCGCAATGCGCCGCAGGCCGAGGTCTGTCTGCATGCGCGGGATGCCACGCAAGCGCAGGCCATGAATGCGGCACGTGAAAACGCACGTTATCTGCCTGGCCTGGTCTGGCCGCAGAGCCTGCGGGCGATCAGCGGTCCTCTGGACGAGCGTGTCGCCATGGCCACGCAAGATGACCTCTGGGTGGTGGCGACCCCCATGTCCGGCTTGCGCGAAACCCTCAAGACCTTGCGTGGCACCTCAGCCCCCGTCGCTTGGCTATGCAAGGGTTTTGAAGCCACGACAGGACTCATGCCTCACGAAGTACAGGCCCAGGTTGCGCCGGGGCTTTTGGCGGGTGCCTTGAGTGGTCCCAGCTTTGCCCAGGAGGTGGCGCAAGACTTGCCCTCCGCGTTGGTGGCGGCAAGCACGCACGCCCAAGTGCGCGATGCCCTGGTGCGGGTCTTCCACGGACACCATTTGCGCGTGTATGCCAATGACGACATTGTGGGCGTCGAGGTGGGTGGCGCCGTGAAAAACGTGTTGGCGATTGCCACAGGTCTGTGCGATGGGCTGGGTTTGGGCTTGAATGCCCGGGCCGCCCTCATCACCCGTGGACTGGCTGAAATGACGCGTCTGGGCGTGGCTTTGGGCGCACGCGCGGAAACCTTCATGGGGCTGTCTGGTCTGGGCGACCTGGTGTTGACCGCCACCGGCGATTTGAGTCGCAACCGCAAGGTGGGAGGTTTGTTGGCGCAGGGTTTGAGCCTGCAGCAAGCAGTCGAGTCCCTAGGGCACGTGGCTGAGGGTGTTTACAGCGCCCGCACAGTGGTCGCTCGGGCACAGACTCTGGGCGTGGACATGCCGATTGCGCAGGCGGTTGTCCAATTGCTGGATGGCCGTTTGCAAGCGCGCCAGGCCGTTCAGGTGCTGATGGGGCGTGACCCCAGGGGCGAAGGCCTTTAAACGGTCCTTAACCACCCCAGCGGGTTCAGATTTCCAGATTGTCGATCAGGCGCGTCTTGCCCAGGCGGGCAGCGCCCAGCACGACCAGGGCGTCGCCGGCTTGCGGCGTTTGCAGGTCCTCGCGCCGACGCACCGTCAAATAGTCGGGCTGCCAGCCACGTGCTTGCAGGTCTTGCATGGCTTGCGCTTCCAGGGCGGGAAGGTGTTCGGCCAGTGCATGCGCACTGGCATGGGCCTGGCGGCCCAGATCGCGCAGGGCCAGGTGTAGTTCCAGGGCTTTTTGGCGCTCTTGCGCGGACAGGTAGTTGTTGCGTGAACTCAGGGCCAGGCCATCTTCAGCGCGGATGATCTCGCCGCCGTGGATGTCAATCGGCAAAGCGAACTGTTTGACCAGCTGGCGAATGACCATGAGCTGCTGGTAGTCTTTTTTGCCAAACACCGCAGCGCCCCGGGCCTTGCCTGCAAACACGCTCATGAACAACTTCATGACCACGGTGGACACACCGGTGAAAAAACCGGGGCGAAAGTGCCCCTCCAGAATGTCGCCCAGACTGGCGTCAGGGTGAACCTTGACGGTTTGAGGTTGCGGGTAGAGGTCGCTTTCCTTGGGGGCAAAGACGAGATCGCAACCTGCGGCTTCGAGCTTGGCGCAGTCGTCTTGCAGGGTGCGGGGGTAGCTGTCAAAGTCTTCGTGCGGCAGGAACTGCAGGCGGTTGACAAAAATGCTGGCCACCATGCAGTCCCCCAAAGGCTTGGCCTGGCGCACCAGGGCCAGGTGTCCGTCGTGCAGATTGCCCATGGTCGGCACAAACGAAGGGCGCTGGGCGCTGGCCAGTGCCTGACGCAACGCTTCAATGGAGTGGACGATTTTCATACGCAAGGGCAGGCCATCACCAGGCGTGCAGCTTGTTGTCGGGAAAGCTGCCGTTTTTCACGGCAGCCACATAGTTGCTCATGGCGTGCTGGACGCTGTCGGCGCCCTGCATGAAGTTGTGCACAAACTTGGGGTTTTTGCCCAGGTTGATGCCCAGCATGTCGTGCATGACCAGCACCTGACCCGCTGTGCCATTGCCTGCACCAATGCCGATGGTGTGGCAGCGGGGCAGCTCTTGCGTGAGCGCGGTGGACAAGGGTTCGGGCACCATCTCCAGCACCAGCATGGTGGCGCCAGCGTCTTGCAGGGCCAGAGCGTCCGCGCGCAGCTGGGCGGCGCCAGCGTCGTCGCGCCCCTGGACCCGGTAGCCCCCCAAGGCGTGCACGGTCTGCGGTGTCAGGCCCAGATGGGCGCAGACGGGAATGCCGCGCTCGACCAGAAAACGCACGGTCTCCGTGGTCCAGCCGCCCCCTTCGAGCTTGACCATGTGCGCGCCCGCTTGCATGAGCACAGTCGCGCTGCGCAGGGCCTGCTCGCGTGACTCCTGGTAGCTGCCAAAAGGCAGGTCGCCAATCACCCAGGCGGTGCCTTGCACGCGACGCAGACCACGCACCACACTCTCCGTGTGGTAGCGCATGGTCTCCAGCGTGACGCCAGCCGTGCTCGACAGGCCCTGGCACACCATGCCCAGTGAGTCGCCGACCAAAATGCACTCCACACCTGCGGCATCGGCCACAGCAGCAAACGTGGCGTCGTAAGCGGTAAGCATGGTGATTTTTTCGCCGCGCTGGCGCATCTCCTGCAGGCGCGGCAGGCTGATGGGCTTGCGCGCCGCCACAGGCGATGCGGGGGGCAGGGTACCGTAAGGGGTGGCGGTGGTTTCGCGGACAGAGCTGTTGGAAGTCATGGCTGCGTGAGGACTGGTGTAGGAAGATGCACCCGAGTGTAGCGGGGTGCAGGGCTCAGTTGGGCGTGTAAGCCAAACGCACGTAAATCGGGGCAAAGGCCTCGGCCTGAGTGATTTCGATCAGGGTTTCCTTGGCCAGTTCCAGCATGGCGATGAAAGTCACCACCATGACCGGCACACCGCGGCTGGGATCGAACAGGTGTTCGAACTCAATGAAGCGGCGCCCTTGCAACATCTTCAGGACATGGCTCATGTGCTCGCGCACGCTGAGCTCTTCGCGGCTGATCTTGTGGTGCTGTACCAGTTGCGCGCGTTTGAGGATGTCACGCCAGGCCGCCTGCAGCTCGTCCATGCTGACGTCCGGAAAGCGTGGCTGCATGCTTTGTTCGATGTAAACCTGCGCCTTGAGAAAGTCGCGACCGTACTGGGGCAACTCGCTCAGCTGCGCAGAAGCCAGTTTCATTTGCTCATATTCGAGCAGGCGGCGCACCAGTTCTGCACGGGGGTCTTCGGCCTCCTCGCCCTCGGGTGTCTTTTTGGGCGGCAGCAGCATGCGCGACTTGATCTCGATGAGCATGGCCGCCATCAGCAGGTACTCGGCGGCGAGTTCAAGGTTGCGTGAGCGGATTTCGTCCACATAGCTCAGGTACTGGCGCGTCACGCCGGCCATGGGAATGTCGAGGATGTTGAAGTTCTGCTTGCGAATCAGGTACAGCAGCAAGTCCAGCGGGCCCTCAAAGGCTTCCAGAAACACTTCCAGCGCATCTGGCGGGATGTACAGGTCTGTGGGCAGCGCAAACAGGGGCTCGCCATACAGACGCGCCACCGCCACGTTGTCCACAACGTCAGGGGCAATGGCTGCAGCATCTGGCGATGCGGGCAGGTCCAGGGCGTCTTGCTGTGCACTCATGGGGCAAGGGCTGTTTCAGCCATGGCCAAGTGGCAGGCTCAGGCCAGGGTTTGGTAGACGTAGGGCTTTTGGGCCACCCGGGCGGCGCGGAAGTCCTTTTGGGCTTGCAGGTCCACCTGTTTGTCCCACAGCAAGGCGCGGCCTTCTCGTTGCTGGCTGGGCAGCTCGGGGTGGCTGGTCTTGAGCTGGTTAATGAACTGTGTGGTGTCGGACTGGTAGTCAGGGCGGCGGAAGATGTTCATGAGGTCGGTTGTGTGAGCGATACCAAGAAGCCCGGATTTTACTGGGCGACGCCGGGCTGAAGCTGACGGCCAAAGTCGATGGCACGAGCCATGCCGGCGGCCAGGTCGGGTTCAAGCTGTTGTTGCACCAGTTGCAGCAAACCGCTGCGCTGGGCAATGTCCATGGGCTGGTGCATCAGGCCGCACACAATCAGCTCCACGTCTTTTTTCTTGCAGGTGTGGATCAGGTTGACCAGGGCATCGGCCCCGCTGGAGTCCACGTAAATCACGTTTTTCAGGTCCAGCACCAGCACGCGGGAGTGAAGGTTGTCTTCAATGGCTTCGATCAGCTTGACGGCACCGAAAAACAGCGCCCCATACAGCCGCCAGGCCTGAACCTGCTGGGGCTGGTTGGCCAGTTCGGGATAGTCCTGCAAGGGGACTTCTTCGCTGCGGCTGAGGCTGGAGATGCGGTAGATGAAGGTCAGGCAGGCGGCGACCAGACCGGCCTCGACAGCGACCGTCAAATCAAACACCACCGTGAGGAAAAACACCGCCAGCAAGGTGATGCGATAAGGCATACGGAACTGGCGCAGGTGCACGAACTCGCGCCACTCGCCCATGTTCCAGGCTACAAAGAGCAAGATCGCTGACAGCGCGGCCAAAGGCACATTGGCAGCCAAAGGCGCGGCCACCACCAAGATGGCCAACAGTGTGGCTGCGTGCACCATGCCCGAGATGGGCGAGGTGGCGCCGCTCTTGATGTTGGTGATGGTGCGGGCAATGGTGCCGGTGGCGGGCATGCCGCCAAAGAACGGGGTCACAAAGTTGGCCACGCCCTGGGCCATGAGTTCCTGGTTGGAGTTGTGGCGGTCGTCGATCAGGCCATCGGCAACGCGCGCGCACAGCAGAGATTCAATCGCGCCCAGCAAAGCCAGGGTGAAGGTGGGCATGATCAAAAAGCGTGCCGTTTCCCAGGAAAACTCCGGCCATTGAAGGGCCGGCAAACCCGAAGGAATGCTGCCAAAGCGGGAGCCAATCGTCTCGACCGGCAGCGACAGGCTCCAGGTGGCCAGGGTGGCAAACACCAGCGCAATGATGGAGCCGGGCACACTGGCCAGCCAGGCGTAGGGCGTGCCGTCCAGACGGCGCCCCACACGCACCCAGCCCACCACCAAAGACAGCGACCCCAAAGCCACCAGCACCGCAGCAAAGTTGAAGCTGTGCAGGTGTTGCCAAAGGGCGTTCAGAATGCCAAAGAAGTCGGCAGGCATGTGCGCAATGTCCAGGCCCAGAAAGTCCTTGACTTGCGAGAGCATGATCAGCACGGCAATACCGTTGGTAAAGCCAATGACCACGGCCACCGGGATGAAGCGGATCAAGGTGCCCAGCCGGAACAGGCCCATCAAAAACAGCAAGACGCCGGACATGGCCGTGGCAATGATCAGGTTGGCCACACCATAGCGGGCCACGATGTCGTACACGATGACAATGAAGGCGCCTGCGGGGCCGCCGATTTGCACCTTGCTGCCGCCCAGCAGCGAAATCAGAAAGCCGGCGATGACGGCAGTGAAGATGCCCGCCTCGGGTTTGAGGCCGGAGGCAATGGCAAACGCCATGGCCAATGGCAGTGCGACCACGCCGACCGTGAGCCCCGCGCCAACGTCCTGTGCCAGACGTTGTCGGTTATAGCCCTTCAAGCTGTCGAGCAAACGCGGACGAAACAGTTGTGTTGCCTGCTTCCACTGCATGTCATGTCTCCGCAACGGGGCGTAATCCCCTTTTTATTGAGAGGGATATTATGCGCCTGCGTTTGGGGCGGGCTTGAGCATGCAGCCGATCGGTGTCAGTGGATGCGCATACCCGGCTTGGCGCCCGGCCATGGGTGTAGCACGTAGATGCCGGGTTCGGCTTTCTCGTCGGCGTGGCTGGCGGCCAGCACCATGCCTTCGGACACACCGAACTTCATCTTGCGCGGTGCCAGGTTGGCCACCATCACCGTGAGCTTGCCCACCAGGTCTTCGGGCTTGTACATGCTGGCGATGCC
>JBEEOS010000025.1:0-25025 GCA_041191485.1 Pseudomonadota bacterium
CGATGGCGCCATGCGCCCGTGAGGGCGGGCAGGCAGGCGATGGCGCGCACGGCATTGCCGCCGCCGCGCACACGTTGCATGCCGTAGTTCAGGCGAATGGCAGCGGGCGCCGTGGTGCCCCAGTCCCGGGCCAGGCGAACGATTTGTTCCACAGGCACGCCGCAGACCTGGGCCGCGCGCTCGGGGGGCCACTGCAGGGCGCGCTCGCGCAGGGCATCCCAGCCCAGGGTATAGCGGTCGATGTAGTCCTGGTCGAGCCAGCCGTGCATGATCAGCTCGTGCACGATGGCCAGCGCCAGCGCCGCATCGGTGCCCGGCAGCAGCGCAATGTGTTCGTGACACTTGTCGGCGGTTTCGCTTTTGCGCGGGTCAATGCACACCAGGCGCGCACCGTTGCGCTTGGCCTCTTGCGCGATGCGCCAGAAGTGCAGATTGCTGCCTATCGAGTTGCTGCCCCAGATGAGGATCAGTTGGGACTCGGCAAAGTACTGCACTTTCATGCCCACCTTGCCGCCCAGGGTGTAGGTCAGGCCTTCGGCGCCGGCAGAGGCGCAGATGGTGCGATCTAGCAATGAAGCGCCCAGCTTGTGGAAAAACCGCGCAGCAATCGACTCGCCCTGCACCAGCCCCATGGTGCCGGCGTAGCTGTAGGGCAGGATGGCTTGCGGGTCGTGGGCGGCAATGGTTTTCAGGCGCGCGGCGATGTCGTCCAGAGCCTCGTCCCAACTTACGGGTTCGAACTGCCCTGCGCCCTTGGGGCCGGTGCGGCGAAGAGGGGTGAGGATGCGTTCGGGGTGGTAGGTGCGCTCGGTGTATCTGGAGACCTTGGTGCACAGCACGCCATCGGTCATGGGGTGTGCGGGGTTGCCTTGCACCCGCACGGCACGGCCGTTTTCAACCGTAGTCAGCAAGGCGCAGGTGTCGGGGCAGTCGTGGGGGCAGGCGCCTGCCACAACAGTGGTGTGGGTTTCTGTCATGCCTGCATTTTGACGGATGCCAACGCTTCGCGCACGGGAAAACCACACTTTGGAAAGCTTGCACGCAAGCGGCTAGACTGTACCCATGAAGCTGATCGAATCCATCCTGGCCCAGGCCCCGACGATGGCGGCCATTCGCCGTGACCTGCATGCTCACCCGGAGCTGTGTTTTGAAGAAGTGCGCACCGCGGACATCGTCGCGGCCAAATTGACCGAGTGGGGCATCCCCATCCACCGGGGCATGGGCACAACGGGCGTGGTCGGCATCGTGCACGGGCGCGATGGCGGCGCTTGCGGACGCGGCATAGGTTTGCGCGCTGACATGGACGCGCTGCCGATGCAGGAGTTCAACACCTTTGCCCACGCCAGCCAGCATGCAGGCAAGATGCACGCCTGCGGTCACGATGGCCACACCGCCATGCTGCTGGCGGCTGCCCAGCACCTTGCCAAACACCGCAACTTTGACGGCACGGTGTACCTGATTTTTCAGCCCGCCGAAGAAGGTGGCGGGGGCGCACGCGAGATGATCAAGGACGGCTTGTTTGACAAGTTCGCCATGGAGGCGGTGTTTGGCATGCACAACTGGCCGGGCATGCCCGCTGGCAGCTTTGCCGTGAGCCCGGGGCCAGTGATGGCGTCGAGCAACGAGTTCAAGATCACGATTCGCGGCAAGGGCAGCCACGCTGCCCTGCCCCATAACGGTACCGACCCAGTGCCGATTGCCTGCCAGTTGGTGCAGGCGTTTCAGACCATCATCACCCGCAACAAAAAACCGGTGGATGCAGGTGTGATTTCGGTGACCATGATCCACGCGGGCGAAGCCACCAATGTGGTGCCAGACTATTGCGTGCTGGAGGGCACGGTGCGCACCTTCAGCATCGAGGTGCTGGACATGATCGAGCAGCGCATGCGTGAATTGTCCGAGGGCATTTGCGCCGCTTTTGGCGCCCGTTGCGAGTTCGTGTTTGACCGCAATTACCCGCCCACCATCAACAGCGCTGCCGAGGCCGCCTTTGCCCGCGAGGTGATGGCCGGCATTGTCGGCGCCGACCAGGTGCTGACACAGGAACCCACCATGGGCGCGGAAGATTTTTCGTACATGCTGCAGGTCAAACCGGGGGCCTACTGCTTTATTGCCAATGGCGACGGACAGCACCGCGAGATGGGTCACGGCGGCGGGCCCTGCACGCTGCACAACCCCAGCTATGACTTCAATGACGAGCTGATTCCGCTGGGCGCCACGTACTGGGTGGAGCTGGTCCAGCGCTGGCTTAAGCAAGCGCACACGGGGGCCTGAACATGACGCAAAAGCTACGCGTTCTGGTCTTGGGGGGCAGCGGGTTTGTGGGGCGCCACGTGTGCGAGCACCTGGTGCGCGCAGGCTGTGAGGTGACAGTGCCGACCCGCCGACCCGATCGCGCCAGCAGCGTGCAGACCTTGCCCGGGGTGACGGTGCTGCGCGCTTCGGTGCATGACGATGCCACCTTGCAAAGCCTGGTGGCGGGGCAGGATGTGGTGATCAACCTGATCGCCATTTTGCATGGCAGCGCGGCGCAGTTTGAGGCCGCACACGTGCAACTGCCCCAGCGACTGGCCCGGGCCATGCAGGCAGCCGGCGTGCGCCGGCTGGTGCATGTGAGCGCTTTGGGCGCGGATGCGCAAGGCCCGTCGCAATACCAGCGCAGCAAAGGCCGGGGCGAAGAGGTGCTGCGCCAGGCCGATCTGGCGCTGACGGTGTTGCGCCCGAGCGTGATTTTTGGTGCGGAAGATCGTTTCCTGAATCTGTTTGCGCGTTTGCAGCGGCTGGCACCCGTGTTGCCGCTGGCGGGTGGGCGCACGCGCTTTGCGCCGGTGTGGGTGGTGGATGTGGCGCGCGCGCTGGTGCATTGCGCCTTGCACCCGCAAACCGCCGGACAGACTTACGAAGCCTGTGGGCCCGAGGTGTTCACACTGGCGCAGCTGGTGCGGCTGTCTGGTCAGTGGGCGGGCCTTTGCGGTGGCCGTGGGCGTGTGGTGATCAGCCTGCCGCTGTGGATGGGTTACCCGCAGGCGCTGCTCATGGAGATGCTGCCCGGCGAGCCGCTGATGAGCCGCGACAACCTGGCGTCGATGCGCGTGGACAACGTGGCCAGCGGTGAGCTGCCGGGGCTGCAGGCCTTGCACATCGAACCCGCAGCATTGCAAGCCGTGGCGCCGCAGTACCTTGCGCTGTACGGGCCACGCAGCCATCTGGAACGCTACCGAAAAAGACATTGATCCACGAACACACCCTATGCTCAAGCTCTACATCGGCAACAAGAATTATTCGTCCTGGTCCATGCGTCCGTGGGTGCTGCTGCGCCAGGCGGGGATCGATTTTGAAGAGCAGGCAGTCCGCTTTGACAGCTTTGCCGCTGGTAGCGCCTTTCGCCACACCATGGACGCCATCTCGCCGGTGGGCAAGGTGCCTGTACTGGTGCACGACGGTCTGGTGATCTGGGACACCCTGGCCATTGCCGAATACCTGGCCGAGCAGTTCCCCGAGAAGCGGCTGTGGCCCGCAGACCGCACGGCACGGGCACGCGCACGCAGCATTTGCGCCGAAATGCACAGCGGTTTTATGGGCTTGCGCAGTGCCTGCCCCATGAACATCGAGGCACATTTGCCCGAGGTGGGTGCACTGGCCCTGCGCGACAAACCTGCTGTGCGCAAGGACCTTGATCGGCTGGTCAGCATGTGGTCTGAACTGCTGAGCGCTTACGGCGGCCCGATGTTGTTGGGTCAGTTCAGCGTGGCCGATGCGTATTTCGCTCCGGTGGTCATGCGCATCATGACCTATGCATTGCCGGTGCCTGCAGATGTGGCGGCCTACATCGACCGCGTTTGCACCCTGCCCGGCGTGAAAGACTGGATCGATGGGGCGCTGGCCGAAAAAGACTTCATCGACTTTGAAGAGCCCTTCCGGCTCCACCCCTGAGGACGAGGATGGCGATTTTTGTCGTTGGCGGTGCGGTGCGCGATGCCCTGATGGGCTTGCCCGTGAACGACCGCGACTGGGTGGTGGTGGGCAGCACGCCCGAGGCCATGGCCGCGCAAGGTTACGTGCCGGTAGGCAAGGACTTTCCGGTGTTTCTGCACCCGCAAAGCCGCGAGGAATACGCCCTGGCCCGCACCGAGCGAAAGACCGCACGGGGCTACAAGGGCTTTGCCGTGCAGGCCGCCCCCGATGTCACCCTGGAAGAAGACCTGGCCCGACGCGACCTGACCATCAACGCCATGGCCGTGCCCGAGGAACTGGCCCACGCCGCGCCGTCACACTGGGCCGAGCAGGTGGTGGACCCCTTCGGTGGGCAGCGCGACCTGCAGGAAAGAGTGCTGCGCCATGTGACCTCCTCGTTTGCGGAAGACCCGGTGCGGATCTTGCGACTGGCACGGTTTGCCGCTCGCTTTGCCGACTTTCATGTGGCCGAGGAAACCCTGGCCTTGATGCGCCACATGGTGCAGGACGGCGAGGCGGACCACCTGGTGCCCGAGCGGGTCTGGCAGGAATTCGCCCGTGGCCTGATGATGGATCGGCCTTCGCGCATGTTTGAAGTGTTGCGCGCATGTGGCGCCCTGAAGGTGCTGCTGCCAGAGCTGGACCGATTGTGGGGCGTGCCCCAGCGCCCCGAGTACCACCCGGAGGTCGACACCGGTATGCACATGATGATGGTGCTGGACCAATGCGCCCGGATGCAGGCGCCCTTGCCTGTGCGCTGGGCGGCGTTGATGCACGATCTGGGCAAGGGCACCACGGCGGCCGATGTGCTGCCACGCCACATTGGCCACGAAGGCCGGAGCGCCAAACTCGCGCAACGGGTAGCTGAGCGCCTGCGTGTACCCAATGACTGCAAGGAGCTGGCCGATGTGGTCGCTCGCGAACACGGCAATATTCACCGCAGCGAAGAACTCAATGCTTCTGCCGTGATGCGCTTGCTGGTGCGCTGCGACGCCATTCGCCAACCCGAACGGTTTGCCATGGTGCTTCAGGCCTGTGAGGCCGATGCCCGTGGTCGGCTGGGCCTGCAGGACAGCGCCTACCCGCAGGCCGAGCGCCTGACACGCGCCCTGCAAGCAGCGCTGGGCGTGGTCACGGCCGAGATTGCAGCCGCTGCTGCGCACGAGGGCTTGAAGGGTTCACAAATTGGGGCGCGTATCGAGGCCGCACGCACGGCAGCCATCGCTGACGCGCTTTGAGCGCCACAGCACCCAGCCAAGCGCTTACAGGTGCGAGCGCACCCACCCCGCAATATCCTGCGCCGAGCGGAACGCCCCGGCCTGACGGGCCACTTCGCGGCCGCCCTTGAACAGCGCCAGGGTGGGGATGCTGCGGATGTTGAAACGCGCAGCCAGTTGCTGGGCTTCTTCGGTGTTGACTTTGGCCAGCCGTACATGTGGCTCCAGCAAACCGGCGGCCTGCTCGAAGGCAGGCGCCATCATGCGGCAGGGGCCACACCAGGGAGCCCAGAAGTCCACCAGCACGGGGATGTGGTTGCGGCCCACGTGGGCGTCGAAGTTGCTTTCGTCCAGCGCCACGGGGTGCGCCTCAAACAGGCTTTGGTGGCATTGTCCGCAATGGGCGCCGGGGCCCATGTCGGTGGTTTTGACACGGTTGGTCTTGTGGCAATGGGGGCAAACAATGTGCAAGGCGTCGCTCATGTCAGGCTCTTTCTGTCGGTTCATTTCCCGGTTAAATGAGGGTACCCCCCAGGATATTCAAGAGCAAGTCAGACCGGGGCTTACAACCACTTGGCCAGGGCGGCAGCAAAGAGACTCAGTACGATGGAGCTGGCCAGGGGGATTTGCCAGTCACGCCCGAAGAGTCGGAAATGAAAATCGCCTGGCAAGCGACCCAGGCCCAGTTTTTGCAGCCAAGGCTGCAGACCACTGAAAATCACCAGCGCCAGAAAGGTCACGATCAGCCAGCGAAACATCTTGCCTCTCCTTACAGCCGGTGGCTACGATCGCCCGACTCAAAGCCCAACGCCAGCCAGTCGCCGCCCCATGCCAGGCCGATGACCTTGAACAGTTCACCCATCTCATGCTCGTTGAGCAGGCGGGCAGCCTGGGTGCGCTCGGCCAGGCTGGCTTGTTCCATGTGCTGCGCCAACCCCAGGTTGAGCAGAAAACGCGCCTGGCTGGTGTAACCGAGCACATCCAGGCCAGCGTTTTGCGCGGCCACGGCCACGCCAGTGAAATTGACGTGGGCGGTGATGTCCTTGAGGCCGACTTTGTCCAGCGGGTTGTCATCGGCCTCGTGCAGGTGATGACACATGACGGTGCCCATGTGACGCTGCGGGTGGTAGTACTCGGCTTCTGGAAAGCCGTAGTCCAGAAAGAAGGCCGCTGCACCACGGCCAGCGCGCATGCGCTCGGCCAGGCTGGCCATGAAGGCTTCGGCCTGCGGGTGGATTTCGGTCAGGTAGTCATGCTCACCTTCGATGTCCAGGGGCGGGCGCAGGTCGGTGGGGCGGTCGGCCCAAGCCAAACCCTCACCATCAGACACCACGCCTCGCTCGTGCCAGACACCATCCAGCCGCACCAGCAGTTTGACGGGCATGGCGTCCAGCACCTCGTTGCCCACCACCACGCCCTCGATGGCCTGGGGCCAGGCGTCGAGCCAGCGGACCTTGTGCGCATAGGCAGCCAAGGTTTGGGCCTGCCGGTGACGCAGGGTGCCCGACAGGTCGATGATGGTGTAGTGCTCGATCTGATCGCCCAAGGCCTGGAGCAGCTGCAGCGCCAGTGCGCCCGTGCCGGCGCCAAACTCGAACACTTCGCGGGTGCCTGTGGCCTCAAGGGCCTGGCCCACCTGCACGGCCAGGGTGCGGCCAAACAGGGCGCTGATGAGCGGCGCGGTCACAAAGTCGCTGCCCGATTGGGGCATGGCACCAAACTTTTGCAGGGCGTTGCTGTAGTAACCCAGATCGGGCTCGTACAGGGCCATGGCCATGAAGCGATCGAACGGCATCCAGCCATCTGCCTGGGCCAAAGCCTGCCGGATGCGCAGGTTCAGCATGGTCGTTAAACTTGGGTGTTCTGTATTCACCCCCGAATTGTCACCCAATGCACGCTACCGCCCCAACCGCCGCACATGTGCGCACCGTCCTGATCACGGGCGCTGCACGCCGTTTGGGGCGCGAAATGGCGCTGCATCTGGCCCGTGCCGGCTGGCAAGTGGCGGTGCATTGCCACCATTCGATCGCAGATGCGGAGCAAACGGCTCGCGATTGTCACGCCATCAATGGCTTGATGCACCGGGTGCTCAAAGCCGACCTGAGCGATGAGAGCGCCACCCGCGCCCTGATGGATCAGGCTGTGGCCCTGTTTGGCCATGTGGATGCGGTGGTGAACAATGCCTCGCTGTTTGAGCATGACGAGGTACAGAGCTTCAGCTACGCATTGATGCAAAAACACCTGTGCAGCAACACCGCAGCGCCCATTGTGCTGGCGCAAGCGCTGCATGCACACGCCTGCGCCCGCCAGGCCCCTGCTGGCAGCGCGGTGGTGGTCAACTTGCTCGATCAAAAGCTGTGGAACCCCAACCCGGATTTCCTCAGCTACACGCTGTCCAAGGCCGCACTGGAGGCGGCCAACACCTTGCTGGCCCAAGCGCTGGCGCCGCAAGTTCGGGTGGTCGGTGTGGCGCCGGGCCTGACGCTGACGAGCCACATGCTCAGCCAGGACAAGTTTGAGCAGTTGCATCGGCTCAGCCCGCTGGGCCGCTCCTCTACAGCGCAAGACGTGGCCGCGACGGTGCGTTTTGCTTTGGACAACACCTCCATCACCGGCACGACGCTGCTGGTGGATGGGGGCCAACACCTGCGCCGCTTTGAGCGCGATTTTTCCCTGATGTGAACACCATGCCCAAGCAAGGACTGCAAGTGTTGTCGCTCACCGGTTTGCGTTTCGACGCCAACCTGGGCATTCTTGAACACGAAAAAACCAGCCCCCAACCGATTCAGGTGGATGCCGAACTCAACCAGGGCACGCAACCGCTGCTGCCCTGTGACGACGACATTGACCATGTGCTGGACTACCGCAAGGTGCGCAAGATCATCATCGACGAGTGCACGGCCGAGCATGTGAACCTGCTCGAAAGCCTGATCGGCAAGCTGGCTCACCGTTTGATGCAGCTGCCGGGGGTGCTGGGTGTGCGGGTGAAAATCACGAAACTGGAAATTTTTGAAGACTGCGAAGTGGCCATCCGCATGGAGGCCGGGCAGTGGTAAACATGACTGAACACAACACCGCCTGGGTGGAGCCTGAAGACGCGGCCGCCCAGAAAAAAATCGAACGCGAAGCGCACAAGCTCGAAAAGCGCCTGTGCCGCCAGATGGGTCAGGCGATCGCTGACTTCAACATGATCGAGGCGGGCGACCGCATCATGGTCTGTATGTCCGGTGGCAAGGACAGCTACGGCATGCTCGACATCCTGATGAAGATGAAGGCCCGCGCGCCGGTGGACTTCACGCTGGTAGCCGTCAACCTGGACCAGAAGCAGCCGGGCTTTCCAGACCACATCCTGCCCGCTTACCTGAAAGAACTGGGCATCGAGTTCCACATCGAGACGCAGGACACCTACTCCATCGTCAAGGACAAGATCCCCGAGGGCAAGACCATGTGCAGCCTGTGCTCGCGCCTGCGCCGCGGCATCCTGTACCGCGTGGCACGCGAACTCAAATGCAACAAGCTGGCGCTCGGTCACCACCGCGACGACATGCTGCAGACCTTCTTCCTGAACATGTTCTTTGGCGGCAAGCTCAAGGGCATGCCCCCGAAGCTGGTGAGCGACAACGGCGAGTTCATGGTGATCCGGCCGCTGGCCTACGTGGCTGAAAGTGACCTGCAAAAGTGGGCCGCGCACCGCGCTTTTCCCATCATTCCGTGCACGCTGTGCGGCAGCCAGGAAAACCTGCAGCGCCAGGTGGTGGGCAATATGCTGCGCGAGTGGCAGAAAAAGCACCCCGGCCGCATCGAGAACATGTTTGCCGCGCTGCAGAATGTGGTGCCTTCGCACCTGATGGATGCCAAGTTGCACGACTTCAAAAACCTGCAGATCACGGGGATTGCCGACGAAGCAGGCGACAAGGCTTTCGATGAGGAGGAATTCCCCGAAACCACCTTGCCGGGCATCCAGGTCATTTCCATGAACTGAGGCAGACATGAAGCGACTGACCCTTTTGCTGACCCTGTCGATGATGGTTCTGCTGGGCGGCTGCGCCAGCGTGCGGCGCATCGACAGCGATGTGACCACCTTGGTGGCCACGGCTGCAGGCCAGAACCTGCAAGGGGCGCGCTATCGTTTTGAGCGCCTGCCCTCGCAGCTCAACAACCCCGAAGCGGGCCTGGCCGAACAGCAGGCCGAGCAGGCCATGGCCGCCGTGGGCATGGTGCGTGATGATGCAGGCGCGCAATTGAGCGTTCTGGTGGGTTGGTCGTCCGTGACCTATGTAAACGACCCTTTCGGCCCCTTTGGCAGCAGAGGGCACATCCTGATTGGGCGTGGTGTGCACCCGCAAGTGGGTGTGGGCATGAACATGCGCTTTCCAACCCCCAACCAGTACCGCCGCGAAGTCAGCCTGGTGATGCGCGACCTGCGCAGTGGCCAGGTGGTTTACGAAACCCGTGCCAGCCACGACGGACCCTGGGCCGACAGTGCGGTGGTCTTTGCCACCTTGTTCCAGGCGGCCATGGCAGGATTTCCCAACCCGCCGACCAGTCCGCGCAAAGTGTTCATCGACATTCCCCGCTGAGCTGCACATGAACGCCACACGCATTCTGGCCATCCGCCACGGTGAAACCGCCTGGAACGTGGACACCCGCATTCAGGGTCACCTGGACATTCCCCTCAACGACATGGGCTTGCAGCAGGCGCGCTGGCTGGCCCAGTCTTTGGCTGAGCGCGACACGATCAATGCCATCTACAGCAGCGACCTGTCGCGCGCGCATGTGACGGCGCAAACCATTGGCCAGGCCGTCGGGCTGGACGTCACCACCCACACGGGCCTGCGCGAGCGTTCGTTTGGCGATTTTCAGGGGCGCACTTACGCCGAGATCGAGCAGGAGTTGCCCGATCTGGCCTGGCATTGGCGCAAGCGCACACCCGACTGGGTGCCACCCGGCGGTGGCGAATCGCTGTTGCAATTGCGCGAACGCATCAGCATGACCGTCAACCACCTGGCTGCCCAGCACATGGGAGGGCAAATCGTGCTGGTGGCCCACGGTGGCGTGCTCGATGTGCTGTACCGACTGGCCACGCAGCTGGACACGCAAGCGCCGCGCACCTGGCTGCTGCCCAACACGGCGGTCAACCGATTGTTGTGGACGCCTGAAGGCATGAGCCTGGTGGGCTGGGGTGACACGAGTCACCTTGAAGGTCGGTCTCTGGACGAAACAACCTCCTGACCGTTACGCCAGCCCTTATTCGTTGAACAAGCCCCCCGCTGTCTTGGGAGGTGTCACACCCAGGTGGCGGAAGGCAGCCAGGGTGGCGATGCGCCCGCGCGGGGTGCGCTGCAGGTAGCCCTGCTGAATCAAATAGGGCTCGATCACGTCTTCAATGGTGTCGCGCTCTTCGCCAATGCTGGCGGCAATGTTGTCCAGCCCGACGGGGCCTCCGTCAAAACGGTGAATCACCGCTTCGAGCAGCTTGCGGTCCATCAGGTCAAAACCTTCGGGGTCCACATCCAGCATGGACAGCGCGGCCTTGGCCATGGCCTGGGTGATGCGGCCGTCGCCCTTGACTTCGGCATAGTCCCGCACCCGGCGCAAAAGACGGTTGGCAATGCGAGGCGTGCCCCGTGAACGGCGCGCGATTTCAAACGAGCCTTCGGCGTCGATCGGCGCCTTGAGCAGGCCGCTGCTGCGGGTGACGATGCGCGTGAGTTCTTCGGGCGAATAAAACTCCAGCCGCGAGACGATGCCAAAACGGTCGCGCAGCGGGTTGGTCAGCATGCCCGCTCGCGTGGTGGCGCCCACCAGCGTGAAGGGCTGCAGGTCGAGCTTGATGCTGCGCGCTGCAGGCCCTTCGCCAATCATGATGTCGATCTGGTAGTCCTCGAGCGCGGGGTACAAGATTTCCTCGACCACAGGCGAGAGGCGATGAATCTCGTCGATGAAGAGCACATCGTTGCGCTCCAGGTTGGTCAAGAGCGCCGCCAGGTCCTTGGGCTTTTCGAGCACCGGGCCACTGGTCTGGCGCAAGTTCACGCCCAGCTCGGCGGCGATGATGTGGGAGAGCGTGGTCTTGCCCAGGCCGGGCGGACCAAACAGCAGCACATGGTCCAGCGGCTCCTCGCGCTTTTTGGCGGCGCCAATGAAGATCTCCAGCTGCTCGCGCACCTTGGCCTGGCCCACGTACTCCTGCAACTGCTTGGGCCGCAAGGCGCGTTCAATGGCCTCTTCGCTGTTGGACACGGGGGCTGCAGACACCACTCTGGGGCTGGGCGCCGGGGCAAAGTCGTCGGTCTTGATGCTCATGAGGGGATTGTCTTACGTCCTGGGCTTATTTGGCCAAAGCCTTGAGCGCCAGCTTGATGCCCTCGCTCACGCCCACCTCTGCGGGCAAGCCTTTGAGCGCGGCTGCGGCTTCCTTGTCGCTGTAGCCCAGCGCCACCAGCGCCTGCTGGATGTCCCCTTGCGCATCGCCCACAGCGGCGGCGGGCGCACCCATGTCGGCGCCCAGCTTGCCCTTGAGTTCGAGCAGCAGGCGCTCGGCCGTTTTTTTGCCAATGCCCGGCACCTTGACCAGGCGACCTGGCTCCTGACTGGTGACGGCCTGCGCCAGCTCGGTCACGCTCATGCCCGACAGCACCGACAGCGCCGTGCGCGGTCCCACGCCAGAGATCTTGATGAGCTGGCGAAAAGCCTCGCGCTCGGCGGCTGTGCCAAAGCCATAAAGGATCTGGGCATCTTCACGCACGACAAAGTGCGTGAGCAAACAGACCTTCTCGCCCGTGGCGGGCAGGTTGTAGAACGTGCTCATCGGCACATTGACTTCATAGCCCACGCCATGGCAGTCCACGATGACTTCGGGCGGGTTCTTGTCGCTGAGCGTACCGGTGAGTTTGCCGATCATGAAAGTGGGGCCTTGAAATTCGCAGGTCTGGAGGAAAATAGGGGTTCAAGGCCTGCATACGCAGGCCATCACTGGATTATCCCCTTGATCGTTCGCCACACCTTCACCCCGCACAACAACATCCGCCTGTCGCACCTGTGCGGCCCGATGGACGCACACCTGCGCAGCATCGAGGCCGGGCTGCAGGTCAGCATCGCGCACCGCCACGAGCAGTTCAAGGTCGATGGTCCCAAGGCCCAGGCCCAGCGCGCGATGGATCTGCTGCAGGCACTTTACGAGCGCGCCGACCGCCCCATTGCCGCCGACATGGTGCAACTGATGCTGGCGGGCGATTCGGCCCTGGATGAAGATGGGGACGGCGCCCAGCAGCTGCACACCCGCCGCGCCGACCTCAAGGCCCGCACCCCCGGCCAGTCGGTGTACATGGACAACATCGCCAGCCACGACATCACCTTCGGCATCGGCCCGGCCGGCACCGGCAAGACCTATCTGGCCGTGGCCTGCGCGGTCGATGCGCTGGAGCGTTCGGCTGTGCAGCGCATCGTGCTGACGCGCCCGGCCGTGGAAGCTGGCGAGCGCCTGGGTTTTTTGCCCGGCGACCTGTCGCAAAAGGTGGACCCCTACCTGCGCCCGCTGTACGACGCCCTGTATGACCTGATGGGTTTCGAGCGCGTACAAAAAGCCTTCGAGCGCAATGCGCTGGAGATCGCGCCACTGGCCTTCATGCGCGGGCGCACGCTCAACAACGCCTTTGTGATCCTGGACGAGGCGCAGAACACCACGCCTGAGCAGATGAAGATGTTCCTGACGCGCATCGGCTTTGGCGCCAAGGCGGTGATCACCGGCGACGTGAGCCAGATCGATCTGCCCAAGGGCCAGATGAGTGGGCTGATCGACGCCGAACGTGTGCTCAAGCGCGTCAAGGGCATAGCGTTCACCCGTTTCACCAGCGCCGATGTGGTGCGCCACCCGCTGGTGGCCCGCATCGTCGATGCCTACGACGCCCAAGGCAGTGCCCCGCGTCGCCGGGCCAATACGGAAGAATGAAAATGGCCCTCAAGCAACTGCAACTCTCGCTCCAGTTCGGCGACATCCCCTACGCCGCCCGCCACCGCGCCGCCCTGCCCCGCCACGCGGTGATCCGCGCCATTCGCCATGCGCTGGATGCCGACGCCGAAATCACGGTGCGCATCGTGGGGGAAGAAGAAGGCCGCGAACTCAACAAGAGCTACCGTAAAAAAGACTACGCCACCAATGTGCTGACGTTTGACTATGCGCAAGAACCTATGGTGATAGCCGATCTGGTGCTGTGCGCGCCGGTGATCGCCAAGGAAGCCAAGGAACAGGGCAAGACGCTGGCCGCGCATTACGCGCATTTGCTGGTGCACGGCACCCTGCACGCCCAGGGCTGGGACCATGAGACTTCGGATGCGGATGCTGAGGAGATGGAAGCCCGGGAAATCGAGATTCTGGCGGGACTCGGGCTTAAAAATCCGTATCGCTAAATTCGGCGTTGTGAGGTCTCTGTCTGGGTAGGGGCCGGGTTCCTCATGACGGGGTACCGTAAATCGTCACCCGGCCCCTACCCAGACAGAGACCGTGGTGCGCTTGAGTTCACAGGAATAACCACCGAGGCTGGTGGCGGGATGCGGCAGGCGACGATTTACGGTACCCCGTCATGAGGAGTCTGCCGCATCCCGTCACCAGCCGACGCCTGCACAAGCCAGCAACTGCAGACAACCAAACGGTCAGAGCAACCGCACTTTCACCGAGCGCCCCTTGATCTTCCCCTTGCCCAGCGCCACCGCCACGTTCTGCGCCAGCTCCGACAGCACCGCCACATAGGTCGAAAACTCGTTCACATTGATCTTGCCGACCTGCTCGCGGGTCAGGCCGCATTCACCAGCCAGGGCTCCCATCACATCACCCGGACGGATCTTCTCCTTGCGACCACCGACGATCTGCAGCGTGCGCATCGGCGGCAGCAAACGGCCACCCGCTGCGGGCTTGAAACTGTCCAGCGGCTGCCACTGTGATTCCTGCCCCTGCAGCTGCTCGATGCGACCCACGCGCCCCATCTCGTCCATGCTGGCCAGCGTGATCGCCAGCCCCTCGGCATCGCCGCGCCCGGTGCGGCCGATGCGGTGGATGTGCACCTCCGGGTCGGGCGTCACATCCACATTGATCACGGCTTCCAAGCCCTGCACATCCAGCCCGCGCGCCGCCACATCGGTGGCCACCAGGACAGAGCAGCTGCGGTTGGCAAACTGCACCAGCACCTGGTCGCGCTCGCGCTGCTCGAGCTCGCCATACAGCGCCAGCGCCACGTAGCCCTGCGCCTGCAGCACCTCGACCAGATCACGGCATTGCTGCTTGGTGTTGCAGAACGCCAGTGTGCGTTCGGGGCGGAAATGCGCGAGCAGCATCGACACCGCGTGCAGGCGCGTGGTCTCCCCCACCTCCACAAAAATCTGGCGGATCTTGTGCGCACTGTGCAGCGCCTCGACCTTGACCGTCTGCGGCGCGCGCATGAATTGCGACGCCAGTTGGTCAATACCTTCCGGGTAAGTGGCCGAGAACAGCAGGGTCTGGCGGTCCTTGGCGCACTGGCGCACCACCTTGGCAATATCGTCAAAGAAGCCCATGTCCAGCATGCGGTCGGCCTCGTCCAGCACGAGCGTGTTCACGGCGGCAAGGTTCAGCGAGCCGCGCTCCAGGTGGTCCAGGATGCGGCCCGGCGTGCCCACCACCACATCGGCACCATGCTCCAGGCTCAGCACCTGACCGCGCAGGGCCACGCCACCGCACAGGGTCACCACTTTCACGTTGGGGCGCGCTCGGGCCAGGCGGCGGATTTCCTGCGTGACCTGGTCGGCCAGCTCGCGTGTGGGGCACAGCACCACCGCCTGAGCAGCAGCGCCCGGCACTCCCGCCGATTGCAGGCGCTCGACCAGCGGCAGGCCGAAAGCGGCTGTCTTGCCACTGCCGGTACTGGCTTGGGCGATCAGATCCTGCCCGGCCAGGGTGATGGGCAGGCTGGCCGCCTGGATGGGCGTCATGCGGGCGTAGCCCAGTTGTTCTAGGTTGCCAAGTGTGGCAGGCGTCAGCGCAAGGCTGTCGAAGCGGTCCGAAGACGCAAGGAAAGATGTCATGCCCCGATTATCGGGGTGCATGGCTCAGGGGGTCATGCGCATGGGAATCGTGATGGGGCCATCGTTGACCAGGGACACCTGCATGTCGGCCGCAAACTGCCCGGTTTGCACCAGCGGATGGGTCAGCCGGGCCTGCGAGACAAAGTGCTCGTACAAACGCCGACCCTCGTCGGGCGGTGCTGCCTGCGTAAAGCTGGGGCGATTGCCGCCCGTCACATCAGCGGCCAAGGTGAACTGACTGACCACAAGCAGGCCACCCCCTGTGTCCTGCACACTGCGGTTCATCTTGCCAGCCTCGTCGGCAAAGATGCGCAACTTCAGGATCTTGGCCAGCAGCTTGTCGGCCACAGCATCGGTATCGCCTTGCTCGGCGCACAGCAGCACCAGCAGGCCCTGCCCGATCTCGCCGACCACTTGACCCTCTACCCGAACGCTCGCCTCGCTCACGCGTTGAAGCACCGCAATCATTGCAGGTCGACGGGGTCGTCAAAGTGGGCTTCCACATCGCGTGGCAGCAACTGAATGGTGGCCCGCAGTCCAGGCACTGCACTCATCAAGGCTTGCTCGACGCTGGTGCGAAGCGCAGCCGCGCGCCCAAGTGTCCAGCTCGAAGGCATGTGCATGTGCATGTCCACAAATCGTCGTTGTCCGGCTTTGCGGGTGTTGACATGGTCAAAGCGGATGATGGTGCTGCCGTGACTCTCATGCGCGAAGCCGTCCAGCACCTGTTGGATCTGGGCCATGACCTCGGGTTCGACGGCCTCATCCATCAGGCCTTGTGAGGACTCCCAAATCAGGTGCACGCCTTCCTTGAGGATATTGACCGCCACCGCCATGGCCACCACAGCGTCAAGCCACAACCAGCCCGTGAAATGCACCAGCCCAATGCCCAAGACCACACCCGCAGATGTCCAGACATCGGTCAGCAGGTGGCGCGCATCACCTTCCAGAGCCATCGAGCGATGCACCTTGGCCGAACGGAACATGACCCAGGACAGCAAACCATTGAGCACCGAGCTGGCCACGGACAGCGCTAGACCCAGGCCCACCTGCTCCAGCGGCTGCGGCGAAAACAGACGTTGCCCGGCCGACCAGAAAATGCCCAGCGCGGCCACCAGAATCAGAATGCCTTCAAAGCCGGATGAAAAGTATTCGGCCTTGTGGTGACCATACGGGTGCTCCTCATCAGGCGGGGCTTCGGCCAAGGTCACCATCCACAAACCGAACATGGCGCTGGCCAGGTTCACCAACGACTCCATGGCGTCCGAGAGCAAGCCCACCGAATCGGTCAACCACCAGGCCAGGGTTTTGAGCGAGATGGTGATCACCGCCACCGCCACAGAAGCCTGCAGGAGGCGTTTGGGTGTCAGGCGTTGCAGGGGCAGGTCCATGTCCGGGCTTTCGTAGCGGGTATCAGGCCAGGGTTACGCGGGCAAATTTGCGCTTGCCCACCTGCACCACGCAAGTGCCCGCCTCGACCTTGAGGCCCTTGTCGCTGATGACCGCGCCGTCGATGCGCACACCGCCGCCGTCGATCAGGCGATTGGCCTCGCTGCCGGACGGCGCCAGACCGGCGGCCTTGAGCAGCGCGCCGATGCCCATGGGCGCGCCCGACAGGGCCACTTCAGGGATGTCGTCGGGAATGCCGCCCTTGCTGCGGTTGATGAAGTCCTGCTCGGCTGCGTCGGCAGCGGCGGCGCTGTGAAAGCGCGCCGTGATTTCCTTGGCCAGCATGACCTTGGCGTCTTTCGGGTTGCGCCCGCCCTCCACTTCTTTCTTGAGCGCCTCGATCTCGGCCAGGCTCTTGAACGACAGCAGGGTGTACCAGCGCCACATCAGCGTGTCAGAGATGCTCAGCACCTTGGCGAACATGGTGTTGGGCTCTTCGGTGATGCCGATGTAGTTGTTCTTGGACTTGGACATTTTGTCCACACCGTCCAGGCCTTCGAGCAGGGGCATGGTCAAAATACACTGTGGCTCCTGGCCGTATTCGGCCTGCAGGTGGCGGCCCATCAGCAGGTTGAACTTTTGGTCGGTGCCGCCCAGCTCCAGATCGCTCTTGAGCGCCACCGAGTCGTAGCCTTGCATCAGCGGGTACAGGAACTCGTGCACGCTGATGGGCGTGCCGGCCTTGAAGCGGTCGTGGAAGTCGTTGCGCTCCATCATGCGCGCCACGGTGTACTTGGCGGCCAGCTGGATCATGCCCATGGAACCCAAGGGTAGCGACCACTCACTGTTGTAGCGAATCTCGGTTTTAGAAGGGTCCAACACCAGGCTGGCCTGCTTGTAATAGGTCTCGGCGTTGAGCTTGATCTGCTCGGGCGTGAGCGGCGGGCGGGTGCTGTTGCGGCCCGAAGGGTCGCCGATCAGGCTGGTGAAGTCACCAATCAAAAAGATCACCTGGTGCCCCAGGTCCTGCAACTGGCGCAACTTGTTGAGCACCACGGTGTGGCCGATGTGGATGTCCGGCGCGGTCGGGTCCAGCCCCAGCTTGATGCGCAGCGGCACCCCAGTGGCTTGTGACTTTGCCAACTTTCGTACCCAGTCTTCCTGCGGAATGAGCTCTTCGGCACCACGCGTCGTGACGGCCAGCGCCTCGCGGGTCTGGTCCGTGACGGGGTAAGGGGTCTGAAGCGGTTGATTCATAAGGGTTTTTTCTGGCCCTGATCGGGGTCGGCAAGGTACAATGAAAGCTTTCTCGAAGAGTGCATTTTAGTGGTGCGTGCACGCATGCCGAATTTCAAACCCCTGCGCAATCAGCTCAAGACACATGCAAACACCCTGGTTCATGGCCTGGGTGTGGCTTTGCGTGGCTCGGTGCGTGCCACAGCGCAGGTTTGGAAATGGCTGGATGCGCAGCACCCTCGCCTCTCTTCGCATCTGCAGGCCATCGCCCTGTGGGTGCACCGGCACACCAAACACCTGGCTTTGGCCAGTGGTGCTGCATTGCTGGCGGGCGCAGGCGGTGCCTATGCTGTGGCCAACTTGGGCCCGGACATTGAAGCCCAGGCGGTGGTCACGGTCACTGTCCCCGTTGAAATTGCCCATCTGGAAGATCAGGCCCGTGCGCTCGAAGGCCTGGACATCAACCTGACCCGCAGCGACAGCACCCGCGCAGGCGAGTCGCCTGAGGCTCTGTTGCGTCGCCTGGGGCTGGTGGACTCTGAAGCAGCTCGCTTTTTGCGCAACAACAAGCTGGCACGTCAGGCCTTGTTGCGCGCAGGTCGCTCGGTCATCGCCGAAGCCAATCAGCAAAACCAGCTCACCCGCCTGAGCGTGCGCTGGCTGCAAAACGAAAATGACGAAGTGTTTCAGCGCTTCGTGCTGCAACGCGCAGCCCAGGGCTTGATGGCGCAGCAGGACGCGCTGCCCATGACCACCAGCATCCGCATGTCCGGTGGAACCGTGGCGCAATCCTTGTACGACGCCTCCGACGAGGCCAAACTGCCAGAGTCGGTCACCTCCCAGCTGACCGAAATCTTCTCCAGCCAGATCGACTTTCACCGCACCTTGCGCAAGGGCGCCAAATTTGCGGTGGTGTACGAAGTACTGGAAGCCGAGGGCGAGCCCCTGCGCGCAGGTCGCGTGCTCAGCGCCGAATTCGAGAACGACAACAAGACGTTCAACGCCGTCTGGTTTGAACCCCCGGGCAAAAAAGGCGCTTACTACGCGCTCGACGGCAAGAGCCTGCGTCGCAGTTTCCTGGCGGCGCCGCTGCGCTACTCCCGCATCACCAGTCGCTTTGGCCTGCGCAAGCATCCGATTTTGCACACCATGCGCCGCCACGAAGGCGTGGACTACGCGGCCCCCACCGGCACACCTGTGGCCACCGTGGGCGATGGCGTGGTGGAATTCGCAGGTTGGAAAAACGGCTATGGCAATGTGGTGATCGTTCGCCACAATGCCGCCTACACCACGGTGTACGGTCACCTCAGCCGCCTCCAGGTCAAACGCGGACAGAGCGTTCATCAAGGCCAATTGATCGGCAACGTGGGCTCTACCGGCTGGTCCACGGGTCCGCACCTGCACTTCGAATATCGCGTCAACGGCCGCTACACCGACCCTTCGCGCGTCAACCAGCAAACGGCCAGCGTCAACCTGAACGCCGCTGACCGTGCCCGCCTGAAAATGGAAGCCGAACGCGCTCGCACGCAGCTGGCCGCCGCGTCCATGATGCGCGACGACCTGGCGCAGTGAGCGCATCCCCCCTTTACATAGGACTGATGTCCGGCACCTCCATGGATGGTGTCGACGGTGTGTTGGCTGACTTCAGCACCGCCGCGCGTCCGAGGGTGCTGGCCCACGCTTTCAGGCCCATGCCCGAAGCCTTGGTTCGCGAACTTCTGTCCCTCAACAGTCCCGGCGCCAACGAACTCCACCGCGCAGCGCTGGCAGCCAATGCGCTGGTTCGCCTGTACGCACAAGTCGTGCGTGACTTGCTTGAATCTGGCCAACTGAGCGCCCAAGCGATCACGGCCATTGGCGCTCACGGACAAACCGTGCGCCATCAACCCCAGCTACACGACGGTACAGGCTACACCCTGCAATTGAACAACCCGGCCTTGCTGGCCGAGTTGACGGGCATCGATGTGGTGGCCGATTTCCGCAGCCGCGATGTCGCGGCGGGCGGGCAAGGCGCGCCCTTGGTGCCCGCCTTTCACCGGGGCTTGTTTGGACGGGCCGATGAGACGGTGGCGGTGCTCAACATTGGGGGCATTTCCAATCTGAGTGTGCTGCACCCTGATGGCCGCGTGCAAGGCTGGGACTGCGGCCCCGGCAATGCCTTGATGGACCATTGGTGCCTGCAGCACACCGGCCAGCCCTTTGACCGCAATGGTGCATGGGCAGCCAGCGGCAATGTGATCGCCGAGCTGCTCACTCACCTGTTGCAAGAAGACTATCTGCATCAAACCCCACCCAAGAGCACGGGCCGGGACCTGTTCAACCCCCTTTGGCTGCAAGACAGGCTCAAGAGTTTGGGCCCCCTCAGCGCCGTGGATGTGCAAGCCACTTTGACCGCTTTCACGGCCCGGGCCTGCATACAGGATGTGCAACAGCACGCTGCAAGTGCGAAACAATTGATCGTGTGTGGCGGCGGCGCGCTGAACCTTCACCTGATGGAGCTGCTGCAGCAAGGTTTGACTGGCGTGACGGTCGTCAACAGCGAGGCTTTGGGCTTGCCGCCCTTGCAAGTGGAAGCTGCGGCCTTTGCCTGGCTGGCTCATCAATACATGCAGCGCGAAACAGGCAGCCTGCCAAGCGTCACGGGCGCCCAAGGCGCCCGCGTGTTGGGGGCTTTATATCCGCGTTAAGCCCCGCTAAGTGTGTCGCAGCCTGCTGGCCGCCTTGGCATCAGACCGAGAAAGACGAGCCGCAACCACAGGTGGTGGTGGCGTTCGGGTTCTTGATCACGAATTGCGCGCCTTGCAGGTCTTCCTTGTAGTCGATTTCCGCGCCTACAAGGTACTGGTAGCTCATCGCGTCGATCAGCAAGGAAACACCATTCTTGGTCATGGTGGTGTCGTCTTCGTTCACGATTTCGTCGAACGTAAAACCATACTGAAAACCCGAGCAGCCACCGCCTTGCACAAAGACCCGCAGCTTCAGATCCGGATTGCCTTCTTCCGCAATCAGGTCCGCCACCTTGGCTGCCGCGCTGTCAGTGAAGACGATGGGAGCAGGCATTTCGGTTTCAACGGTTTGGGCAACAGCGGTCATGGTTTTCTCCGGGTTCAATGGCAAATAGTATAGCGCGGCAGTGGGTTATTCGACTTCTGAGGGACATTACCGCCACAGCCCGCATGGGTTTATCTTCGACCCTGCGTAGCGAGGTGTTGGGTGCCCTGTTGGGGCGACATTTCGGCGCAAAGCGACGAGGAGCCCCGACAGGGCAGCCAACACCTCGCGGCACCAACACAGGCAAGAAAAAAGCCGCCAGGCGAACCATGGCGGCTTTTGCTCGAAAACAGGACAGCGGATTAACGCTTGGAGAACTGCTTGCGACGACGGGCGGAGTGCAGACCGACCTTTTTACGTTCGACTTCACGAGCATCGCGGGTCACGAAACCAGCAGCGCTCAATGCAGGCTTGAGGGCTGCATCGTAGTCGATCAGGGCGCGGGTGATGCCGTGGCGAGTTGCACCGGCCTGGCCGGATTCACCACCACCGTGCACGTTGACCTGAATGTCGAAAGCTTCGAGATTGTTGGTCAGCGCCAGGGGTTGCTTGGCGATCATGATGGAGGTCTCGCGGCCAAAGTAAGCCTGGATGTCCTTGCCATTCACGGTGATCTTGCCGGAGCCTTTTTTCAGAAACACGTCCATTCACCAATCATTGTTCCGCTCCTTAGATTTCCAGAGCCTTGGGCTGCTGGGCAGTGTGCGGGTGCTCGGCACCGCCGTACACCTTCAGCTTCTTGATCATGGCGTAGCCCAGAGGACCCTTGGGCAGCATGCCCTTGACGGCCTTCTCGAGCGCACGGCCAGGATGCTTGGCTTGCAGGTCGCGGAAGTTGGTTTCGGTGATACCACCAGGGTAACCGGAGTGACGGTAGTACTTCTTGTCCAGGGACTTGGTACCGGTCACTTTGAGCTTGGAAGCGTTAACGATGACGATGAAATCGCCGGTGTCAACGTGAGGCGTGTAGATGGCCTTGTGTTTGCCGCGCAAACGGAGAGCAACTTCGCTGGCTACTCGTCCGAGGACCTTGTCGGTCGCGTCAATCACAAACCACTCATGCACGACCTCAGCGGGTTTTGCGCTGAATGTAGACATGTTTTTCTTTCGAAAAGAGGGTTTGGCGGGCTCTTTTCCACGGTCGGTGCTCCTCTGTTGAGAGCCTCTTAGGTGGGAAAATGAACTTCGCCGCGGAGCCACAAATTCGCTGCGAAGCCGGCCATTATACAAATATTCCCGCTTTGCGCCAATCTGACGCCAGCGGGGCTGCCTACGGACGCTCGGCTCTAGGCGCTTTGCGCCTGAAGTCGCCGCACGCCCGTAGGCAGCCCCGCTAGCGCCGGTTACCATTGGCGCATGTTCAGTTATCGCCACGCCTTCCATGCCGCCAACCATGCGGACGTTCTCAAACACATCACACTGCTGGCCACTCTGCGCCACTTGCAGCAAAAAGAGGCCGGCATCACACTGATCGACACCCACGCCGGCGCAGGCCTGTACCGGCTCGATGGCGATTATTCCCAGAAGGGTGCCGAGGCCCAGGATGGCTTGTTCAAACTGCTGGAGGCCGCTGGCTCTGCCAATGAACTGCCCGAGTCGGTGCAGGACTATCTGGACCAGGTCGCCCACTTCAACCCCAATGGCGAAGCCCGTATTTACCCCGGCTCGCCCGTGCTCATGGCGCAGCTGCTGCGCTACGAGGCGCGCGATCGCCTCAAACTGTTTGAGTTGCACCCCACCGATATTGAATCCCTGACGGGCAATATGGCCCAACTGGAGCTGGGCCGCGCTGTACAGGTTGCCCGCGAAGATGGGTTTGTCGCGCTGCCCAAATTGTTGCCCCCACCGGCCTCGGCCAGTGGCTCCAAAAGGGCCATGGTGCTGATCGACCCCAGCTATGAAATCAAGTCTGACTACGCCAAGGTCAGCAACGTCATTGCCGACTGTCTCAAGCGTTTCCCGACCGGGACCTACCTGGTCTGGTACCCCATCATTCCGCGTCCGGAAGCGCACGAGCTGCCGCGCCGTCTGCGCACCCTGGCCAACCAGGCCAAGCGCAGCTGGGTCCATGCCACACTGGCCATCGGTCGTGGCGAGGAAGGCGACACGGGCCTGTCGGCCAGCGGCATGTTCGTCATCAATGCGCCCTACACCTTGGCTGAGCAGCTGCGCGCGGCGCTCGCAGTGGTGGGGCCTGCACTGGCACGGGGCAATGGCAAGGGCTGGCAGGTTGAAACCGGCGGCGCCTGAGACCGGGCTCCGCCTCCATCAGGGAAAATCCTGACGCCCACGGCTCAAATTAACCGACCGATCGGTCGGTTAATGGGTACAATCGCTTTTCATCACGCGCCCCCAACGGCGTGCAGGAGAAGCCCATGTACACCCAATCCTTCAGCGTGTCCGACCAGGACGACGCCAAATCGGTCGGCCTCAAGGCTGTGCCCAAGGTCACCAGCGCCAGCGAACAGGCGCTGCAGGCTCAGTTCGACGCCCGCATCGATGCCGACGGCCGCATCGAGCCGCGTGAGTGGATGCCCGAGGCCTACCGCAAGACCCTGGTGCGCCAGATCAGCCAGCACGCGCACAGCGAAATCGTCGGCATGCTGCCCGAAGGCAACTGGATCAGCCGCGCGCCCAGCCTCAAGCGCAAGGCCATCCTGATCGCCAAGGTGCAGGACGAAGGCGGCCACGGCCTGTACCTGTATTCCGCCGCCGAAACCCTGGGCACCAGCCGCGACGAGATGCTGGCCGCCCTGCATACCGGCAAGGCCAAGTACAGCTCCATCTTCAACTACCCCACGCTCAACTGGGCCGATGTGGGCGTGATCGGCTGGCTGGTCGACGGCGCGGCCATCATGAACCAGATTCCGCTGTGCCGCTGCTCGTATGGGCCGTACGCCCGCGCCATGGTGCGCGTATGCAAGGAAGAAAGCTTCCACCAGCGCCAGGGCTACGAAGCCCTGCTGGTGATGATGCAAGGCACCCAGGCGCAAAAGGACATGGTGCAGGACGCCGTCAACCGCTGGTGGTGGAAGTGCCTGGCCATGTTCGGGCCGCCGGACGCGGACAGCCCCAACAGCGCACAAGGCATGCGCTGGGGCATCAAGCGCATCAGCAACGACGACCTGCGCCAGAAATTTGTGGATGCCACCGTGCCACAAGCCAAGGTGCTGGGCGTGACCCTGCCCGACCCCGACCTGAAATGGAACGAAGCGCGACAAGCGCACGACTACGGCCAGATCGACTGGGACGAGTTCTGGTCCACTGTCAACGGCAATGGCCCCTGCAACAAGGAGCGCCTGGGCGCCCGCGTCAAAGCCTGGAACGACGGTGCCTGGGTGCGCGAAGCCGCCCTGGCCCACACCAGGAAACAACAAGCGCGTCAAGCCAAAAAACTGGCGTGACACATCTTCAGCGCTGTCACCCATTGATCAAGGAAACCCGATGACCACCACCGCATTGAAAGAATGGCCCCTGTGGGAAGTTTTTGTCCGTTCCAAGCAAGGCCTGGAGCACAAACACTGCGGCAGCCTGCACGCGTCTGACGCGCAGCACGCCCTGCAGATGGCGCGCGATGTCTACACCCGCCGCCAGGAAGGCGTGAGCGTATGGGTCGTGCCCTCCAGCGCGATCGCGGCCAGCGAACCCAACGACAAGAGCGAATTTTTTGAACCGGCCAGCGACAAGATCTACCGTCACCCCACGTTCTACGTGATCCCCGAAGAAGTGGGACACATGTGAACGGCTGCTGCGAAGGCTTCATGCAGCGTTGCGGCGGCTCGCCGTGCGCTTCGCTCCAAGCACTGTCTTCGCTGCCGCGCCTTGCCTGAAACCTTCTCGCTACGCCTTATGAATGCACCCACAGAATATTTACTTCACCTCGCCGACAACGCGCTGATCCTGGGTCAGCGCAACGCCGAATGGTGCGGCCACGGCCCCATCCTGGAAGAAGACATCGCGCTGTCCAACAACAGCCTCGACCTGATCGGCCAGGCCCGCCTGCTCTACCAGCACGCTGCCGCGCAAATCGGCAACGGCGCGACCGAAGACACGCTGGCCTATTTCCGCGACGTGCCGGACTTCAAAAACTACACGCTGTGCGAACTGCCACACCTGCCGCTG
>JBEEOS010000026.1:0-21758 GCA_041191485.1 Pseudomonadota bacterium
GCCACAAAGTCGCGCATCACGCGCTCGAGCTCGCGCTCGGGCATTTGGCCATGGGCCACGGCGATGCGGGCTTCGGGCAGGATTTCTTCGAGCTTTTGCCTGCGGTTCTCGATGGTCTCGACCTCGTTGTGCAAAAAGTAGCACTGCCCGCCGCGCTTGAGCTCGCGCAGCACCGCTTCGCGGATCACGCCGGTGCCTTCGTTGCGCACAAAGGTTTTGATGGCCAGGCGCCGCTGCGGGGCCGTCGCGATCACGCTCAGGTCGCGCAGGCCCTCCAAAGCCATGCCCATGGTGCGGGGGATGGGTGTCGCGGTCAGGGTCAGCACATCGACTTCGGCGCGCAGCTGCTTCATCGCCTCCTTGTGGCGCACGCCAAAGCGGTGCTCCTCGTCGATGATCAGCAGGCCCAGGTTCCCAGGTTCTTGAATTGGGTCTTCTCGGAGAGCAGCTTGTGGGTGCCGACCACGATGTCCACCGTGCCGTCTTCGATACCTTTCATGGCGGCGTTGACTTCCTTGGTGGAGCGGAAACGCGAGATCTCGGCCACCTTGACGGGCCACTTAGAGAATCGGTCTTTGAGGGTCTGGTAGTGCTGCTCCGCCAACAGCGTGGTGGGCGCCAGCAGGGCGACCTGCTTGCCGCCGGTCACCGCCACAAAGGCGGCGCGCAGGGCGACTTCGGTCTTGCCAAAGCCCACGTCGCCGCAGACCAGGCGGTCCATGGGGCGGGGGCTGATCATGTCCTGGATCACGCAGTGGATGGCCGCCTTCTGGTCGGCGGTTTCTTCAAAGCCGAAGTCGTTGGCAAAGGTCTCGTAGTCCTGCGGGCTGTAGCGGAAGGCGTGGCCTTCGCGTGCAGCGCGGCGGGCATAGATGTTGAGCAGCTCGGCGGCGGCGTCGCGCACCTGCTCGGCGGCTTTGCGTTTGGCCTTTTCCCACTGGCCACTGCCCAGCTTGTGCAGGGGCGCTTCGTCGGCGCTGACGCCGGTGTAGCGGCCAATCAGCTGCAACTGGCTCACCGGCACATACAGCGTGGCCTTGTCGGCGTATTCAAGGTGCAAAAACTCTTGCAAGGCCGGTGTGTCGTCGGGGTTTTTTTCGCCCAGGTCCATGTTGACCAGGCCCCGGTAGCGGCCAATGCCGTGCGCGCTGTGCACGACGGGGTCACCCACGTTCAGTTCGCTCAGGTCCTTGATCAGCGCTTCGACGTCGCTGACCTGTTCCTGCTTCTTGCGGCGACGGGTGACGGCGCCGGCAGCAAAGAGCTCGGTCTCGGTGACCAGGTCAATGCCGTGCTCGAACCAGTGGAAGCCGCTGGCCAGTGCCGCCGTGGCCATGCCGACTTTTTCGTCGCTCGTCAGGAATTCTTCCAGGCTGTCGAACACGGGCGGCGTCAGGCCGCTGGAGCGCACAAAGTCCAGCAGGCTTTCACGGCGGCCCTCGCTTTCGGCCAGGATCAGCAGGCGGTGGGGGCTTGACTTCAGGTGGGCGTGCAGGCGCGAGAGTGGGTCGTCTGCGCCGCGCACCACGGTGAGTTCGGGCAAGGGCTGGGCGAGGGCGTTGTCCTGCACATCGGCTGTGCCGGGCCTTAAGGCCAATTGGGCATGCGCGTTGGCATGGGTGTAGAACTGCTCGGCGCTCAGGAACAGCGCTTCGGGCGGCAGCACTGGGCGCTCGGGGTCGCCCTGCACCAAGCGGTGCCGGTCTTTCGTGTCCTGCCAGAAGCGCTGGAAGGCGGGCTCCAAGTCGCCGTGCAGCACCAGCGTCGCGGTGTGACCGTCTACGTCCAGGTAATCAAAGACGGTGGCGGTCTCTTCAAAGAACAGCGGCAGGTAGTACTCGATGCCCGCCGTGGCCACGCCGTTGCCCATGTCCTTGTAGATGCGGCTCTTGGTCGGGTCGCCTTCGAGCAGTTCGCGCCAGCGGCTTCTGAAGCGGGCACGCGCCGCTTCGTCCATCGGGAACTCGCGTCCCGGCAGCAGGCGCACCTCGGGCACCGGGTAGAGGCTGCGCTGGCTGTCAGGGTCGAAGGTGCGGATGGAGTCGATCTCGTCGTCGAACAGGTCGACCCGGTAGGGCACGAGCGAGCCCATGGGAAAGAGGTCAATCAGCCCGCCGCGTACCGCGTACTCGCCAGGACTGACCACCTGGCTGACGTGCGAGTAGCCCGCCAGGGTGAGCTGGCTTTTGAGCTGCGCTTCATCCAGCTTTTGTTTGACCTTGAATTCGAAGGTGTAGCCCGCCAAAAAGGCGGGCGGTGCCAGCCGGTACAGCGCGGTGGTGGCCGGAATCAGCACCACGTCGGCGGCTTCGGGGTGGTTGCGCTGGCGGATGCGCCACAGAGTCGCCAGCCGCTCCGAAATCAGGTCCTGGTGCGGCGAGAAGGTGTCATACGGCAGGGTTTCCCAGTCCGGGAACATCACGCAGCGCAGGCCCGGGGCGAAGAACACCATCTCATCCATCAGGCGCTGGGCATCGCTGGCGTCGGATGTCACGATGGCCGTCAGCTTGCCAGCGGCTTTTTCGCGCTCGGCCAGCTGGGCCAGCAACACCGCATCGGCAGAGCCGACCGGGCGGGGCAGGGTGAATCGTTTACCGATGTTGAGGACGGGTAGTTTCATGGTGCGCAGCAAAAAACGACAAACACCCCCCTCCGGGAAAGGGAGGGGGGTGGAATGCTCCGTATTGTAGAAGCCCCCTCCTACAATAAGCAGCAATGACTTCGTTTCACGCCTTGATCCCCTGTGCTGGCAACGGCAGCCGTGCTGGCACCCTTGTGCCCAAGCAATACCAGCCAGTGGCTGGCCAAGCCATGGTCATGCACACGCTGCAGGCCTTAGCGCAAGTGCCACTATTGGCCAGCGGCTGGGTGGTGCTCTCGCCGGGGGATGACTTTGTCTGGCCACAGCAGGGCTGGCCGGCACATTTCAAACGCGTGGCATGCGGCGGCGTGAGCCGGGCGCACAGTGTCTTCAATGGCCTGCAAGCCATGCTGGCCGCTGGGCTGGACCCGCAGGACTGGGTGTTGGTGCACGATGCGGCGCGTTGTCTGGTGGCGCCTGAGGCGGTGAGTCGTTTGATCGAGGCTTGCCGCGATGACGCTGTGGGCGGCCTGCTAGCGCTGCCTTTGCCTGACACCCTTAAAACCGAATCGGACGGGCGCGTGCAAGAGACGGTGCCGCGCGAACACAAATGGCTGGCGCAGACGCCGCAAATGTTCCGCCTGCAGGCTTTGCACGACGCGCTGGCGGCTGTAGCTGACAGTGGTTTTGTCGGTATCACCGACGAGGCCAGCGCGATGGAGCGGTCAGGGCTGCGCCCCCGTCTGGTGGAAGGCTCTGCGCAAAATTTCAAGGTCACTTACCCGGCCGACTTCGCCTTGGCAGAGGCCATTGTCCAAAGCAGAACTCAGAACAGGACACACACATGAACATTCGCATTGGTGAGGGCTGGGACGTTCACGCTCTGGTCGAAGGTCGAAAACTGATTTTGGGCGGCGTTGAAGTTTCGCATACCCAGGGCCTGCTCGGTCATTCGGATGCGGATGTGCTGCTGCACGCCATCACGGACGCGGTGCTGGGCGCCGCGGCGCTGGGCGACATTGGCCGCCACTTTCCGGACACGGATGCGCAATTCAAAAGTGCCGACTCCAGCGTGCTGCTGGCCGAGGCCATGGCCCGTGTGCGTGCCCAGGGGTGGGAGCTGGTGAATGTGGACAGCACCATCGTGGCGCAAGCCCCCAAGCTGGCGCCACACATGCCGGCCATTCGCGCCTCAGTGGCCAAGGCGCTGGGTGTAGCTGAAGATCAAGTCAACGTCAAAGCCAAAACCGCTGAAAAGCTGGGGCCAGTGGGCGAGGGCAAAAGCATGGAAGCCCGCGCCATCGCCTTGCTCATGCGTCGCTGACTCAGACCGCCCGACGCAACACGATGCTGGCCTGCAGGCCGCCGGACGCAGGGGTGGAAAACACCAGCTGGCCACCCATGCGGTCAATCGACCGCTCCACAATCGACAAGCCCAGACCCGAGCCCAGGGCCGAGGTGCGCGCACTGTCGGCCCGGAAAAACGGTTGGGTCAGTAGTGACAGCGCTTCGGGGCTCACGCCTGCGCCCTGATCCGTCAGCATGATGCGCACCGATTCGGTCCCCGCGGCCTCGGCCGCGATCTGCACTCGCGTGATACCGTCCTGCGGGCTTTGTCCGTAGCGGCGCGCGTTTTCCAGCAAATTGTCAAAGACTCGGCCCAGCTCCACCTCGTCAGCCAGTACCAAAAGGTCTTCCGGAATGCTGAGCTCAATGCGCATGTTCTTGTTGTTGCGAAACGGCGCAATGCTTCGGCTGACCAGGCCCGCCAAAGGCACCGCCTGCACAGGGGTTTCGCCTGGTCGGGCGTAGTCCATGAACTTGCTGATGATCTGGTCCATCTGTGTGATGTCGGCGGACATCAGCTCACGGGCCTGAGCGTCGGGTACGCTTAGCTCGGCTTCCAGACGTAGTCGGGCCAGCGGGGTGCGCAGATCGTGGGAAATGCCGGCCAGCATCAAGGAGCGTTCCTGCTCGGCTTGCTGCAGTTTGCGGACCATGCTGTTGAAACCCATATTGAGTTCGCGAATTTCGTCGATTCGCACATCCTCGTCCAGTTCGGTGTCTTGCATTTGCCCATCGCGCATGCGTGCAAACGAACGTGATAAACGCTTGAGTGGGTGGTTGATCAGGCCGGCAATCACAGCTGCGCCCGCCAGGGACAGCAAACCGGTCAAGATCATCCACTGCAGCCAGGACTTACCACCAATCGGTTGCAGACGGTCAGGGTCCAGCTGAAGCCAGTAGCTGTCGCGTTCGATCTTGAAGCCCACCCAGATTCCGGGTGTTTTATTGACCTCAGAGGCCAATACCGTGTTCTTGCCAAGCCGAGTCATCAAGGCCTGCGACAGTCGGGTCTCCAGTGCCGTGGTGCCCAGGGGAATAAATTGGTCGCCTGGCTCACAGGTGGTGATGACCACACCCTCTTCGTCCGACAAGGACTTGAGCAAGGCCACACGGGCAATGGCGTCCGAGTGTTTAAGGGCGGTTCGCGTCAGCGTCACCACAGAGGCGATTTGCTGCGCATTACGTTTGATGGAGGGTTCGAACTCTTGCGTACGAAAGGTTTGCATCCAGGCCAGCGTGCTGCCAAAGACCAGCACAGCCAACAAGATGAAGGTGCGCCAGAACAGCCCCATGTGGAAATTCGGGGGAGCTGACGAATCTGGCGCACCTTTGTTCATTGGCGTTGGAGCGGCTTACTCGGGAACAAACACGTAGCCCACCCCCCAGACGGTCTGGATGATGCGCGGGTTGGCCGGGTCCACTTCGATGAGTTTGCGCAGGCGGGAAATTTGCACGTCCAGACTGCGGTCAAAGGGCTCGAAGTCCCGTCCGCGTGCCAGTTGCGCCAGCTTGTCGCGCGTCAGCGATTGGCGCGGGTGACGCACCAGGGCCTTGAGCATGGCAAATTCACCGGTGGTCAGGGGAATTTCCTGCCCATTGCGCGAGAGCTGGCGGGCAGCCAGGTCAAAAGTGAACTCGCCAAAGCGCATGACTTCCTGTTCGGCAGTCGGGGCGCCCGGGGCTTCAATGACAGGACGACGGCGCAACACGGCATGGATGCGTGCCAGCAGCTCGCGGGGGTTAAAGGGCTTGCCCAAATAGTCGTCTGCGCCAATTTCCAGGCCCAGAATGCGGTCCACATCCTCGCCCTTGGCGGTCAGCATGATGATGGGTGTTTTGTCTCCTGCTTGCCGCAGGCGGCGACAAATGCTCAGGCCATCTTCGCCCGGCAACATGACATCAAGCACCAGCAAATCCACGCTCTCGCGCTGGGTGATGCGCTGCAGGGCGCGGGCGTCCTCGGCCAGCAGCACATCGTAGCCCTCCTGCGCCAGAAAGCGGCGCAGCAGGTCGCGGATACGGGCGTCATCGTCAACGATGACAATTTTGTCCAGGCGTTTTCCTTCGGTAGCCATGCGTCCTCCCTGGATGCTTGTTATTGGGCCACCCAGCCACCGTCCATGTTCCAGGCCACGCCGCGCACATTGTTGGCCGCAGGCGAGCAAAAGAACACTGCCAGCGCACCCAGCTCTTCGGGCGTGGTGAACTGCATGGAGGGCTCTTTTTCGCCCAACAGGACTTTTTGGGCATCCTCGTTGGACACACCCAGCGCAGCGGCTTTGGCGTCCACCTGTTTTTGCACCAGCGGGGTGAGCACCCAGCCGGGGCAAATCGCGTTGCAGGTCACGCCCGTGGTGGCGTTTTCCAGCGCGGTGACTTTGGTCAGGCCCACCACACCGTGCTTGGCGGCCACATAAGCCGACTTCTCGGCCGAGGCCACCAGGCCGTGGACCGAAGCGACGTTGATGATGCGGCCCCAGTTGGCTTGCTGCATGGCCGGCAGGGCCAGGCGCGTGGCGTGGAAAGCGCTGGTGAGGTTGATGGCGATAATGGCGTCCCAGCGCTCGACCGGGAAGTCCTCGATGCGGGCTACGTGCTGGATACCGGCGTTGTTGACCAGAATGTCCACGCGGCCAAAAGTGTCGGCTGCAAACTGCATCATGGCTTCAATCTCGCTGGCCTTGCTCATGTCGGCACCATGGTAGGCCACCTTGACGCCCAGGGCGGCGATTTCGGCCTTGGGGCCTTCGGCGTCACCAAAACCGTTCAGAACGATGTTGGCGCCTTGAGCGGCCAGCGCTTTGGCAATGCCCAGACCAATGCCACTTGTAGAGCCTGTGACGAGCGCTGTTTTTCCTTTGAGCATGATTTCTCCTGCGCGAATGATTTAGGATGGAGTAAAGACAAACCATTATCACAGCTGTGACGGATTACGCCCTGACGACCGCACAGACTCTGTTTCGCATTGTTATGAATACGATTGAGCTCACCTCGCCCCAACTGCAGTCGATCAGCTGCCCGCACCCCCACGGCGAGCACCGCCTGGCCTACTGGCGCTGGGGCGATGCCCGGGCGCCACACGTCGTGCTGGCCGTGCATGGACTGACCCGCCAGGGCCGCGATTTTGACCACTTGGCCGCCGCCTTGCTGCAGGCCGGGCAGGGCAATGTACAGGTGATTTGCCCCGATGTGGCCGGACGCGGCAAGAGCGAATGGTTGCCCGATGCCAGTCTGTACCAGGTGCCCCAATATGCGGCAGACATGCTGGTGCTGCTGCAGGCCCTGCATGCGGCCAACCCCATGCAAACGCTCGACTGGGTCGGCACCAGCATGGGAGGCCTGATGGGCATGGTCATCACCGGGCAGCCACAGTTGCCCATGCCTGTGCCGGTGCGTCGCTTTGTCATCAACGATGTGGGGCCCTCCATCACGTGGTCCTCGCTCGAGCGCATGAAACAGTACGTGGGCCGCTACGGGACCTACGCCGATCTGCCACAGGCTGCGAAAGAATTGCGCCAGCTGTTTGCCGGCTTTGGCCCGGTGCCTGACGATATTTGGCTGGAGATGTGTGCGCACATGGTGCGCCCCACTGCCGCGGGCGGGCTCACCTTGCACTACGACCCGGCCATCGGAGCCCCCCTGCAGGCCCTGACCGAAGAGGCGTCCCGGGCCGCAGAACCCATCATGTGGGCTTTGTATGAGCAAATACGTGCACAGGTCCTGCTCATTCGCGGGCAAGACTCCGACCTGCTCACGCTGGACACTGCGCAAGCCATGACGGAGCGTGGCCCCAAAGCCCGCCTGGTGCAGTGGCCCCATGTGGGGCACGCGCCCACGTTGACCGAGCCTGAACACATCCAGGTCCTGATCGACTTTTTGCTGGACTGAATGCCATGGTCAGTCCATCCCTGTTGAGCACATCGGCCATGCCCCAAGTGGTGCGCGCCACCGCAGCCGGTCACGACGCGGCTGAGGTGCTGGAGCGCGCCAGCCGTTTCGCCCAGCCCTTGATTGAATGCGAAACCCTGGACACGGGTGAGAACATCTGGCAGCACGCGCAAGCGGTGGCCCATGTGCTGGCCCTGATAGGCGGATCGCAGGAAATGCAGGCCGCTGCCTACCTTGTCTATGCCTGTCCGCACCTGAACAAGCCCGAAGAAGTCATCAGCAAAGCCTTTGGTGCGAACCTGGCCCAGCTAGCGATGCAGACCAACCAGCTGGTGCACCTGCAGCGCCTGTCGCGCGCAGCCGAGGCCAGCGCGCAGCTGTCCGACAACCCCAAGCTGCAGACCGAAAACGTGCGCAAGATGCTGCTGGCCTTCAGCCGCGACTTGCGCGTGGTCATGCTGCGGTTGGTCTCGCGACTGCAAACCTTGCGCCACTACGCAGCCACCAAACTGCCCGTGCCGCCTGCGCTGGCGCGCGAATCCTTGCAAGTGTTTGCGCCGCTGGCCAACCGTTTGGGCATCTGGCAGATCAAGTGGGAAATGGAAGACCTGGCCTTCCGCTTTCTGGAGCCCGACACCTACAAGGACATTGCCCGCCTGCTGGATGAAAAGCGCACCGAGCGTGAAAGCTACATGGCCGAGCTGAGCCAACGCCTGCAAACCGAGCTGTCGGCGCAAGGCATCAGCGCGCAAGTGCAGGGCAGGCCCAAGCACATCTACAGCATCGTGAAAAAGATGCGCGGCAAAGGCTTGCCTTTCGAACGCGTGTTCGATGTGCGGGCACTGAGGGTGGTGGTGCCACAGGTACAGGACTGCTACCAGGCCCTGAGCTGGGTACACGAGCACTTTGCGCCCATTGTGGAAGAGTTTGACGACTACATCGCCAAGCCCAAACCCAACGGCTACCAGAGCCTGCACACGGTGGTGCGCGATGCCGATGGGCGGCCCATCGAGATCCAGATCCGCACCCGCGAGATGCACGCTCACGCCGAAAACGGCGTGGCTGCCCACTGGGCCTATAAAGAGGCGGGCACCAAAGGCTATGCGGGGGTCAGCGCCAACAGCGATTACGACGCCAAGATTGCCGTGCTGCGCCAGCTGCTGGCCTGGGAGCGCGATTTGTCGGGCGCCATGAGCGACAAAGGCCTGTTCGACGACAGCATTTACGTGCTCACTCCCGATGCCGCCATCATCGAGCTGCCCCGTGGCGCCACCCCGATCGACTTCGCCTACACACTGCACACCAATCTGGGTCACCGCTGCCGCGGGGCCAAGGTGGACGGGGCCATGGTGCCCCTCAACACGCCTTTGGCCAATGGGCAAACGGTGGAGATCACGGCGATCAAAGAAGGCGGCCCCTCCCGCGATTGGCTCAACCCCGAGCTGGGCTTCATCGTCAGCAACCGTGCGCGGGCCAAGGTGCGCTCCTGGTTCAACGCCCAGATCAGCGCCGAACACATTGCACGCGGACGCGAAGCGGTCGAAAAACTCCTGCAGCGCGAAGGCAAAACCGCCATCAAGCTCGAAGACCTGGCCAGCCAGCTGGGCTTCAAGTCGGCAGACGGCTTGTTTGATGTGGTGGGCAAGGACGAGTATTCCTTGCGCAACATCGAAGTCCTGCTCAACCCGCCCGAGCCCGCGCCCACGGCGGACGAGATGGTGCTCAAGCGCTCCACCCGGGGCAGCCGCAACACCTCGGCCTCGGGTGTGTTGGTGGTGGGGGTGGACTCGTTGCTGACGCAACTGGCCCGTTGCTGCAAACCCGCGCCCCCGGACGAGATTGCTGGCTTTGTCACACGAGGCAAAGGCGTCAGCATTCACCGGCAAGATTGCAGCAGCTTCAGGGAGTTGAGGGCACGAACCCCTGAGCGCGTGATCGAGGTCCGCTGGGGCGATCGCAAAGGCGGCCCGGACTCGGCGGTTTACCCTGTGGATGTGGCGGTGGAGGCGGTGGACCGGCAAGGCCTGCTGCGCGATATTTCTGAAGTGTTTTCCAAAGAGAAGATCAACGTCACCGGCGTGCAAACCCAGTCCGTCAAAGGCATGGCCTACATGACGTTTACCGTGGAAACCCCAGATGCGGCCTTGTTGCCTCGCGTGTTGGGCAACCTGAAAAGCGTCAAAGGTGTACGCAACGCGAGAAGACGCTAGTTTTGCTGCTACAATAGCAGTCTTACAGGCGCGTAGCTCAGCTGGTTAGAGCACCACCTTGACATGGTGGGGGTCGTTGGTTCGAGTCCAATCGCGCCTACCAAATTCGGTAGGATAAAAAGCCCGGTTACTTAATAGGTAACCGGGCTTTTTGCTTTATCAGGCCTTGCTCAGCGCCTGCTCCAGATCGGCGAGCAAGTCGTCGATGTGCTCAATGCCTACCGACAGGCGCACCATGTCTTCGCTGACACCGGCCTTGGCCAGTTCGGCGGCGTCGAGCTGGCGGTGCGTGGTGGACGCGGGGTGGGTGGCCAGCGACTTGGCGTCGCCAATGTTGACCAGGCGGGTGAACAGGCCCAGCGCATCCAGGAAGCGGGCGCCTGCTGCGCGCTTGTCAGCGTCCTGGCTCTTGAGACCGAAGGACACGATGCCCGAGGCTTTGCCGCCCATGTACTTTTGCACCAGGCCGTGTTCCGGGTGGTCACTCAGGCCAGCGTAGTTGACCCAGGCCACCTTGGGGTGGTTTTTCAGGTGTTTGGCAATGGCCAGCGCGTTGTCGCAGATGCGATCCATGCGCAGGGCCAGGGTTTCGATGCCTTGCAGGATCAGGAAAGCATTCATCGGCGAGATGGCAGCGCCCATGTTGCGCAGCGGCACCACGCGGGCGCGGCCAATGTAGGCGGCTGGGCCCAGGGCTTCGGTGTAGACCACGCCGTGGTAGGACACATCGGGTTCGCTCAGGCGCTTGAAGCGGGCCTTGTGCTCAGCCCAGGGGAACTTGCCCGAATCCACAATGGCGCCGCCCACGCTGTTGCCGTGGCCGCCCAGGTATTTGGTGAGCGAATGCACCACGATGTCGGCACCGTGTTCGATGGGGCGGCACAGGTAGGGGCTGGGCACGGTGTTGTCCACGATCAGCGGCACGCCGTGCGCGTGGGCGATCTCGGCCAGCTTGGCGAAGTCGGTCACGTTGCCCAGCGGGTTGCCCACCGATTCGCAGAACACGGCCTTGGTGCGCTCGTCAATCAGGGCGGCAAAGGTCTCAGGCTTGCGCGGGTCGGCAAAGCGCACGTTGATGCCCATTTGCGGCAGGGTGTGGGCAAATAGGTTGTAGGTGCCGCCGTACAGGGTGCTGGCTGAGACGATGTTGTCGCCAGATTCGGCAATGGTCTGGATGGCGTAGGTGATGGCTGCCATGCCCGAGGCCACGGCCAGCGCGGCAATGCCGCCTTCCAGCGCGGCGACGCGCTTTTCCAGCACGTCTTGCGTCGGGTTCATGATGCGGGTGTAAATGTTGCCCGCGACCTTGAGGTCAAACAGGTCGGCACCGTGTTGGGCGCTGTCAAAGGCGTAGGCCACGGTTTGGTAGATCGGGGCGGCTACGGCCTTGGTGGTGGGGTCGGGCGATTGACCGGCGTGAACGGCCAGAGTTTCGATTTTCATGAGGTGGTCTCCGTTGTGGGTGACCGAGTTTAGACCATGCACGGGGGCGTGCAGAGGTGCCCAGGCGGGCTTTGTGGGCACTTGACTGCACGCACTTTGCTTTGAACGTCAAAGTACAAAAAAACACATCGAATACAGCCATTACTGATTTGTTTTGGGCTATATTGCCGCCACCCCATGCGCTTTTGCACTTGGTCGAGATGGCGCTTGGAAACCAAAGGCGGCGCGGCGACGTTCTCTGATTTGTTGCACCAGCTCATAAACACAGCATTCAAGGGTAAGCCAATGATGTCAAACGTTTTTTTGTCAACCGCCCGGCCATGTTTTCCGACAACGTCCAACCATATTGGCTGATTTGCCGTCTAAATCAAAGTTGGCCGCACAAAATCTGAGGCATCCATGAAATATGTGAAATCCGAAATCATCAGCTTGAAGAATAGTCCCGAGTACAACGAAAAATGGCTTCAAGCAAGAATCGAAGAAGATCCAACAATTTTGGGACTAGGCGACTTAGATTTTCGTGACACAGAGAAGGTTCTGATTGGTGGCGGACGGCTTGATACGATACTTTACGACCCGGAGTACAAGAAGCGTTACGAGGTCGAGATTCAGCTAGGAAAAACTGATGAATCTCACATTATCCGTACAATTGAATACTGGGACATTGAGAGAAAGAAAAACCCACAATATGAACATTGTGCTGTAATCATTGCAGAAGACATTACAAGCAGATTTCTTAATGTCATTTCATTATTCAATGGATTTATACCTCTAATTGCAATTCAGGTAAAAGCAGTAAAAATTGACAATACAATTTCCCTCTTTTTCACGAAGGTTCTGGATGAAAACAAATTCGACCTTCTTGAAGAGGACAGCGGAGCAGAACCAACTGACAAAGACTATTGGGAAAAAAAGGCAACAAAGGAAAGTCTAAAACTTACCGAAAAAACAATGCTTTCCCTTGGCGGAATCACATCAGACTATAGCTTGAAGTTTAATAAACACTACATCGGCCTAGCAAAGAACAATATCGCCAACAACTTTATTTCATTTGTTCCGAGAAAAACATCCGTCTTGTTGCATATAAAGCTAGAAAAGACTGATGAAATTGATCAGATCATTGCCGAGTCAGACTTAGACGGTTTGGCCTATGACAAGATTTGGAATCAATACAGGTTACGCATCAAAGAAAGTGACCTTGATACAAATATTAACGTTATCAAAGATCTGGTATCAAAAGCCAAAGCCGCCTACCTAGGCTAACAAACCGATCGACCGGACGCGCTAGGGCACAGCCGCGCAGCGTTACTGGTATTCGAACACGTCACGGCTGTGCCGCAGCTCGCCGGTCATCTAACTCGTTATGCCTCAAAGGAAAATTGATGGCCCTCTGTTTTGTTATTCAGCCGTTTGACTCGGGAAAGTTCGACAAGCGGTTTCACGACATCTATAAACCAGCAATTGAAGCCGCAGGCTTGGAGGCGTATCGAGTCGATCAAGACCCTGGAGTTCAAGTTCCCATCGATTCGATTGAAAAGGGAATTCGGCAAGCAGCAGTCTGCCTAGCCGATATCACTGCAGACAATCCCAATGTCTGGTACGAACTCGGTTTCGCATACGCTGCAGGCAAACCAGTAGTGATGGTTTGCTCCGAGGAGAGGACGGGGAAAAAATACCCATTTGATATTCAGCACAGAAGCATCATCCCGTACTTGGCAGATGCCCCAAGCGACTTCGACAAGCTCCGAGCTAGCCTCACGGCAAAGATTGCAGCGATCGTTAAGCAAGATGCTGTGCTGGAGAAGATCGCTGAGGAGAGCCCGGTCAATCCCGTCCATGGTTTATCGCCTCCCGAAGTCCTGGTGCTGGCGGTAATCGCAGGCGACGCCTATTTGCCCGACCAGGCTACTACTGTGAATAGCGCTAAGCGTGCAGCAGAACGAGCGGGGGTCACGAATATGGGCTTCAATCTCGCCGTTCGACGGTTGTTGCAGAAAAAATTTGTCCGAGAGCAAGAACTCTACGATGAACAGAATGGCGAAGCGTACGCAGGTCTGGCGGTTGCAGAACCCGGCTGGGATTGGATTGACACCAATGAATCTCAGTTTGTGTTAACCCGACCTGAGAAGACGGAAAGTAATATTCCATTTTGAAGCGTGAGGCATAACACTACGCTCAACCCGACCTGTGCGAAAGCCGCGCAGGCCGGTGAATTCAAACGTTATCCCAACAGCCAAAGTTAGGCCATGCCCTGGTGGCGCAGCAAGGCGTCCAGGCTGGGTTCGCGGCCACGGAAGGCCTTGAAGGATTCCAACGCGGGACGGCTGCCACCGGCTTCCAGAATTTCCTTGCGGTAGCGGCGGCCCATGTCAATGCTGGGCTCGCCGCCTAGCGCGCTTTCTTCGAATGCGGCGTAGGCGTCGGCGCTCAGCACCTCGGCCCATTTGTAGCTGTAGTAGCCCGCAGCGTAACCGCCCGAGAAGATGTGGCTGAAGGTGTGGGCCATGCGGTTGAAGCTGGGCGGCTGCAGCACCGCGACTTCCGCGCGCACCTGCTCGAGCAGGGGCATGAAGTCCAGCGCCGGGTCGTGCTCGGCGTGCAGGCGCATGTCGAACAAGGCGAACTCGATCTGGCGCAGGGTTTGCATTCCGCTTTGGAAGTTCTTGGCGGCCAGCATTTTGTCGAACAGCGCGCGTGGCAGGGGCTCGCCGGTGTCCACATGCGCGGTCATGTGCTGCAGCACCGCCCATTCCCAGCAGAAGTTTTCCATGAACTGGCTGGGCAGCTCGACGGCGTCCCATTCCACACCGCTGATGCCCGAGACATCGCGCTCATTGACCTGGGTGAGCATGTGGTGCAGACCATGGCCAAATTCGTGGAAGAGGGTGATCACGTCATCGTGGGTGAGCAGCGGCGGCTTGCCGTTGACGCCTTCGGCAAAGTTGCACACCAGGTGCGCTACCGGGGTTTGCAAGTTGCCGGTGTCCGGGCGCAGCCAGCGGCCGACCACATCGTCCATCCAGGCGCCGCCGCGCTTGCCGGCGCGGGCGGGCGGGTCCAGGTAGAACTGGCCCACGAGCTGGCCTTCGCGCTCGATGCGGTAGAACTCCACCGCCGGGTGCCAGACGGGCGCCGTGTCCTTGCGGATGCTGACTTCGAACAGGGTTTCGATGATCTTGAACAGGCCTGCCAGCACCTTGGGCGCGGTGAAGTAGGGTTTGACTTCCTGCTCGCTGAAGCTGTAGCGCGCTTCCTTGAGTTTTTCGCTCAGGTAGGGGATGTCCCAGGCGTTCAGTTCACCCTTGAGGCCCAGTTCCTGCTGCGCAAAGGTGCGCAGGTCGGCCAGGTCTTTCTCGGCAAAAGGGCGAGCCTTGGCGGCCAGGTCGCGCAGGAAGGCGATGACTTTTTCGGGCGACTCGGCCATCTTGGGCACGACCGAGACCTGGGCAAAGTTGGCGTAGCCCAGCAGTTGCGCTTCTTCCTGGCGCAGGGCCAGGATTTCGCTCATGAGGGCGGTGTTGTCGTACTTTTTGGCTTCGCCTTCGGCCTGGTCGGAGGCGCGCGTGGTGTAGGCCTTGTAGAGTTTCTCGCGCAGTGCGCTGCTATCGGCAAATTGCATGACCGGCAGGTAGCAGGGCATCTTGAGCGTCAGGCGTGCCTTGCCAGTCTGGCCGTTTTTCTCGGCCAGGGCGCATGCGGTGTCGATCACGTCCTGGGGCACACCGGCCAGTTCGGTGGGGTCCACGTCCAGCGTCCAGCTGTCGGTGGCGTCCAGCGCGTTTTCGCTGAACTTTTGCGAGACCTCGGCCTGGCGCTCTTGGATCGCGGCGTAGCGTTCCTTGGCAGCGCCCTGCAGTTCGGCACCGCCCAGCACAAAACCGCGCAGGGCGTTGCTGTGGGCTTGGCGCTGCTCGGCGTTCAGGCTGGCCGGGTCGATGGCCTTGTACTTGGCGTACAAAGCTTCGTTGCTGCCCAGTCGCGTCCAGAACTCGGTCACGCGGGGCAGGGCGGCGTTGTAGGCGGCGCGCAGCTCGGGCGTGTCGGCCACGCTGTTGAGGTGGCTCACAGCCCCCCAGGCGCGTCCCAGGCGCTCGGTGGCGACGTCCAGCACTTGGGCGATGGCTTTCCAGTCGGCCGGAAAGTCCTCGGTCGTGACGCGGGTGAGGGCCGCGTCGGCGTCAAGCAGCAAGACGTCCATGGCGGGCGCCACGTGTTCGGGCGCGATCTGGTCAAACAGGGGCAGGCCCGTGGTGTGGAGCAAAGGATTGTTCATGGCATCTTAGATGGCGGCGCGTTCGGCGGCTTCAAGGGTGTTGACCAGCAGCATCGTAATGGTCATGGGGCCAACCCCACCGGGCACAGGGGTGATGTAGCCTGCCACAGCTTTGACGCCTTCAAAGTCCACATCGCCGCAGAGCTTGCCTTCGTCGTTGCGGTTCATGCCCACGTCCAGCACCACGGCGCCGGGCTTGACCATGTCGGCGGTCAGCACGTTGCGCTTGCCCACCGCAGCGACGATCACGTCGGCCTGCAGGGTCTGGGCTTTGAGGTCTTTGGTGCGCGAGTGACAGATGGTGACCGTGGCATCCTTTTGCAGCAGCATGAGCGCCATGGGCTTGCCCACGATGTTGCTGCGGCCGATCACGACGGCGTGTTTGCCCCGGAGGTCGTAGCCAATAGATTCGAGCATCTTCATGCAGCCGTAGGGCGTGCAGGGCCAGAAACCGGGCATGCCCGTCATCAGGGCACCGGCGCTGGCGATGTGAAAACCGTCCACATCCTTGGCGGGGCTGATGGCTTCGATCACCTTTTGTGCGTCGATGTGCTCGGGCAGGGGCAGCTGAACCAGGATGCCGTGGATGCTGGGGTCGTTGTTCAGGGCTTCGACGCGGGCCAGCAGAGCGGCTTCGCTCATGTTGGCCTCGTATTTTTCGAGCACCGAGTGCAGGCCGCTGTCTTCGCAGGCCTTGACCTTGTTGCGGACATAGACCTGGCTGGCGGGGTTGTCGCCGACCAGCACGACTGCCAGGCCGGGCGTGATGCCTTTGGCCTTGAGGGCTTGGGCGCGGGTGGCGACTTCGGTGCGAAGCTGTTTGGAGAGTTGGTTGCCGTCGATCAATTGGGCGGTCATAAAAGGCTCTTTAAGGTTTTAAGGTCTTTAAATGCAAAACGCCCGACAAGAGCGGGCGTTGCGGGGGAGGGTCGGATCAGGCCTTTGGGGCGTTTTGTCCGAGTGCAATCTTGAGCAGGTCAGCGACCGTGTTGGCACCCAGCTTTTCCATGATGTTGGCGCGATGCGCTTCCACCGTCTTGATGCTGATGCCCAGGTCGTCGGCAATTTGCTTGTTCAGGCGGCCAGCAACGATGCGCTCGAGCACCTGTGACTCGCGCCCAGTGAGCTTGGAGAGCAGGGCGTCGCGGCTGGCGGCGCTTTGGTGCTCAGCGAAAGATTCGCGGGCGTGATCGAGCATGCGCTCGACCAGACCCAGCAACTCGGGTTCATTAAAAGGCTTCTGGATGAAGTCCAGGGCGCCTTTTTTCATGGTGTTGACGGCCATCGGCACGTCGCCATGGCCTGTGATGAACACGATGGGCAAAGGAGACTTGCGCTCGATCAGTTTGTCTTGCAACTCCAGCCCAGTCATGCCGCCCATACGGATGTCAACGATCAGGCAAGCGACTTCACGGGGATCGTAGCGGCTGAGGAACACCTCTGCAGACTCAAAGCAGCGCACGCGGTAGTCCTGGCCTTCGAGCAACCATTGCAAGGAATCGCGTACAGCCTCGTCGTCATCGACCACATAGACCGTACCTTTTTTGGGAATCAGACTCATCAACTCGACCTTCGCAATGTTCTATTGTCAGTGTGTGCCTTCTACAGGCAACCAAAACGAGAAACGGCAACCCGTGATTTCCCCAGCATTGTAGAGGTTCTCGGCTGAGATCCTGCCCTGGTGCGATTCCACGATGGAGCGGCACAAATTCAGGCCAATGCCCATGCCTTCTGCCTTGGTGGAGAAAAAGGCCTCGTAAACCTTGTCGATGGCCTCGGGTGGAAGCCCCTTGCCGGTGTCGGTGACCGAAAACTCGATCACCTGCTGGTCTTCTATCTGGCGGGGGACCACGCGCAGCTCGACATGGCGTTTGTCGGCTGGACGCTGGGCGTTGTCGATGGCCTCGGCCGAGTTCTTCATCAGGTTGATCAGCACCTGTTCAATCAGGATGGGGTCTACGTTCAAGGCTGGCAGACGCGCGGCGATGTAATGCGACAGGCGGACGTTGCGGCGGCGTAGTTCAATCTCGGCCAGCTCCAGCGCTTCGTTGACGATATGTCCTACGTCCGAGACGCTGCGGTTGGGCTCGCTTCGTTTGACAAAGCTGCGGATACGGTGAATGACCTGACCGGCGCGTTGCGCCTGGCGCGCGGTTTTCTCCAACGCTGCCAACAGGTCTTCTTCTTCAATCTGCTGCTTCTTGATGCGCGAGATCATGCCATTGCAGTAGTTGCTGATGGCCGCCAGGGGCTGGTTGAGTTCATGGGCCACGCTGGACGCCATCTCGCCCATGGTGATGAGGCGGCTTGCCGTTTGCGCGCGATCGGCCTGCTGGGCAGCCAGTTCTTCGGCGCGGCGGCGTTGGGTGATGTCGGTCGCGATCACCATTTGGGCCAGGCGCCCATCGGCCCAGTTGATGTAGCGCGATCGCACTTCCAGCCATTTGTCGAGTTCTGCCACATAAATTTCGGCATTGCCTGACTGCGCAGAGGTCAACTTATCCGAGGGCAGGCCAGCCATGTCGTCAGCATCATCGGCGCTGGTGACCAGGTTTTCGTAGGCGCCAGCCTGGGCCACCAGACGCAGGTGCCCATGGCTGTTGGCGCCGAACCATTGACGGTAGAGTTTGTTGGCAAAGAGCAATTCCTTGCTGCCCAGCGGTGCCACGGACACCGAGGCGTCCAGGGCTTCGAGCACGATGGTGAAGCGTTCGTACGATCCGGCCAGCTGGTCGCGAATGCGGTTGGGTTCGGTGATGTCGGTCATCGACGTCATCCAGCCGGTTTGACGCCCGGAGGGGTCGATCAGGGGCGACACATACATGCGGGCATCGAAGCGGCTGCCATCCTTGCGTTTGACGCGCACCTGAAAACCGCCTGCGGTGTGCTTGCCGCTGATTTCTTCTTCCAGGCGTTTGGTGAGTTGCTCGATGTCTTCTTCGGGCCAATACGGAAAGGGGGCGACGGCATTGACCAGTTCTGCCTCGGACCAGCCGGTCATCTGGCAAAACGCAGGGTTGACGTAGGTGATGCGCCCCTTGAGGTCCAATGCGCGCATGCCCGTGAGCATGGAGTTTTCCATGGCCCGGCGGAAATTGGTTTCAGCCATGAGGGCTTTTTGAGCCTGCAGCCGCCTGCGGGTGTGTCGCCAGTTGCCTATCAGCATCCACGAGGTCATGACGCTCAAGGCGCCCACCAGCCAGAACAGGGCGCTGCCAATCAAGCCTTGCGAAGTTCGCCAGCCCTGTATTTGCAGATACAGGCCGTTGCCGACGGGCGGCACGCTCACGCTTTGACTGTGGGGGCGACGGTTGATGAAGGGCAGTCGTTCGGCCAGATCTTCGCGTTGCGGGATGCTTTGTCCCGCCAGCATGCGACGGTTCTCGTCCAGGAAGGCAACGGCGTATCGCGTCAGGATGTCCTCGGGCACGCTGTAGCGCAAAAGGCTGTCGATTGCATATTCGCTCAGCACCACACCCTGAAAGCGATTGTTTTTGTCGATGATGGGGGTCAGCAGTTGTAGCGTTGGATTGCTGTTTTGCGAACTCGGCCGGGTGCGCACCATGGCATAGATGGGTTGCCGGAATTCCCTGACCAGGCTGAAGTTGTTGTCGATCTCGCTGATGTTCAGCGTGCTGCCAGGCAGGTAAACCGTGCTGGGCACAAAGCTGTAGGCGTTGTGCGAGGCCACGATGCGGCGATTGGCGTCAATCCACGTCAGGCTCAGCAGTTCAGGGTTGAGATCGACCAGTTGCTGGGTTTTTTCCTGAAACTGGGAAGGCGCAATCGCACGAACGGCAATGCTGTCGGCCAGTTGGGTGATTTGTTCCTGGCGCTCGAGCATGCGCAAACGAATGCGCTGCTGCGCGTACTCCACATCGCGCTTGATGCTTTCCTGCTCCCTGCGAATTTCTTCGTTGCGCAGGTACCAGAACGAAATCATGATGGCCGCAAGAAACAGTGCCACAGCTGCCAATGGAGCCAGATTGGCAAAGCGATCCTGTCCGGTTGGCGTTTGTCGGTTCCACCAAAGCTTCCACCATGCCCATGGCGTGGTGGCTTTGTGTTTTTTGCTCTTGTCTGCAATTGGCATAGTCTTGAAGTTTAGGGCTTTTGTCTTTGAGCCCCTTCGGTTGCCGGCACAAGTTACATCGCTGTTTCTGCATATATTTCACAATAAGAAATGCAACTGCGCTATTTGAAAATTCACAAAAATGTGACACACTACGCGAATTCATAAACAGGCACACACAAGGAGACACCTATGTCAGCCGCCAATCCGAACCAGCCGGGACACGATCTCGACCGTCAGGAAACCCGTGAATGGATGGACGCACTGTCCGCCGTGATCGAAAAGGAGGGCGGTGAACGTGCCCACTTCCTGTTGGAGCAATTGCTCGAGCACGCCCGCGAAAACAGCATCGACATGCCGTTTTCGGCCAACACCGGCTATGTGAACACCCTCGAGCCCGAGCAGGAAGCCCGTTGCCCCGGCAACATCGAGATTGAAGAGCGTCTGCGCGCCTACATGCGCTGGAACGCCATGGCCATGGTGGTCAAGGCCAACCGCCACAACCCCGAAGACGGTGGTGACCTGGGCGGCCACATTGGATCGTTCGCTTCTCTGGCGCATATGTTTGGCGCCGGCTTCAACCATTTCTGGCACGCCGAGAGCGAAAACCACGGCGGCGACTGCCTCTACATCCAGGGCCACGTGGCGCCTGGCGTGTATGCCCGCGCCTTCCTTGAAGGCCGCCTGAGCGAAGAGCAGTTGCTCAACTTCCGCCAGGAAGTGGATGGCAAAGGCCTGTCCAGCTACCCGCACCCCAAGCTGATGCCCGAGTTCTGGCAGTTCCCCACGGTGTCCATGGGTCTGGGCCCGCTGATGGCGATTTACCAGGCGCGCTTCCTCAAGTACCTGCACGCCCGTGGCATTGCCAACACCGAAAACCGCAAGGTCTGGGTGTTCTGTGGCGACGGCGAGATGGACGAGGTCGAGTCGCTGGGCGCGATTGGCCTGGCCGCACGAGAAAATCTGGACAACCTGATCTTCGTCGTCAACTGCAACCTGCAGCGTCTGGACGGCCCGGTGCGTGGCAACGGCAAGATCATCCAAGAACTCGAAGGCGAGTTCCGTGGTGCGGGCTGGAACGTGATCAAGTGCCTGTGGGGCTCCAACTGGGACCCGCTGCTGGCGCGCGACAAGGACGGCGCCCTGCGCAAGATCATGATGGACACGCTCGATGGCGACTACCAGGCTTTCAAGGCCAACGACGGTGCCTACGTGCGCAAGCACTTCTTTGGCCGCGACCCCAAGGTGCTGGAGATGGTCGCCCACATGAGCGACGACGACATCTGGAACCTGCGCCGCGGTGGCCACGATCCGCAAAAGGTCTATGCCGCCTATCACGAGGCCGTCAACCACAAGGGCCAGCCTACTGTGCTGCTGATCAAGACCGTCAAGGGTTTTGGCATGGGCAAGGCCGGCGAGGGCAAGAACACGGTTCACCAGACCAAAAAACTGACCGACGAAGACATCAAGTACTTCCGCGACCGTTTCAACATTCCAATTCCGGACAGCGAGCTGCCCAAGATCCCTTTCTACAAGCCCGCCGATGACACCCCGGAAATGCAGTACCTGCACGAGCGCCGCAAGGCCCTGGGCGGTTACCTGCCGCATCGCCGCACCAAGGCGGACGAGAGCTTTACGGTTCCCGCGCTGGAGACTTTCAAGGCCGTGATGGAGCCGACCGCCGAAGGTCGCGAGATTTCGACCACGCAGGCGTATGTGCGTTTCCTGACCCAGCTGCTGCGCGACCAGGCTCTGGGCCCACGCGTGGTGCCCATCCTGGTGGACGAGGCCCGCACCTTTGGTATGGAAGGCCTGTTCCGCCAGATCGGCATCTACAACCCTGCCGGTCAGCAGTACACCCCGGTCGACAAAGACCAGGTCATGTACTACAAGGAAGACAAAGCGGGTCAGATCCTGCAGGAAGGCATCAACGAAGCCGGCGGC
>JBEEOS010000027.1:0-20810 GCA_041191485.1 Pseudomonadota bacterium
CTGGTGATCGGCTCGACCGGTGATCTGCTGGACCGCCTGAACGGCCAGGACGTGGTGACTTTCACCGGCTCGGCCGACACCGCGGCCAAGCTGCGCGTCCACCCGAATGTGGTCAAGCACAGCATCCCCTTCAACGCCGAAGCCGACTCGCTCAACTGCGCCATCCTCGCGCCCGATGTGACGCCTGACGACGAAGAGTTCGATCTCTTCGTGAAGGAAGTCGCCCGCGAGATGACGGTCAAGGCGGGCCAGAAGTGCACCGCCATCCGCCGCGCCATCGTTCCCCGCCAGCACCTGGACGCTGTGGCTGAAAAACTCAAGGCCCGTCTGGCCAAAGTGGTGGTGGGCGACCCGTCGGTCGAAGGCGTGAAGATGGGCGCACTGGCCTCGCACGCCCAGCAGGCCGACGTGGCCGAGCGCGTGGCCTTGCTGCGCCAGAGCGCCGAGCTGGTGTTTGGGGGTGGTGCGGACTTCGCGCCGGTGGGCGATGGCGTGACCAATGGTGCCTTCTTCCAGCCCACGCTTCTGCTGTGCAACAAGCCCCTGCAAACCGACAGCGTGCACGATGTCGAAGCCTTTGGCCCGGTCAGCACCCTCATGCCCTATGAAGGCATTGAGGAAGCCCTGCAACTGGCCGCACGTGGTCAGGGCAGCTTGGTCGGAACGCTGGTGACCAGGGAGCCACAGACGGCGGCTCTCATGATCCCGGTGGCAGCTGCGCTGCATGGCCGCCTGCACATCCTCGACCGCGAAGCGGCGGTGGAATCCACCGGTCACGGCTCGCCGCTGCCGCCGCTCAAACATGGTGGCCCCGGCCGCGCAGGTGGTGGTGAAGAACTCGGCGGCATCCGCGCCGTCAAACACCTGATGCAACGTACCGCACTGCAAGGCTCACCCACCATGATCGCGGCCGTCACCGGCGAGTACATGCGTGGCGCCAAGCGGATCGAAACCGGCACGCACCCCTTCCGCAGACACTTTGAAGATCTGCAGATCGGCGAGTCGCTCTTGACGCACCGCCGCACCGTCAGCGAAGCCGACATCGTGATGTTCGGCGGCCTGTCGGGCGACTATTTCTACATGCACTTCGATGAGATCGCCGCCAAGGATTCGCCTTTCGGCAAGCGCATCGCGCATGGCTACTTTGTGCTGTCGGCAGCGGCGGGTCTGTTTGTCTCGCCCGCGCCAGGCCCGGTGCTGGCCAACTATGGCCTGGACACCCTGCGCTTCGTCAAGCCCGTCGGCATTGGCGACACCATCCAGGCGCGCTTGACCGCCAAGCGCAAGATTGACCGCAACAAGAAAGACGCCAACGGCGTCGGCGAGGGTGTGGTCGCCTGGGACGTGGAAGTGACCAACCAGGACGGTGATGTGGTCGCCAGCTACGACATCCTGACGTTGGTCGCCAAACGCGGCTGACGCTTGGCCCTGCCGGTGTGGGCCACGGCAGGGCGGCAACTTGAACCACAATGCAAGCATGACTGCGTACGACCAACACATCCTGCCTTGGCTGATTGACATCGCCTGTGGTTTGCCCATGGTCCAAAGCAAACGCCGCAGCCTGGTTCCCCTGGCGCAGGGTCGTGTGCTGGAAATTGGCATCGGCACGGGCCGCAACCTGTCGTTCTACGACCGCGCAAAGCTCACGCAACTGGTCGGCGTCGATCCGGCGCTGCAGATGCATCGTCTGGCGCGGCGTCGCAGCCAGCGGGCGGGTATTGACGTCGAACTGGTAGGGTTGTCGGCCGAGCGCTTGCCGCTACCTGATGAGCACTTTGACACGGTGGTCTGCACCTACACGCTGTGCAGCATTCCGGACCCGGCGGCCGCCTTGCACGAAGTCCGTCGAGTCCTCAAGCCGGGCGGGCGTTTGCTGTTTTGCGAACACGGTCGTGCACCCGATGCGTCCATCGCACGCTGGCAGGATCGCCTTCAGCCCCTGTGGATGCCGCTGGCGGGTGGCTGCCACTTGGACCGGGATGTGCCTCTGCTTTTGCGTGATGCAGGCCTGCGTACAGAACTGGCGCAGGGCTACACGGGTATCCCCAAAACATTGACCTACCACTACTGGGGCCAGGCGCACAAGGCGGGCTGACGCGCCCCAGAAAAAAAGGCTCCCTTCGGGGAGCCTTTTTGATGGCGCTTGAGCCGCCCTTGGACGGCGGGGCGAAGATCAGTTGTTGTCCATGAAGCTGCGCAGTTTGTCGCTGCGGCTGGGGTGCTTGAGCTTGCGCAAGGCCTTCGCTTCGATCTGGCGGATACGCTCGCGCGTCACGTCAAACTGCTTGCCCACTTCTTCCAGGGTGTGGTCGGTGGACATTTCGATGCCGAAGCGCATGCGCAGCACTTTGGCTTCGCGCGGGGTCAGGCTGTCGAGGATGTCCTTGACGACATCGCGCAGGCCCGCTTGCAAAGCCGCTTCGATAGGCGCCGTGTGGATGGTGTCCTCAATGAAGTCACCCAAGTGGCTGTCGTCGTCGTCACCGATGGGTGTTTCCATCGAGATCGGCTCCTTGGCGATCTTCATGATCTTGCGGATCTTGTCCTCGGGCATCTCCATCTTCTCGGCCAGGATCGAGGCATCGGGCTCGAAACCGAACTCCTGCAAGTGCTGGCGCGAGATGCGGTTCATCTTGTTGATGGTCTCGATCATGTGCACCGGGATACGGATCGTGCGGGCCTGGTCCGCAATGGAGCGGGTAATCGCCTGACGGATCCACCATGTCGCATAGGTCGAGAACTTGTAGCCGCGGCGGTATTCGAACTTGTCCACGGCTTTCATCAGACCGATGTTGCCCTCCTGGATCAGGTCCAGGAACTGGAGACCGCGGTTGGTGTACTTCTTGGCGATCGAGATGACCAGACGCAGGTTGGCCTCGATCATCTCTTTCTTGGCATCACGGCTGGCGCGTTCGCCGGCGTTCATGCGCTTGCTGATGTCCTTGAGCTCTTCAAGCGGCACCACCACATTGGATTGCAGGTCGATCAGCTTTTGCTGGATGTCCTGCACCGGCGGGATGTTGCGGCCCATGACAGCAGCCCAAGGCTTGCTCGAAGCGGCTTGTTTCTCGATCCACTTGAGGTCGAGCAGGTGAGAAGTGACGCGGTTGCCGTTCTTGTCGCGACCGCTGAACTCCGCCACGAACTGCGCTTGCGGGTAGCCACATTTGTCCACGATGATGCGGCGCAGCTCGCGTTCCTTGACGCGAATGTCTTCGACTTGACCACGCACCATGTCGCACAACTGCTCGATGGTCTTGGCGGTGAAGCGGATCGTCATCAGCTCGGCCGACAGTGCCGACTGGGCTTTTTGGTAGTTGGGGGTGCCCCAGCCGTCCTTGTCGTAGGCCTTGTGGACCTTTTCGAACAGGCTCGCAATACGGTCAAAGCGCTCGAGCGCCTGGTTTTTGAGCTCTTCGAGCTTTTTGGTCAGGGCCTTGGAGCCGCCTTTGCCATCGTCGTCGTCAGCTTCGTCGAATTCGTCGAAGTCTTCCTCGGCCACGTAGTCGTCGGCTTCTTCGTTGTTGACAAAGCCGTCCACGATGGTGGAGATCACCACCTTGCCTTCACGAATTTCGTTGGCCAGGCGCAGGATCTCGGCAATGGTGGCAGGAGAGCCGCTGATGGCCTCCATCATGTCCATCAAGCCGCCTTCAATGCGCTTGGCAATCTCGATTTCACCTTCACGGGTCAGCAGTTCGACGGTGCCCATTTCGCGCATGTACATGCGCACCGGGTCGGTGGTGCGGCCAAATTCGCTGTCCACAGTGGACAGCGCTGCTTCGGCTTCCTCTTCGGCCTCTTCTTCGGTGGCGGCGGTCGATCCATTGCCAGCCAGCAGCAGGGTCTCGGCGTCAGGGGTCTGTTCGTAAACGGCCACACCCATGTCGTTGAGCATGCTGATCACGACTTCCAGCGTTTCAGCGTCCACCAGCTTGTCGGGCAGGTGGTCGGAGATTTCGCCGTGGGTCAGGTAACCACGGGTCTTGCCCAGTTTGATCAGGGTCTTCAGACGCTGACGGCGCTTGGCCATGTCTTCTTCAGACAGAACAGTTTCGTCCAGGCCGAATTCCTTCATCAAGGCCCGTTCCTTGGCCTTGCTCAGCTTCATGCGAAGCGGTTTGACCTTCTCGCCAGGCTCGGCTGCAGCGGGTTCCCCTTCGAGATCGGCCTCGATGTCGGAGAGGTCTTCGTCTTCAGCCGGGGCCGCGCCCGCTTTGGGCTTGCGGCCGCGTTTGGCGGGGGCCTTGGCTGCAGCTTTTTTCTCGGGGGCCGCGGTTTTGGCGGCCTTGGCCGGTTTTTCCTCTTCAGCCGTTTTGGCTTTGGTGGTTTTCTTTACCTCTACCTCGGTGGCTTTGGAGGCTTTTTTGTCTTCAACAACTTTGCTGACAGTTTTTTTGGCGGCGGGCACGGATGCGACTTTCTTGGTGCTTGATTTGGCAGGGCTCGCGACAGGCTTGGCTTTGACTGGGGCTTTTGTGGCCGCTTTCGGGGCGGCCTTTTTGGCTACAGGTTTTGCTGCAACTTTTGCCACAGGTTTTGAGGCTGTGGGTTTGGCTTTGGCAGTACTCTGGACGGACTTCTTCGGTTTTTGTGCGGGCATGCAAACACCTCAAGACAACAAACGGACAAAGGAAAACACGGACACAGTCAGCGCCAATACCACCCGGCGCGGGCTTGATGGAGATACAGGCAGACACACCCTAGGTGGGGTGTTTGTCTGTGAAGGCAAGGGGGAGGGCGATCATTTGGAGTGCAGTCCTTGCGATAAAGTGGCCTGCCCAAGGGGGCTGCGTTTGCGCGTTGGCCGGCTCGGAGGTGCTGCTGTCGCTCTTGCCAGAGAGTTGACATTATACAAAAAGCGGACCCTCAGCTCGTTGCCGCGCGACGAGGGGTTTGATGTCAATCCGTATGGGACTCGTTCAGATAGTCAGGCAAGGGGCTGCCGCAATGGCGGCAATACAAGGCGTCGGCACGGTGGCCCTCTGTCAGGCAGACGTGGCAGGTGCGTGTGGTGGGCTGCAGGGGCCTGCGTTGCTGCGTCATCTCGGCGGTCACGATTCCCGTGGGCACGGCCAGGGTGCCCCAGCCCAGCAGCATCATGACCGAGGAGATCAGGCGTCCCAGATCGGTTTTGGGGGTGATGTCGCCAAAACCGACCGTTGTCATGGTCGTGATCGCCCAGTAGATGGACGTGGGAATGCTGGTGAAGCCGTTTTCAGGGCCTTCCACCACGTACATGACCGTGCCCATGACCACCACCACCATCATGACGGCTGACAAAAAGACCATCACCTTGCGGCGGCTCGCGGCCAAGGCCAGTCCCAAGGTCTGGTACTCCTCTACATATTCGGTCAGTTTGAGAACGCGAAAGATACGCAGCAGTCGCAGCACCCGTACATCGATCAGCGCATAGACTTCCGGGAAAAACAGAGCCAGATAAGTGGGCAAGACAGAAATCAGGTCGATCAGCCCGAAAAAGCTCAGGGCGTAACGAAGGGGAGCTGGATTGCATACCAGTCGCGCCAGGTATTCGAGCGTGAACAGGAGGGTGAACACCCATTCAATGCCGATAAAAACGGGTCTGTAGGTGCCATCGAGCCCGTGCACGCTGTCGATCATCACCACACCTACGCTGAGCAATATCAGCCAGATGAGCATCAGGTCAAAGCGTCGTCCTGCTGTGGTATCCGCTTCAAAAATGATGGTGTACCACTTCAGACGCCAGCCGCTCAGGCGGATAGGCGGGGCATTGCTCGGTTTCATGCGGTGCGCGGTGGTCGAATGGCGGCTTTCGGACGGAAGGCCTTGCAGACTTCTTCGCGGCTTTCGATGTAGGGGCCACCGATCAAGTCCACGCAATACGGAACAGCTGCAAAAATGCCGGGCACGATGGATGTGCCATCCTCGTCCTTAAGGCCCTCAAGCGTTTCGGCAATCGATTTGGGTTGCCCAGGCAGATTGATGATCAGGCTTTGACCGCGAATCACAGCCACTTGACGCGAGAGGATGGCGGTCGGCACAAAGCGCAGGCTGATCTGACGCATTTGTTCGCCGAAACCGGGCATTTCCTTGTCGGCCACGGCCAGCGTGGCTTCGGGGGTGACGTCACGCAGGGCAGGCCCAGTCCCGCCCGTGGTCAGCACGAGCGAGCAGCCTGCATCGACCAGTTCGATCAGGGTCTGGCTGATGCGTTCCTTCTCATCGGGAATCAGGCGGGTCTCCAGCGTCATGGGGTTGAGCAGGGCTTTGTTCAACCAGTCGGTCAGCGCAGGAATGCCTTTGTCCTCGTAGGTGCCACTGCTGGCGCGGTCGCTGATGGAGACCAAACCAATTTTGATGGAATCGTGCAAGGCGGCGTCAGTCATCTTGATCCTCGGATTCGGTATCGGGTGTGTCGGCGCTGGCCTCGCCCTTGAGCGTGGTTTTGACCAGCTGGAACACTTCGCGGTAGGCGCGGCTCTGACGCGGTGCCAGCCCTTGCGATACGGCTGCTTTGTCAGGTGGAGGTGCATCCTTGCGGGCCTGGCGCACCAACGCCCGCAATTGCTGGATGTCGGTGCCGGGGTGCTGTGCAATCCACTCCTGCACCGCCTCGTCGTTGTCGATCAGGCGGTCTCGCCACTGCTCTGCCAGATGCAATTGCTCGGTGTCGTAGCTGTGGCCCAGGCGCTGCAGCTCCAATGCGTGGCGCACCGCCTCCAGCGTTTCGGGCTCTTGCTGGCGCATGAGTTTGCCGATGAACTGCATCTGGCGGCGTTTGCCTTCAAAGTTGGTGATGCGCTTGGCATCGGCCAAGGCTTCGGCCAGCTTGTCGCTCAGGGGCAGGGGTTTGAACAGGTCGTTGCGCAGTTCCAGCAGTTCCTGGCCCAGGTGTTGCAGTTCTTCGCTTTCGCGCTTGGCGTCGGTTTTGCTCGTGGATTGGCCCCACTTCATCGCGAGCTTGAGTTCCTGGTCGAGCTCGCTGCCTTCGGCCACGAAGTGGCCTTTGACGAAGTAGCCTTTTTTGGGTTTACGGGACATGGGTCGGGGTATCGGCCGCGTGGCCGTCTTCAAAATGTGCTGGCAAGTATCATAGCGGCCACCATGAGCAAGATCGCAAAACCCTCCACTTCGTCCATCGACCTTCAGCAATCAGGTTTCAGCTACAGCCGCGAAACCTTTGAGCACCTGGTTGACAGCGCCCTGGCGCACGCCAAAAAACTGGGCGCCACCGATGCAGGCGCAGAAGCGTCTGAAGGTTGCGGTCTTTCTGTATCGGTGCGCAAGGGTGAGCTGGAAAACGTGGAGCGCAACCGCGACAAATCGCTGGGCGTGACCGTCTATCTGGGCCACCGCCGTGGCAACGCCAGCACCTCCGACTTTTCGCAGGCGGCGATTGAGCGCACGGTGCAGGCTGCCTATGACATCGCCCGCTTTACCGCCGAAGATCCGGTGGCAGGCCTGCCCGATGAACGCGACATCGAGACCGAGCCGCGAGAGCTGGACCTCTTCCACCCTTGGACCATCACCAGCGAACAGGCGGCTGAACTGGCCCTGAAATGCGAGGCCGCAGCCTTGAAAACAAGCCGTCGCATCACCAACAGCGAAGGTGCTGCCGTCTCGGCTCAGCAAAGCCATTTTTTCAGCGCGCACACCCACGGCTTTCGCGGCGGCTACGCCAGTTCGCGCCACAGCATCTCGGTGGCGCCGATTGCTTCATTGCCCGGCCGCAATGCCGAAATGCAGCGCGATGCCTGGTACTCATCCATGCGCGCCCCTGAAGAATTGGCTTCGCCCGAGGCGGTAGGTCGCTACGCCGCCGAGCGCGCACTCTCGCGTCTGGGGGCGCGCAAAATCCCAACCACCGAATGCCCGGTGCTGTTCGAATCTCCCGTGGCCGCAGGCCTGCTGGGCGGTTTTGTGCAGGGGGTGAGCGGTGGTGCGCTCTACCGCAAGAGCAGCTTTCTGGTCGATTCGCTGGGCAAACGCGTGTTCCCCAAGCACATCCAGATCCACGAAGACCCCTACCTGCTGCGCGGTAAAGGCAGCTCGCCCTTTGACGACGAGGGCGTGCGTTCGGCCCCGCGCGATGTGGTGTCCGACGGCAAGGTCGAGGGCTATTTCCTGTCGAGTTATTCGGCCCGCAAGCTGGGTATGCGCACGACGGGCAATGCCGGTGGCTCGCACAACCTGAGCCTGACGTCCAGCCTGACCCGCCCGGGCGATGATCTGGATGAAATGCTGCGCAAACTGGGCACCGGCCTGTTCGTTATCGAACTGATGGGTCAGGGCGTGAACTACGTCACGGGCGATTACTCGCGCGGCGCCAGCGGTTTCTGGGTGGAAAACGGAAAGATCGCCTTCCCAGTCCATGAGATCACCATCGCTGGCAACCTCAAGGACATGTTCATGGGCATCGAGGCTGTTGGCGCCGACGTTTACAACATGGGCGCCAAGAGCATTGGCTCAGTGTTGATCAACAGGATGAAGGTGGCCGGGAGCTGATGGTCTGGGTGGCCCTGAGCGCGGGGTGCGCCGGGCGCCTCATAAGCCGCTTCGCGTCACAAATCGTTGCCCGACGCACCCCACACTCAGGGCGGTTCGGGCGATGAAACTTCAGTTGGCCAAAGCTGCCTTTACTGCTGCTGACACTTCGCCCATGTCGGCCTTACCTGCCAGTTTGGCTTTGACGGCGCCCATGACCTTGCCCATGTCGCCGGGGCCCACTTTCTTGCCCATTTCTTCGCCCAGTTCAGTAACGATGGCTTGGACTTCTGCTGCAACTTCTTCGGCAGACAAACGGGCGGGCAGATAGACCTGCAGCACGGCCATTTCAGCCTTTTCCTTGTCGGCCAGGTCCTGGCGGCCCGCGCCTTCAAAAGCGGCGATCGAATCCTTGCGCTGTTTGATCAGCTTGTCGACGATGGCCACCACACCGGCGTCATCCAGCGTGATGCGCTCGTCAACTTCTTTTTGCTTCATGGCCGCCTGCAGCAGGCGAATCGTCCCAAGGCGCTCGCTGTCCTTGGCGCGCATGGCGGTTTTCATGTCTTCGGTGATCTGGTCTTTCAGGCTCATGGCCGAACTCCTGTGTGCGTTCTAGGCACGGTTTAAAAAGGCAAGGGCAGAAACAACAAAGCCCGCCTGAGCGTCCTCCAGCGGGCTTGTGCTCGCAGGCCCCGAAGGGCCCGGCAAGAAGTGCTTAGTACAGCTTCTTGGGAAGCTGCATGCTGCGCACGCGCTTGTAGTGACGCTTGACGGCGGCGGCCTTCTTGCGCTTGCGCTCAGTGGTGGGCTTCTCGTAGAACTCGCGGGCGCGCAGGTCGGTCAGCAGGCCCAGTTTCTCGATGGTGCGCTTGAAGCGGCGCAGGGCAACGTCAAAAGGTTCGTTTTCTTTTACGCGGATGGTGGTCATTGACTCAAATTTCCAAATGGTGTCGTTCGCAGATGCAGGGAAGATCGGGCCCTGCACCCTTGATTTCGACTGTTTTCCCCGTCACAAACTAGTATTGGCAGACAGGGGTTTGCCAGCAAAGACAAACATTATAGCGTTTTTGACCCAGGATCAGTCAGGGGCCAATGTGGCTTGCTTATGCGAAAGCGCCTGGGCGCAAGCGTACGCGCTGGCCCAGGCCCACTGGAAGTTGTAGCCACCCAGCCAGCCGGTGACATCCACCACTTCGCCAATGAAATACAGACTGGGCTGCTTGGACTCCATGGTTTGCGACGACAGGTCGCGTGTGTCCACGCCGCCCAGGGTGACTTCGGCTTTGGCGTAGCCTTCGGTGCCGGTGGGCGTCAGGCTCCAGCGGGTGATCTGCTCGGTCAGCCGGGCCAGGGCCTTGTCCGGCACCTCGGGCATGGGGCGCTGCAACTGCGCGTCTTGCCGGCACCAGGCCTCTGCCAGCCGTGTGGGCAGGCTTTGTGCCAGTTCATTGACCAGTAATTTGCGCGAGCGTGTTTTGGCGGCCTGCAGGTCCTTGGCGACATCGGTCTGGGGGGCCAGGTTCAGGCGCAAGGCTTGACCGTCCCGCCAGTAGCTGGAAATCTGCAAAATCGCAGGTCCGGACAAACCCCGGTGGGTGAAGAGCAGGTCTTCATCGAAATGCATGCGTGATTTTTTCTCGCCTGTTTCAATGCCCACCGGCATGGCCAGACCGGCCAATTCTGCATAGGGAGCCCACGCGGCCCCATCAAACGTGAGTGGAACCAGCCCGGGTCGGCGCTCCACCAGCCGCAAACCAAACTGCATTGCAAGGTCGTAGCCCCAGCCGCTGGCCCCGATTTTGGGGATGGACAGGCCACCGGTGGCGACCACCACGGCGCGCGTGCGTACCGTGCCGCGGTCGGTATCCAGTTCATATTGCCCGTCACTGAAACGCACTGTCTTGACGCCACAGGGCTGCCAGCGGGTCACGCCGCCAGCTTCGCATTCGACCAGCAGCATGCGGATGATGTCTTCGGCCGAGCGGTCGCAAAACAGTTGGCCTTTGTGCTTTTCATGGAAGGCAATGCCGTTCTTTTGCAGCAGTGCAATGAAGTCCTGCGGGGTGTAGCGCGAGAGGGCTGATCTGCAAAAGTGCGGGTTTTGACCGAGGTAGTGCTTGTGGGGTGCGCTGGCGTCAAGGTCGCGATTGGTGAAATTGCAGCGTCCTCCGCCCGAGATACGTACTTTCTCTGCCACCTTGGCGCTGTGGTCCAGGACCAAGACTTTCAGACCCAGTTGACCTGCCACACCTGCACAAAAAAGGCCGGCAGCGCCAGCCCCAACGATGACCGCATCCCATTGATTCATGCGCTCAAGTGTAAAGGGCCCAAGCCCTGTGCATTTCAGGCGGCGTACAGTAAAGCCGTTGGTTGGGCCTTCCAGGCGCGAGCGCCTTGCACCACATCGCCTACGACGATGATGCTTGGGCTTTGCAGGCCTTCGCTGGCCATGGTGTTTGTCAATTGGCCCAAGGTGGTCAGGGCTTCGCGCTGATGCGGCAAGCTGGCGTGTTGAACGATGGCCACGGGCGTGCTGGCAGGCAGGCCCTGCAGCAGTCCGGCCTGAATGCTGTGCAGACTGCTCACGCCCATGTAGATCACCAGCGTTAACTTGGCTTGGTGCGCGGTGCGTGACAGCGCTGCCCAGTCCGTGCCGGCGTCGCCTGGCTTGGCGTGCCCCGTGACGAACACCACGCCATGGGCATGGTCGCGGTGGGTCAGCGGCGCGCCCAGGCTGGACAGACCCGCCAGTCCCGAGGTGATGCCATTGACAACATCCACCTCGATGCCTTCTGCGCGCAAGTGTTCGACCTCTTCGCCGCCACGACCGAAGATGAACGGATCACCGCCCTTGAGCCGAACGACGTTTTCGCCTTCACGCACGGCCTGCACCATCAGCTTGTGGATGAAGGCCTGTGGCGTGCTCTTGCAGCCGCCTCGCTTGCCCACATGCACGATGCGGGCGCTGGGGCTGGCGTGTTCGAGCACGGCGTCGTTGACCAGGTCGTCCACAAACAGCACAGTGGCGCGGGAGATGGCTTTGGCTGCCTTGATCGTCAACAGTTCCGGGTCGCCAGGGCCGGCACCGACCAGGGTGCACATGGGCTTGGCTGAAAGGGAGTTTGCAGTCATGTCGGATCAGAAAATAGGGTTTAAAGAATTTTCTAATCTAAATGCATCATCTCAAAATACAAATTAGCTATATGCCAAATGAAGTCATGGGTGTATCTGCGGAGCTGACAGAGATGAATCATGCGCATAGAATGCGCATAAAGGGGCGCGACATGTTCAATCTTCAAAGCACTGCCAAAAAGCCTGTCAACCTGTCACTCAACGAAGCCTTGGTGCAGGAATCCCGGGCTTACTGTGACAACCTTTCGGCCAAAGTCGAAGAAATGCTGCAAGCCTACGTCACCGCAGAGCGGAAGACCCGACAGCAACACCACGAGCAGGCTCAAAAGTCGGTGCAGGCGTGGAATGCCTTGCACGACACCACTGGCTCTTACGCTGACGCGCACTCCACCTTGTGAATTGCGATCATGGCGCAATACGATGTTCACCTCAATCCGGGGCCGATGCGGGCCACCGTTCCCATGGTGGTGCTGGTGCAGTCGTCCTTGTTTGATGACTACCGGCGCAGGGTTGTGGTGCCTTTGGTGTTGCGCTCGGCTCTGCCGTCAGGCGGCAAAGCCATGGGCACGCGCATGAACCCGGTGTTCAAGGTCAAGGGGCAGACGCTGGTATTGCACCCATTGGACATGGTTTCAGTGGCCACAGATCAGTTGGGCCCCCGCGTGGGCAGCTTGGCCGAGCAGGGGCAAGCGATTGCCGATGCGCTGGACGAGTTGTTGACACGCAGTTGGAGCTGAGCTCAGGCGGCTTGCATGCCGTGCTGACGCTTGAGCGCATCGCAAGCCGGGGACTGCCAGAAAGCAAGCACATCGCGCATAGCCTGCGCTTGTGGGCAGGCTGACGCCACACTGCCCGAAAAAACCGTGATGATTTCAGTCCCCGGTGGCATGCCGCCAATCAGGGTGATGCCCTCGACCCCCTGCATCTCGCTGCGTTGCTGAAAACCCAATGCCACTTTTCCTTGTGCCACCAAAGCACCCACCGGAATGCCCGGTTGGGCCTGAACCAGTTTGCTTGCCACTTGATCGGCAATGCCCCAGACCTCGAACTGTTTGAGCAATTGCGTGCCGCTCGGACCCGTGGAGTAGCCCAGGGTGGATGCGGCCAGGACGGCCGCCTTGAGCGCGGCCTCTGTCGAAATGTCGGGGATGGGCTGCCCGGCAGGAACCGCCACGGCCACATCGGAGCGGACCAGGTCCGCACGGCTGCCTGCAACCACGTGGCCACTGTCGCTGAGTTTGTCGATGGCGTTGCTGGCCAGCACCACACCGTCAAACGCTTCGCCAGCCTGTACGCGTTTGGCGACGTCCACGCCACCGGCAGATTCAACGCGGATGTGCACACCCGGGCGCTGGTTTTGATACAGGGTCACCAGGTCGGCCAGCAGCGCCTGGGTAGCCATGGAAGAGATGAGGTGCAGTGTGGTCATGCGGGGCATTATGAACAAACGTTCGGCGGGCGCACAGCGGGCACGTAAACTACCTGTTATGCGAATTTTGGGTATTGAATCTTCCTGCGATGAAACAGGCGTGGCGCTGGTCGAGACCGTCGATGAGGGTTGGCCACGTCTTTTGGCGCATGCCCTGCACAGTCAGATCGAAATGCACCAGGCCTATGGCGGCGTGGTGCCCGAGCTGGCCAGTCGCGACCACATTCGCCGTGTGTTGCCGTTGACGCGCGAGGTCTTGTCGCGTGCGGGCCAGTCCCTGGCGGACGTCGATGTGGTGGCCTACACACGTGGGCCCGGGTTGGCGGGGGCCTTGCTGGTGGGCTCGGGGGTGGCGTGTGCGCTGGCGGCGGCGCTGGACAAGCCGGTGTTGGGTATTCATCACCTGGAAGGCCATTTGCTGTCCCCATTTTTGAGCGAAGACCCGCCCGAATTTCCTTTCGTGGCCTTGCTCGTGTCAGGCGGCCATACCCAGCTCATGCGTGTTGACGGGGTGGGCAACTACACCTTGCTGGGCGAGACGATTGACGACGCCGCAGGCGAGGCGTTTGACAAGTCGGCCAAACTGCTGGGTTTGCCTTACCCCGGTGGGCCCGGCTTGTCGAAACTGGCCGAGCAGGGCAACCCTACGGCCTACAAATTGCCACGTCCCTTGCTGCACAGCGGCGATTTTGATTTTTCGTTTGCCGGCCTCAAAACGGCTGTGCTCACCCAGAGTCAAAAAATCGGGGCGTCAGTGTTGCAAGAGGGCAGTCAGACGCGCGCGGACTTGGCGGCCAGCACACAAGCGGCCATTGTCGAAGTGCTCGTGAAGAAATCCATGGCTGCGTTGGTGCACACGGGCCTGCATCGTCTGGTGGTGGCAGGGGGCGTAGGCGCCAACCGCCGCTTGCGCGAGCAGCTCAACGCTGCTTGCGCCCAGCGTGGCATTCGCGTGCACTACCCTGAGCTGCATCTGTGCACCGACAACGGCGCCATGATCGCCATGGCCGCTGCCATGCGCGTGCAAACCGGGTTGGCCGCGCCTTCTCGCGATTACGCGTTTGATGTCAAACCGCGTTGGCCATTGCATCAAGCGGCCTGATCCAGGGTCTCTCGAAACACCGTCAGTTCCAGCCGTTAAACTGCGCGGCTCTACAAGGGCATAGGCCCTATTTTTGAATCTATATTCAATAGGAAACTGAGCATGAACCGTACCGCTACCGCACGCGCCTGGACGCGTCTTTTATGCCTTGCTTTTTTGGCTTTGGGCAGTTTCAGTGCCTGGGCTGCACAGCCCATCAAGCTGGCCTTGATCGAAGGCCTCAGTGGTCCTTTTGGCAACACCGGCGCGGCCGTGGTGCGCAACCTGACCATGGCGATTGAAGAGGTCAATGCACGCGGCGGTGTCAACACCACCCAAGGCAAGCGCCCGTTGGCGCTGTTGCAGTACGACAGCAAGAGCAACAACGAAGCCGCCTTGACGGCGCTGCAAGCCGCGGTGCAAGACGGTGCCTCCTACATTTTGCAAGGCAACTCCAGCGCCACGGCCACGGCATTGATCGAGGCGATCAACAAACACAACAAACGTGACCCCGCGCATCGCGTGCTGTTTCTGAACTACGCAGCGGTAGATCCATCCCTGACCAATGACCGCTGCAGCTTCTGGCACTACCGCTTCGATGCACATGCCGATATGCGCATGACCGCGCTCATGGAGGTCCTGCGTGCCGACCAGGATGTGCGCTCGGTGTACCTGATCGGTCAGGACTACAGCTTTGGCCGTGCGGTGGTGAGCGAGGCGCGCCGCCAGTTGCAGTCCAAGCGCAGCGACATCCAGGTGGTGGGTGAGGATTTGCACCCGATTGGCAAGATCAAGGACTTCTTGCCCTACATCTCCAAGATCAAGGCCAGCGGCGCGCAAGCCGTGATCACCGGCAACTGGGGCAATGACCTGACGCTGCTGGTCAAGGCTGCCCGCGATGGGGGTTTTCAAGGCAAGTTCTACACCTTCTACGGCAACGCCTTGGGCGCACCTGCGGCCATTGGCGAAGCCGGCGTGGACCGCGTGGTGGCTGTGGCCGAGTGGATGCCCAACGCCTCGGGCACGCAAAGCGAGGCGTTCTACAAGCGCTTTCTCAAACGCTTTCCCGATCCCGCGCAGGACTATGCCCACTTGCGCATGCACATGATGATTCAGGCGCTGGCCTCAGCGATCGAAAAAGCGGGCTCGACCGATGCTGTCGCCGTGGGCAAGGCCCTGGAAAACGCGCAAGTGACCCTGGCCGGCCAGACCGGTGCCATGCGCGAACAGGATCACCAGTTCCAGCAACCCTTGATGGTCGCCGTCATGCAGCGCAAGGGCAGCCCCGGCGTGCCCTTTGGCGTGGAAGGTACAGACTACGGATTCAAGATCATCAAGCGCCTGGCCCCCGAACAAGTGAGCATGCCCACCAACTGCGAGATGCAGCGGCCCTGAGCGCTTGTTGCTACGGTCAAGAAAAAGCCCGCTGCAAATGCAAGCGGGCTTTTTTTGTGGGTCGATTGAATGTCAGCGATGGCGCGTACGCGTCAGCCAGGCCAATGCAAAGGTCAGTGCCAGCGTGGGCAGTGCAGAGCCCAGTTGAGGTGCCCACTTGGCCACGCTGTGAAAGCAGACAATGCCAAAAATCCACAAGGCTGCGGCGCTGAAGTCAATGGTTTGGGTAGGTGAGCTGTCGGAGCCAGGCGCACAAGCGTTGCATGCCATGCGACCCAGAATCACGCCGTACAGCGGCACAAACACCGAGCTGAGCATCAGCAAGAAGGGCTCCAGGCTGTGCATCGGCAACACCATGGCCAGCAGTGTGCTGAGCACGGCCAGGCCCATGGCCCAGGGTTTGAGGCTGCCGCCCAGCAGGCTTTGGGTGCTGACGCCAGCAGAGTGCGCATCGCCGTAGGCGTTGTCCATTTCATCCAGCAAAATCAAGCCCAGAGCCACCAGTCCACCCTGGGCCAGCAGCAGGGCTGTCACAAGGTCGGTACCGGGTTCGGAGGCGCTGACCACCAACACACCCAGGCCGTAGCACCAGATGTTGGCCAGGGCGTAACCCAGCCAGGTGCCGCCAAAGGTGGTTTTGCCTGAGCGGCCGTAGCGCGCATAGTCAGCCACCAGGGGCAGCCAGGACACGGGCATGGCCATGACCAGATCGATGGCCGAGAGCATGCCCATGGAGCCGTCGCCCTGACGGTTGAGGAAAGCGTCCAGGCCTTGCGCATCGAGCTTGTGCCAGAACTGCCAGCTCAGCCACAGCAGCGATGCAATCACCAGCGGCAATCCGATGCGGCTGACAAACTGGCGTACCAGCGTCAGCATGGAGGCAGTCATCAGCAGGGTCAGCAAGCCGCCCCACAGCAAAGTGGTCAGCACCGGTGAGAGGGTGACGCCCCAGACCTTTTGGCCCAGTGCCCCTGTGCCGTCGCGCATGACCACCAGCTCGAAGCTGGTCCAGCCAATGAGTTGAATGATGTTGAGGATGACGGGCAGGCGTGCAAAGCTGCTGCCGAAGGTGTGGTGCATCAGGCCCGCGCTGGACAGACCGGTTTTGCAACCGATGCTCGCGGTCCAGGCCAGCAGGGCCGAGCCCAGCACCGAGCCGATCAAAATGGCCCAGATGGCATCTTGCGTGCCCACGCCAGGCACCAGGTAGGCGCCCACCTGCATGACCAGCAGGCCCACGCCCAGGCTGAACCAGAGCGAGGCATGGGACAGGCCCGAAAAAACACGCTGATCGGTCCCGACGGGGGTCAGCGAAGCGTTGGAAGTCGTATTCATCAGAGGCTTTCGTTGGAAGTGTTCAAGGGGCGAAGGTGCATGGGCACGGGCGCGCTCAAGTGGTTGAGCGGGCCGCTGCCGTGTCCTGTGCGCACGGTGGCGCCGGACTGCAGGGCCTGGCGGATATAGCGGTGGGCTTGTGCAATGGATTCGGTCAGGCTGTGGCCCAAAGCCAGGTGCGAGGCGATGGCTGAAGACAAGGTGCAGCCCGTGCCGTGTGTGTTGTGGCTGTGGATGCGCGGTGCGCGCAGCCACTGGGTCAGACCCTCGCAGGTCATGAGCAGGTCACTGACGGTATCGCCTTGCAAGTGTCCGCCTTTGAGCAGCACAGCGGCAGCGCCCATCTCCAGCAGCTGTTGTGCGGCTAGCTGCATGTCCTGCTCGCTTTGCAGCTTGCGGCCGACCAGCAAGCCCGCCTCGTCCAGGTTGGGCGTGATGATGTCCACACGGGGAAACAGCAGCTTCACCAAAGCCGCGATGGCCGGGTTGTCAATCAGCACGGCGCCGCTGGTGGCCACCATGACAGGGTCGAGCACCACGCGGCGCAGCTGGTGCTTGTCGATGGCCTGCGCAACGGCCTGCACGATGTCGGGTGCGTGCAGCATGCCGATCTTGACGGCGTCCACGCCAATGTCTTGCACCACCGCATCGATCTGATCGGTCAGCATTTGCGGGGGCACAGCGTGAATGGCGCGCACACCCGTGGTGTTTTGTGCGGTCAATGCGGTGATCGCGGTCATGCCAAAGCAGCCCAGGGCAGACATGGTCTTGAGGTCGGCCTGAATGCCCGCCCCGCCGCCGCTGTCCGAGCCGGCAATGGTCAACACCCGTGGGTATTGATAGGTCCTGTTGATTTCAGTCATCCACACACTCCATAAGAGGCAGCGCAGACGCAGGCAAACGGAATGGGCGCGCACAGCACGGGGACGTGTGTGCAAAAGCTTCCCTGCGCGAGCATTACCTCAATCAGGTTCAAAGGGACTGTCTCAGTCGGTGGCGTCGTTCAGACGCTCACCAACACCCCTAGCGAACGCTGCCCCCAAAGGGCAGGTGTGTGGATTCTAAAGCAGACCGAGACGCTTGTGCAGCGTGGTCGAAGTGGTGGTGTATTGCAGCAGCGTCTTGTCCTGCGGCCACAGGTGTGCGGCTGCACCAAAGGCGGCCAGCGTGGCTTCGTGAAAACCACACAGGATGAGTTTTTTCTTGCCCGGGTAGGTGTTGATGTCGCCCACGGCGAAGATCCCGGGTGCGCTGGTGGCGAAGGTCTCGGGGTTGACCTGCAACTGTTTGCGTTCCATCTCCAGACCCCACTGGGCCACGGGCCCCAGTTTGGGCGACAAGCCCAGAGCCATGACGATGTGGTCGCAAGCCAAGGCGACTTCTTCGCCTTCCGCATTGAGGTATCGAAGGGCGCTCAGGCGCTGGTTCGTGGTCTCCAGGCCTGTGGGCTGGCCGGCAACAAAGCGCAACTGTCCGGCAGCTTGGGCGGCCTTGAAGGCTTGTTGGCGTTCGGGGGTGGCAGCGAAGTGTTCGCGCCGGTGCATCAGGGTGATGCTTTGGGCCTGGCCGATGGCGTCCAGACAGGTTTGTAAAGCGGCGTCGCCGTCACCGGTGACCAGCAGGTGCTGGCCTGCAAAGCTGGGCAGACTTTGGGTGCCAAACCAGATGTGTTGACCCATGTGAGGGGCCAGACCTTCCAGGGGCAAGCTGCGCGGCACAAAAGCACCAACACCTGCCGCAATGAAGACCGTTTTGGCCAGCCAGACGGTTTGAGCGGTGCTGACTTGCCAGCGACCATCGGGTGTGGCTTGCAGGGCTTCAACCGTTTGGCCCAGATGCACGGTGGGGTTGAAGGGCGCAATTTGCTGCTGCAAACGCTCGACCAGCTCGCGCCCGGTGCAGACCGGAATGCCGGGAATGTCGTAAATGGGTTTGTCGGCGTACAGCTCGACGCATTGACCGCCCACATGGGGCAGGGCGTCAACCATGTGGCAGGAAATACCTTGCAGTCCCAGCTGAAAGGCCTGGAACAGGCCTACAGGGCCAGCCCCGATCACGAGGGCATCTGTGCTGATCGGGGAGGTCATCAAGTCGGTCAGCGAATCAACTCGGCCAACTTGCCGGTTTTGTCTTTCCAGTCGTCAGCGTCGGGCAGCGGTGCCTTGCGCTTGGTGATGCTCTTCCAGGTGGGCAACAGGGCCAGCTCGGCATTGAGCTTGATCATGTGCTGCTGATCTTTGGGCAGGTCTTCTTCGGCGAAGATGGCGTTGGCGGGGCACTCGGGAATGCACACGGCGCAGTCAATGCACTCATCGGGGTCGATGGTCAGGAAGTTCGGGCCTTCGCGAAAGCAATCGACGGGACACACGTCCACACAGTCGGTGTATTTGCAGCGGATACAGTTTTCGGTAACAACGTGGGTCATATCAGACTCATGAGAGGGCTGGGCAGGACGATCCTGCCGGTTAGCTTGAATTTTAATCTGTGTGCGGGTCTGGACCTTGACTGGGGTCAGTTTGTCCCTACCAGGACCGCGCCCGCTGTCTTGTGAGTGGCCGTGTCCACCAGCACCAGAGCGCCCAGCACGCGCGACTGTGTGAACGGCAGGGTCACCAGCGGCTCCTGCAGCGCCAAAGTCACATGGCCAATCGCGTTGGGAGCCAGCTCGGTGGCTTCTTCCTCGGCCAGGGTGTTGACGTTCAGGCGGTGCACCACACGCTGCACCTTGGCCTTGACCCAGCGGTGGCCGTGCAGCGCCCAGTACACGCGGCCGGGCACCAGGGGCTCGTCGTCCATCCAGGCGATGGTGGTGTTGAGCTGACGCTCGCCTTCGGGGGCACCTTCGGTGGCCAGAATCCAGTCGCCGCGTGACACATCCACCTCGCGGTCCAGCACGATGCCCGCGCTGTGGCCTGCGGCCTTGTTTTGCGGCTGGCGGGTGGCCGACAGCACCTGCGAGACCACAGCCGTCTGGCCGCTGGGGAAGACCTTGACGGTCTGGCCAGGCCCCACGCTGCCCGTGGCCACGCGGCCCCAGAACACGCGGCGGCCCTGGGTGGTCACGCCGGAGTCGTGGAGCTGCGCCGCCGGGCCGCCCCAAGGCGCAGCAGCCCCCTCGGGGGGCAGTGCAGTACGCGAAGCGACAAGCGTGGGGGCTCCAGGTTTCTCGACCCATTGCACGGGGAAGCTGAAGGCCACATCGGTCTCCGCGGGCGTGACGGGCAGATCTTCCAGAATTTCCAGCAGGTTGGGCCCTTGGTAGCCGCACCAGTCGGGCTGGCTGTCCACCACGTTCCAGCCTTTGAGTGCCGACACGGGCACCACGGCGGTGACGCGAATGCCCGCTTCCTGCGTGAACTTGGCCAGCGCAGCCGAGATGTTTTGGTAAGCCAGCGCCGCGTCATCCACGGCGTCGAGTTTGTTGATGGCAAACACGATGGAGGGCACGCGCAGCAGATTGACCAGCAGCGAATGGCGGCGGGTTTGCGGCAGCAGCTCCAGGTTAGCGTTTTGCCAGTCGAGCTTGATGGCGTCCACCAGCACCACAGCGGCGTCTGCGCTCGATGCAGCGGTCACCATGTTGCGGGTGTACTGCTCGTGGCCGGGCGCGTCGCCAATGATGAACTTGCGGCTCTCGGTGCTGAAGTAGCGATACGCCACGTCGATGGTGATGCCTTGCTCGCGCTCGGCCGACAGGCCGTCGGTCAGCAGTGCCAGGTCGGTTTCACCCGAGCGCTGCACGCCCGCCAGGTGGTCTTGCAGCACGGCCTTGGTGTCCACCAGCAGGCGGCCAATCAGTGTGCTCTTGCCGTCGTCGACCGAGCCGCAGGTGATGAATCGCAACGCGGTTTGCGTGTTGCTTTCTGAGGGAACGGCGGAGAAGTGTTGTTCGTTGTGCATGTTTTTCTCCTTGTTCAGAAATAGCCGTCTTTTTTGCGTTTTTCCATCGACGCATCGGACGTCTTGTCG
>JBEEOS010000028.1:0-20353 GCA_041191485.1 Pseudomonadota bacterium
CCGGGCAAAGGCGGTGTTCGATTTCACCAGGATGTCACCCTGTCCGAGGTCATGGCCCTGTCGGCATGGATGTCGGTGAAAAATGCCGCCGTCAACCTGCCCTTCGGCGGCGCCAAAGGCGGTATTCGTGTCGACCCGAAAACACTCTCCAAAGGAGAGCTTGAGCGGCTAACGAGACGTTACACCAGCGAGATTGGCCTGATCATCGGCCCGAACAAGGACATTCCTGCACCGGACATGAACACCAATGAACAGGTCATGGCCTGGATGATGGACACCTATGCCATGAACACAGGCACAACGGCAACTGGTGTCGTCACGGGCAAACCCATCGCATTGGGCGGCTCTTTAGGGCGGCGCGAGGCCACTGGGCGTGGTGTCTTCACCGTCGCACAGGAAGCGGCTCAGCGCATAGGTTTGAAAATGAACAGCGCACGCGTGGCCATTCAGGGACTGGGCAATGTCGGGGGCGTGGCCGCCCAGTTGTTTGCGCAGGCAGGTTGCCGTGTGGTGGCTGTGCAGGACCATGCCGCCACCGTCTACAACGAGGCGGGTCTGGACATCGAAGCCCTGCTTGAACACGTCAAATCACAAGGAAGCGTTCAGGGTTTTGTGCAAGGGCAGCCGCTGGACAAAATGCAATTCTGGTCTGTGCCCTGTGACATCCTCATCCCCGCTGCGCTGGAGCAGCAAGTCACGGCGGACAATGCCTCTTTGATTCAGGCTCGTTTGGTCATCGAGGGCGCCAACGGCCCGACCACGCCGGAAGCCGACGACATCCTGGCCGAACGCGGCGTGCTGGTTGTGCCCGATGTGATTGCAAATGCCGGCGGTGTAACGGTGAGTTACTTTGAGTGGGTGCAGGACTTTTCCAGCTTTTTCTGGAGTGAAGACGAAATCAACGCCCGCCTGGTGCGCATCATGCGCGAAGCCTTTGATGCCGTCTGGAAAGTGGGACAGGAACATCGCGTCAGCCTGCGCACCGCCACCTTCATCATCGCTTGCACCCGCATGCTGCAGGCCCGTGAGTTGCGTGGCCTCTACCCTTGATAGATAGCGTTCAGGGCCTCAGCGGCAGTGCGCCGCTGGCCTTGACCTCGCCCAGGGAAAAGCTGGTGTGCAGATCCTTGACGTTGGGCAAGTTCAGCAAGACTTCGCGTGCAAAAACACTGAAGGCATCCAGATCGCGCGCCACCACTTCGAGCTCGAAGGTGCCGGTGCCGCTGATGTAGTGGCAGGAAATCACCTCGGGAATCTTGCGGATGGCCTCTTCAAGCTCCCGGGTGATGTCGCCCCGGTTGCGCTCGGCATCCAGCCGCACAAACGCCAGCACATCCAGCCCGACCTTGTGGCGGTCAATCACTGCCCTGTAACCGGTGATGTAGCCGGCTTTTTCGAGGGCCTTGACGCGCCGCCAGCAAGGCGCTGCCGACAGGCCGACCCGAGTGGCCAGCTCGGCATTGGACAGCCGCCCATCACGCTGCAATTCGTTCAGGATCAGCCAGTCAAATTTATCAAGTGTTTCCATAATCTGGATTATTGAGCAATATTCTTTCAAATCCTAGGGCAAATCCTGTCCCGAAAAGCAAGCACCTCTCAAGACCAAAGCCCTACACTGGACCGCAGCAGTTCCACTTGGAGAGTCCCCATGAACGCCCCTCTGCCCGACCACATCCGCCAGGCCCTGGAAACCGTCACCCTGGACGACAAATACAGCCTCGACGTGGGCAGGGCTTTCATGAGCGGGATTCAGGCCCTGGTCAAGCTGCCCATGCTGCAGCGCCAGCGCGACGCGCTGCAGGGCAAAAACACGGCAGGCTTCATCAGCGGCTACCGCGGCTCCCCACTGGGCGGCTATGACCAGGCCTTGTGGAAGGCACAGAAATACCTGCAGGCGCAAAACATCGTCTTCCAGCCCGGCGTCAACGAAGAGCTCGCTGCCACCGCCCTGTGGGGCACACAGCAACTGGGTTTTGCGCCCGCGGGCACCAACCGCTTTGATGGCGTGTTCGGCATCTGGTACGGCAAGGGCCCGGGCGTGGACCGCTGCTCGGACGTGTTCAAGCACGCCAATATGGCGGGCACCACGCCCTGGGGCGGCGTGCTGGCGGTGGCTGGTGACGACCATGTGGCCAAGAGCTCGACAGCCGCGCACCAGAGTGACCACATCTTCAAGGCCTGCGGCCTGCCGGTGTTCTTTCCGGCCAGCGTACAAGACATCCTCGACCTGGGCCTGCATGCGATCGCCATGAGCCGCTTTGCGGGCGTGTGGGCCGGCATGAAGACGATTCAGGAAATCGTCGAGTCCAGCGCTACCGCGCACATCGACCCCGAGCGCGTGAACATCGTGCTGCCCGAATTCGTCATGCCGCCCGGTGGCGTGCACATCCGCTGGCCCGACACGGCGCTGGAGCAGGAAGCACGCCTGTTCGACTACAAGTGGTATGCGGCCCTCGCCTACATCCGCGCCAACAAGCTCAACCACAACGTGATCGAAAGTGCGAACGATCGCTTCGGCATCATCGCCAGCGGCAAGGCCTACAACGATACCCGTCAGGCCCTGCTGGACCTGGGGCTGGATGACGCCACCTGCCGGCGTCTGGGCATCCGTCTGCACAAGGTCAATGTGGTCTGGCCACTGGAAGCGCAGACCACCCGGGAATTCGCCACCGGCCTGCGCGAGATCTTGGTGGTCGAAGAAAAACGCCAGGTCATCGAATACCAGCTCAAGGAAGAGCTCTACAACTGGCGCAATGATGTGCGCCCCGACGTGATCGGCAAATTCGACGATGTGGGCGGGGACCACAGCGGCGGTGAATGGTCCATGCCCAACCCCAGCGCCAACACCCTGCTGCGCGCCAATGCCGACCTGAGCCCGGCCATCATCGCGCGAGCGATTGCCAAACGCCTGAAAAAACTGGGCATCGACGAAGGCACCACCGCCCGCATCGACGCGCATCTGGACGTGCTCGATGCCAAGGAGCGTTCCATGCAGACGCTCACCCTGGGTGCAGCGGCAGAACGCCAGCCCTGGTTCTGCTCCGGCTGCCCGCACAACACCAGCACCCGCGTACCCGAAGGCTCGCGCGCCATGGCGGGCATCGGCTGCCACTTCATGACGCTGTGGATGGACCGCAGCACCACCGGATTCACCCAAATGGGCGGAGAAGGTGTTCCATGGGTGGGTCAACAACCCTTCAGTCAAGAAAAACACATTTTTGCCAACCTGGGCGATGGCACCTATTTCCACAGCGGCATTCTGGCGGTGCGCCAGAGCGTGGCCGCTGGTGTGAACATCACCTACAAGATCCTCTACAACGACGCGGTGGCCATGACCGGTGGTCAGCCGGTGGGCGAACGACAAAGCGAGGAAGGAAGCCTGACGGCTTCGGGCCACAGCGTGGTGCAGATCGCGCAAAGCATGCGGGCCGAGGGCGCACAGCGCATCGACGTGGTGACAGATGAACCCGAAAAATACCGGGGTGTGGCTCTGGCCGAAGGCGTCACGGTGCATCACCGCGACGAACTCGACCGCATTCAGCGCGAGATGCGTGAGATCCAAGGCACCACCGTCATCATCTACGACCAGACCTGCGCCACCGAAAAGCGCCGCCGCCGCAAGCGCGGCACCATGGTCGATCCGGCCGTGCGCGTCATGATCAACGAAGCCGTGTGCGAAGGCTGCGGGGACTGCAGCGTGCAATCGAACTGCCTTTCAGTCGAGCCGCTGGAAACCGAATTCGGCCGCAAGCGCACCATCAACCAAAGCACCTGCAACAAGGACACCAGCTGCCTCAAGGGCTTTTGCCCCAGCTTTGTCACCGTCGAAGGCGGTCAGCTCAAGAAGAAGGCCAAAGGCCAGACAGCCTCTCCTGCCACTTTGGGCGAACTGCCCGAACCCGCGCAGCCTGACCTGACCCACCCCTGGGGCATGGTGGTGGCCGGTGTGGGGGGCACAGGTGTCATCACCATCGGCCAGCTGCTGGGCATGGCCGCGCACATCGAAGGCAAAGGCATCGTCACGCAGGACGCCGCAGGGCTGGCCCAAAAAGGCGGCGCCACCTGGAGCCATGTGATCGTGGCCAATACCCAGGCCGACATCCGCACCACCCGCGTGGGCATGGCCACCGCCGACCTGATCTTCGGATGCGACCCGATCGTGACCGCGGGCAAGGAAACCCTGCTGCGCATGCGCGAAGGCCGCACCCATGTGGCCCTTAACAGCCACAGCACGCCCACAGCCGCCTTTGTGAAGAACGGCAACTGGCAAAACCCGGCCGAGCAATGCGTGGCCGAAATCGCACGGCAGGTGGGTGAAACTGGCGTGAGCGCTTTCGATGCCGACCGCATGGCCAAGGAGCTCATGGGCGACACGATTTACGTCAACCCGATGATCCTGGGCTACGCCTGGCAAAAAGGCTGGGTACCGCTGTCGCGGGCCTCCTTGCTGCGGGCCATGGAACTCAACGAAGTCGCTGTGGCCAATAACCAGCTGGCCTTTGAATGGGGCCGCCATGCGGCAGTGCATCCCGACAAAGTCATGGCGGTGCTGCAACCGACGCAGGTCATTCAATTCAAAAAACGCGACACGCTCGACGAGCGGATCGCCAAGCGCGTGGCTTACCTGACGGACTACCAGAACGCCGCCTACGCCCGGCGTTACAGCGCCTTCGTGGACCGTGTGCGCCAGGCCGAAGCGCCGTTGGGCAAAACCGTGCTGACCGAAACCGTGGCCAACAACCTGTTCAAGCTCATGGCCTACAAGGACGAGTACGAAGTGGCGCGTCTGCACACCCAGACCGGCTTCATCGAACGCATTGCCGAGCAGTTTGAAGGGGACTTCAAGGTGCATTACCACCTGGCCCCGCCGCTGCTGGCCAAGCGCAACGACAAGGGGCAGCTGGTCAAGAAAAAGTACGGCCAGGGTATGCTGTCCGGCTTCAAGCTGCTGGCTGCCCTCAAGGGCCTGCGCGGCACGGCGCTCGATGTGTTTGGCTACACCGAAGAGCGCCGCACCGAGCGTGCGCTGATCGGTGAATACATAGGCATTGTGGACGGCCTGCTTACTTCACTGAGCGCCGACAGCCACGCCAAGGCGATCGAAATCGCCCGCGTGCCCGAAGGCATCAAGGGCTTTGGCCATGTGAAAGAGCGCAACCTGCAGGCCGCGCGCCTGCAATGGCAACAACTTCTGGATCAATAAGAGGCTGCCCAGCAAAAAGCCCCGCAAGGTGTTGGCCTTACGGGGCTTTTTTTGTGGGGTCGATCAGCGTGTTTCAGGCAATTCGATCTTCACTTCGAGCACCTCAAGATTGTCCTGACGCTCAAGATTGACTTTGATGTCACTTTGATTGATCTTGATGTACTTGCTGATCACAGCAACAAGTTCACGTTGCAAATCAGGCAAATAATCAGGCTCGGCTGCATTGCGGCCACTGCGTTCATGAGCCAGGATGATCTGTAGTCGTTCCTTGGCCACGTTGGCTGTATTTTTTTTCTCTCCCAGAAGAAAGGACAGGAAAGACATGGTCACTTGCTCCCAAACAGACGCTTGAAGAAACCGGGTTTCTCGGCATCAATGAAACGCAAAGGCTTGTCTTCGCCCAGGAAGCGATCAATCACATCCTTGTAAGCTTCAGACACATCGCTGCCATTCATGGTGATGGCAGGCGTGCCCTGGTTGGAAGCCTGAAGCACATTCTCGCTCTCGGGAATCACGCCAATCAGCTTGATGCGCAGAATGTCCTGAATGTCCTGCAAGGACAGCATTTGTCCGTCTTCCACGCGATTGGGGTTGTAGCGCGTGATCAGCAGATGTTCCTTGATCGGTTCAGCACCTTCCATCGCACGTTTGGTCTTGCTGCTGAGCATGCCCAAAATGCGGTCCGAGTCACGCACGGAAGACACTTCAGGGTTCGTCACCACCAAGGCTTCATCTGCAAAGTGCATGGCCATCAGTGCACCCGTTTCGATACCAGCAGGCGAATCACACACAATGTAATCAAAACCCATACCCTTGAGGTCATTGAGTACGCGCTCAACACCTTCTTGCGTCAGGGCTTCCTTGTCGCGCGTCTGGGACGCAGCCAGAACATACAGGTTCTCGTTTTGCTTGTCCTTGATCAGCGCTTGATGCAAATTCGCTTCGCCGTGGATGACGTTCACAAAGTCATACACCACGCGACGCTCACAACCCATGATCAGGTCCAGGTTGCGCAGACCCACATCAAAGTCGATCACGGCAGTTTTGAAACCCTTGAGCGCCAAACCTGTGGCAAAGCTCGCACTGGTCGTGGTTTTGCCCACGCCACCTTTACCAGAAGTCACAACGACAATTTTGGTCATGTTTTTCTTTCTCTGAGAAAAAATCAAATCAACGCACATCATGCCTTAAGCGGCATGATCAATAACTTGTCACCGTCAGGACCCGACGTCAGGGATACCTGCGCGGGCTTGCCAAACACTTCTTTAGACAAAGGGTTCTCGCTGGTTCGGTAAACACCAGCAATGGAAATCAATTCTGGTTCCATGGCATAGGCAAAGATTCTCGCATCTGTTTTGCCTCGGGCTCCGGCAATCGCTTTGCCTCGCAAGGTGGAATAGATATGGATGTCGCCATCGGCAATGACTTCTGCGCCTGCATTGACCATAGCCAAAACTACCAGGTCCTTGCCTTTGGCATAGAACTGTTGCCCAGATCGCAAAGTTCTGTCGAGTACCACTGCCCCTGAAAAAGAAGGTGGGGCAGGCGGTTTTTCGGCGACTGGCGCAACTTTTGGCTGCTCTGCCGCTGGCATTTCCATCGAAATGCGGCGAACCCGTGCATCGTTGGCATCCACCAATCCAGCGTCAAAGGCAGCAGCACGCTGAGCGTTTGAGCCCCCTTTAACAGCCAATGGCACCAGTGCATGTTGCCGCAGTACCTCGACAAGGTTCGCAAAATCAATGTCTTCCTGCGCGTCTTGATCGCCCAAGCCCGTCAAATCGATCAAGAGAGGGTCCTGATTGAAAAAGTCAGGTGTTTCTGCCAGCTGGGCCTTCAGGCCCTGGGCAATCCAATCAACGTTTGCCGTCTTGAGCAGCAAAGCCACCAAGGCCAGATCTGCACTTTTGATTTCGAAACCTGGTGAAGGAGCAGAGGACATCTATGCAAGCACTCAACGAATAGAACGCCGAAATCTTAACAGCCGAACTCGTTCTGTCTTTTTCTTTATTTCTTTATTTCAAAATAGTAGTTATAGATAAGCATGTAAGGGGCTGGTGGATAAGTAAAAAAAACTGTTATTTTTCATGGGCTTAAGACATTTTCAATGCTGTTGACACCCTTGATCTAGGGCTGCTTCCCAAAACTGGACAACTTCAATCGCAGTGCTGGATCTGTGGATAACTGAAAGGTTCTTCAAAAGTTATACACAGCCTTATTGAAGCAGCCACTGGATGATGCCTTTGGCCACAAAGCCCACCATGCCGAAAGCCAGTCCAATAAAGATCACAAAGGTGCCGAACTTGCCTGCTTTGGATTCCCAGGCCAGCTGAAAGATGATGAACACCATGTAAAGCATGAAGGCACCGACCCCTATGGTCAGTCCAAACCATGCAAATTGCTCTTCCGTGAAGTTCATAAGTCCTGCCCTTGCATGCGGTCAGGCCAACTTTCAACGTCCACCAGATCCCGATAAGCATGCCAGCTGGCGTGCCCAAGCAAAGGCAAGATGAAAATCAAGCCGATGAAAATGGACAGTACCCCAATGGTCCACAAACCCATGATCAGACAGGACCAGGTCGCCATGGTGGCAGGATTGCGCAAAACAGCTTTCCAGCTGGTCAAAACGGCCTGAAGTACCCCAATGCGGCGGTCAAGCAACAAGGGCATCGTGACAACGCTCGAAGCGAACACGGGTGCAGCCATCATGCCCCCAAGACACAACCAGATTTCAAACACATAGTGGTCCCGGTCCAGAACCACATAGCGAATGAAATCCATGGGTGCGCGGATGGGTGCGGGCGAGAACAAGGTGATCAACGCTGAAGAGGTCAACACCCATCCTGTGGCCGCAGCAGCGAGCAAAAGACCGAAACGGATCAGGCTCCAGTAGCTGTCGGGCTGGTAGCGCAACTGCAACTGCCATTGGGTCCAGATGCGTATGAGCAAACCAAAATGGACGGGGCGATTTTTTTCGATGGCACAACTCATGGCATACAGGCTGGTCGCCAGCAGGGGTGCCACCACCAAAAAACCGGACACAGCGCTGGCGAGCAACCAGAACTTGTCGTGGGCAATCACGGCAATGACATAACCCATCACAGCCACCACAAAGCCGTGAAAAAGGCTTAATGAAGGCGTGTGTTGCATGTCTGCCCAACCTTTTTTCAGCCAGACCAAAGGCTGTGTAAAAGAAATATCCCTGACTTCGGGCAGCAAGGCAGGAGGAGTGCTGGATTTGAAAGGCTTCATGGATTGCAAGCTTAGGGCTTTATGGCGCCATGAAATTGACCAATGTCAAATGGAAAAGGGCCCCATAGGACCCCTTTGTGCTCAAAAAAGTGTGATTTAGTGGCGCTGTCCGCCTTTTCCCATGTGGCGACCACCGTGTTCATGATGCTTCATGAACGCAAGCGTTTCCTGATCAAAGGTTTTCTTTTGTTCAGGAGAGAGGCTTGCATAGAGCGCCAGAGTGGCATCCTGGAGTTTTTGCATCTGCTCATCACGCTGGGCTTTCATTTTGGACATGAAATCCAGACGCTCGGGGGTGGTCATTTTGGCAATGGTTTGAGGGTCTGGACGCTGCATGCCCGGTGACTTCAGGGATGCTTCGAAAGCAGCCCAAGCCTGGTTTTGGTCCGTACTCAATTTCAATGATTGTTTGAGTTTGTCCATACGGTGCAGGCCACGCTTGTGCATGCGATCGCCATCGCTTTTATGACCATGCGTGTGTCCTTGCATGTGCGTTGCATGTCCCTCACCAGACTTGGGAGAGCCCATTTGCGCTTGTGCTGCACCCGTGGCCAACAAGGCCACACCCATGGTCAAACCCAACAGAGATTTCTTGATCATCATTTCACTTCCCCTTCGTTGAAACCGACTCACCACGGTCGGTATGGAAGCAAGTATCAGATCGCCTTGTTGCTGCTTTGTGCGTGGATGTATGGTCTGGGTAAAGAAGGATGAAACTTCTTAAGCGTCAGCGGAGACAAAACGGCCTGTCTGGAAGTCGTAGACAGCTTGCTGCAGCTCCTGTGTGGTGTTCATCACAAACGGACCATACTGAGCGATGGGCTCATGCAAAGGCTGTCCTGCAATCACCAGTGCCTTGGAACCGGCACTCGCATGCAGGCGCAGGCCATCACCATCGTTGGCCAGAATGCCCATTTGATGCAGATCGACAAGTGCTGAACCCGAATCGCCCACGCGTGCCTGACCTCGATAGCTGTAAACAAAGGCGTTGTGTCCTTCTGGCAAAGGAATATCCACACTCGCATCCTGTTCAAAGTGAACATCCAGATACAGCACTTGTGTGGGATGTGTCTGTGAGGGACGATCTACAGCCCCGTGCGTATTGAAAAAATGGCCAGCAATCACCCTTGTCAGCACGCCCGGGACCGGACGTACTTCGGGAATGCTTTCACTTTGAATGTCAAGATAAGAAGGCGTGCACATCTTGTCCCGACCTGGCAAATTCAGCCACAGCTGAAAGCCTTCCATCCGCCCCTCTTCCTGCTCCGGCATTTCGCTGTGGATCACGCCACGTCCCGCAGTCATCCACTGCACCCCGCCGTTTTGCAGCAAACCTTCACCCCCCGTGCTGTCCTTGTGACGCATACGTCCGGCAATCATGTAGGTCACGGTTTCAAAGCCGCGATGCGGATGGTTGGGAAAGCCCGCGCCATAGTCTTTGGGATCGTCGGAGCCGAACTGATCGAGCATCAGGAAGGGATCCAGGCGCTGCTGAAGGTCTGAGGTCAGGACGCGTGTGAGCCGAACACCCGCGCCATCACGGGTAGGACGACCGGTTACGCAACGCTCGAGCGAGCGCGGATGCTTGAGGGGGGGCATGGCCATGTTCATGCACATATCATGCCCAAAAGAAAAAAGGCCTGTTGTTCACAGGCCCTTCGACGTTTATTGCCGCGTCTTGCAGGTGTTGATGCCCAGCAGACTGTAAGGCGGGCACCAGCCCAAAGCCCCAGTGGCCAAGGGCACGAGACCCACCCAGCCCCAGGCACCAATTTGGCCTGTCAGGGTCAGGCCGATCAGCACCAAACCCAGAACAATGCGAACCACGCGATCGATACCACCGACATTGCTTTTCATGATCAGTCCTTTCAGAACATTCAGTTGACGACTTTGTAGCCTTCGTCTGCAATGGCTTGAGCCAAGGCATTCCGGCTTTGGGAAGAATCCACTTCAACCTTGTTTTGCATGCGGTCAACCGCAACTTTGGCTTGTGGATCAAGTTGCATCAAGGCCTTGACCACAGCTTTTTCACAATGGCCGCAGGTCATGCCTTCAACGGTAAAGACTTGATTCATAAAGGGACTCCTACATCTTTGTGTGGCGTAGGATAGTCCTGTTTGGAAAGAAAAGGAATGAGCAAAATCAATTCGGACAGGGTACAGCTGGACATTGGCATTGAAGGCATGACTTGCGCATCGTGTGTGGCTCGCGTGGAGCGGGCGCTCAAGAAAGTGCCCGGGGTTGATGAAGCCACAGTCAATCTGGCCACCGAAAGTGCGCGTGTCAGCATGGCTTCGGAGCCACAAGCCATGGCGCGATTGCTGCGAGCCGTGCGCGATGCTGGCTATGAGCCTCGCGAAATCGACAACACGACATCGGGTCCAAAATCGAGCGCAGCCAGCTTCGTGCCGGTGGCTGTGGGCTTGCTGCTTTCGGCGCCTTTGGTGGTGCCCATGTTGGCCAGCCTTTGGGGTGAGCATTGGATGCTGCCCGCTTGGGTGCAATTCATCCTTGCTACGCCCGTGCAGTTCATTTTGGGCGCCCGTTTTTACAAGGCGGGCTGGCATGCGCTCAAAGCCTTGAGCGGCAACATGGACTTGCTGGTGGCCATGGGGACCACAGCAGGCTGGTTGCTGTCGGTGTGGTTGTGGTGGACAGCCATGCCAGGGCATGAGCCGCATTTGTATTTCGAAGGTTCGGCCGTGGTCATCACCTTGGTCATGCTCGGCAAATGGCTGGAAGCACGCGCCAAGCAACAAACCACCGAAGCCATTCGCGCATTGCACGCCTTGCGGCCCGACAAGGCCCATTGGCTGGGGCCGGAGGGGGAGGTGGACGTGGCCCTGACCGAGGTCATGGTGGATGACTATCTGGTGGTCAAGCCAGGCGAGCGTTATCCGGCCGACGGCCGCCTGATTGAAGGTCAAACCCAGGCTGACGAGTCCATGTTGACCGGTGAATCCATGCCGGTACACAAACAAGTGGGAGACAAGGTCACCGCAGGGGCCATCAACGGGCAAGGTCGTGTGGTCATGCAGGTGCAGGCCGTGGGCAGCGAAACCGTGCTGGCTCGCATCATCCGCCTGGTCGAGGACGCACAAGCTGCCAAAGCCCCCATTCAGCGCCTGGTGGACAAGGTGGCGCAAGTGTTTGTGCCTGCCGTGTTGGTGATTGCAGGCATGACGCTGCTGGTCTGGGCCTGGTTGGGGGCGGGGTGGGAAACGGCCATCATCCACGCCGTTGCGGTTTTGGTGATTGCCTGTCCCTGCGCGCTGGGTCTGGCCACGCCAGCGGCCATCATGGCCGGGACCGGTGTGGCTGCGCGGCAAGGCATATTGATCAAGGATGCGCAGGCGCTGGAGCTGGCACACAAAGTACAGGTGGTGGCCTTTGACAAAACGGGCACCCTCACGGTGGGCAAGCCCCGTGTGCGTGAGGCACTGGCTTTGTCAGCCGGGTACAGCCTGGAGCAAGCGCTGAAATATGCGGGCGCCTTGCAAGCGGGCAGCGAACATCCTCTGGCCCTTGCCGTGATGCAAGAGATCCAGGCGCAAGGCCTGCAAGCGAGTGCGGCGCGAAATGTGCAGGCCATCATGGGCAAGGGAATAGAAGGACAGATCGAGGGCAGCAGCTGGTGTTTGGGCAGCCTGCGCTGGATGCGGGAGCTGGGCGTGGACCTGACCGCCTGGCGCGAGACCATTGAAGCCCACGAGCAGCAAGGCAGCAGCTTGTCGATGCTCGCACGTCGTCAGGAAGACGCCTTGCAGCCTGTGCTGTTGCTGGCCTTTGGCGACGAACCCAAACCCGAGGCCGAAACGGCTTTGCGTGCCTTGCGTGCGCGGGGTATTCGTGTGGTCATGATTTCAGGAGACAACGCCGCTGCAGCAAACCACATGGGGCGCCGCCTGGGGCTCGACCCTGATGCGGGTGAAGTGCTCTCGCAGGTTTTGCCGCAGGACAAAGCCGAGGCCGTGGCGCGCTTGCGCAAGGGCAGCCATGTGGTGGCCATGGTGGGCGATGGGATCAACGACGCGCCAGCCCTGGCCGCTGCGGACGTCGGCATGGCCATGGGCAACGGCACGGATGTGGCCATGCATGCTGCAGCCATCACCTTGATGCGAGGTGACGTGGGCCTGATCGAAGCGGCGATTGATATTTCAGGACGAACCGTCAGCAAGATTCGCCAGAACCTGTTTTGGGCGTTCATCTACAACATTGCCGGTATTCCACTGGCCGCCATGGGCTACCTCAACCCTGTTTTGGCAGGGGCCGCCATGGCCATGAGCTCAGTCAGTGTCATGACCAATGCCCTGCTGCTCAAGCGCTGGAGGCCGCGGGTTGGCCCCAATTCATGATGTACGTCAAGACAAAGCGGGCGTAAATTGCCCACACTGGCGAGCATTGGAGAACACACCATGCAAGCCACCAGTCTGAATATCATTCGCGACGAACACGCCTCTTTGGCCGCCATGCTGGGTGTCATGAGCGACATGGTCGCTCAGGGCCCGGGGGACAGCCGGCGTGGATTTTTCGAGGCGCTGCGCAGCATGCTGTTCTACATCGACGAATATCCTGAGCGTTTGCACCATCCCAAGGAGTCAAACCTGCTGTTTCCGATGGTGCTCAAGCGTTCCAAAACCGTGATGGGCGCGATTGACAAACTTGAACGCGATCATGCGCACTCCGAACATGCCGCCCGCGATCTGCAACACCTGTTGTTGTCCTGGGAGCTGCTGGGTCACAGCCGCCGCGCGGCGTTTGAAAACGCGTTTGAGCAGTATGTGCGTTTTTATCGCGAGCACATGGCGCTGGAAGAAGAGGTGGTCTTGCCTGAAGCACAAAAAGTGCTCAGCGCCGAAGACTGGTTGCAACTGGACGCCGCGTTTGCCGAAAACGAAGACCCTCTGACGGGCCGATACCGTGCACGACCCGAGTACGAGGCCCTGTTTTCAAGCATCGTCTCGCGCATGCCGGCAGCAGTCGTCTGATTCACCGGGGCCACAGCGCCCACAGTTGCAGGTTTTGTTTGAGTCGGCCAGCCAGCTCGCCGGCCTCCTCACCCGGGCCGACAAAATAGTCGGCCCGCACCGCCCCGACAATGGCGGTGCCGGTATCCTGGGCCAAAACCAGGCGCTGCAGCCGCGTTGTAGGGCCGTCTGTCACCAGCCACACGGGCGTTCCATAGGGAATGCTTTGTTTGTCGACCGCGATCGAGCGCCCCGCCGTCAAGGGCACGCCCTGAGCGCCCGTGGGCCCAGTCGGCACAACGCCTGAGGGCAGGGCTTGCTCTTTGAAGAACACCACCCTGGGGTTGCTCCACAGCAGCTCCTGCGTGCGGTCCGGGTTCTGGGCGATCCACGCCTTGATGCCTGGCCAACTGGCATCGCGCACCAGTTTGCGATCGAGCAGCCATTTGCCAATGCTTCGGTAAGGCTGCTCGTTGGTACCCGCGAAAGCCAGCCGTACATCGCGCACCTGGCCATCGGGTTCTGTGACTTTCAGCAGGCCTGAGCCCTGGATGTGCAAGACCATGGCGTCAATCGGGTCACGCAGATACATCAGGGCACGGTTGTGCAAAGCCTGTTGTGCCTGGGGCAGGGTGTCCATCTCCTGGCGCGAATACCAAGGGCGGCCCGAACGCAGTCCTGCTGGCGGGGCATACAGGGGGACGTTGAACTCCCCTGCGGCCAGCCGAGAGGCTTGCAGCATGGGCTCGTAATACGCTGTGAGCAAACCTTGCGTCTGACCTTGCAAAGTGCTGATCCGATACGGCTGCAGCGAGCGCATGACCCAATCACGCTGAGTCTGTGCATCGGCTGCGGCCAGCTGACGGATGTCCTGACAGGTTTGCGCCCAGGCGCGCGATGGCCTGCTGCAGCTGCGTACCCAGGCAGGCCATGCTTGGCCAATGTCATCTTGTGACCAGCCCGGCAGCTCTGACCAGGCCACAGGTGTCCACAGGCTGCGCGCTTGGGCAATGGGTTCGCCAGAGGGGGGGGCGGTGGTGACCTCGCCTTGGATCCGGGCGTTGGACGATGTGGCTTCGGGCCATGGGGGTGCGCTGGAGCAAGCGCTCAGCAGCATGCCTACAATGCCAGGCAACCAGCACGGCAATGTGCGCCGTGTTGTGGTCCAGCGGGAGAAAGTGCTCATGTGGTTATTGGTGGTTGAGGCTTTGGCGGCCTTGCTGATTTTGGTGTTGATTGTCTGGTGGACCATGTTCTCGGGTCGCAAAGGCGGCGAGCTCGACGAAGCGGACAAGGATAAAGACACGCAGGCTTAATCGAGCAAACTGCGCGCGCCTTCAAAGCGCTTGGCGTAGTAACTGTTGCTCAACCTGTCAACGCGCACGCCGGTGCGCTCGTTGCTCGCATGCACAAACTTGCCAGACCCAATATAGACCCCGACATGGGAAAACGCAGCGCCAAGCGTGTTGAAGAACACCAGGTCGCCGGGTTGCAAATCGCTGCTGTCCACCGGTCGGGCCTGCGCCGCTAGTTGAGCTGCATTGCCCGACACCTTGCGCCCAGTGCCTTCGGCAAACACATGGCGCACCAACCCTGAACAATCAAAGCCGGTTGCAGGGCCGCGCCCACCCCATTTGTAGCGCACGTCGAGCAAGGACATGGCGGCCAGGGCAACCTCACTGCGCTCACGCGCACGGTCTTCGGAAATCTGACGAGGCGGCACGGGAGCCGCCTCAAATCGCGGCGGGCTGGCGCATCCGCCCAACAGCAATACGGCACCCAGCAAACCCAGCAACAGGGTGGCTCGCAAGGTGTGATGAAAACGTAAGGACACCATACCCGAACTTTACCGCGATGGGCTCGCTGGTGTCGAGCCTGCAGGGGCCGCTTGCACCTTGGTCACGACGGGGTCGGACCAGGCGCCCTCAATCAAAAACTCCTGGCTGGTCGCTTTGGCCAAGGGGTTTTGCAGGAACAGCTGTGCCAAAAATGACGTCAACCCCACCACAGGATTGACGGCGATGCCCGCCACCAATGACGCAGTGCCGGCGTCCAGCTCGGGCAGCACCAACACGCGCAGGCGCTGCGTTTCCTGCGCGATGTCGGCGCTGCCGTCCATTTGCAGCAGTGCGTTGACGCCCTGAATCTGCAGATTCCTTGTTTGCGCGATGCCTCGCTGGATGGTCACATCGCCACGCACCGTGTCGAAGACAAAGCCCTGGTAGAACACATCGCGAAAATCGAGCAAAAAGCGGCGCGGCAGGGCCTGCAAACTCAACACCCCGAGCAGCTTGGCGGCACCGGGATCGGCCTTGAGAAACTGCCCCCGACCCAGCGCGATGTTGAACTGCCCATCCATGCTGGGGTAATGAGGCTGCATGGGTGAGCCTTGCCAGCTGATGCGTCCGGCCAGAAGCCCGGGCCCATCACGCAGGGCATCAGGCGTGCCCAGTCGGGTCAACAAGGCGCCGGAGTCTTTGGATTCGAGTTTGAAGTCCAGACTTGTGCGCTGACCGGGTTGCCAGCGTCCGGAGGCCAGCAGGCGCGCCTCGGGCAGCGTGATGTTGAACGTGTTCAGCTGCCATTCACGAACTGCACTGCGGTCGTTGCCTTGCACCTCGCGGTTGATGGCCTGAATCTCCACTTGCCCCAGATCCTTGCCGCGCAGTCGCATCTTCTGAATCACGATGTCCAGCGCCGGCATGGAGCTGGGCGGGGACTGCAGCAGACTGTCGCTGCTTGCGTTGTTTGCCGCAGGCAGGTCCAGACGGGACAGGCGTGCAAACACACGAGCCGCTTGAGTCCCTTGGGCGGCGCGGTATTGCAGCTGGCCATTGAGCTCCCGTGCATCGACGTTCGCACTCCACAACCCGCCCTCGCGTGTGGCGGTGACCTGCAGGTCATGAATGTCCCGATCCTCCACTCGCAGCGTGCGGGCGCGCAGACTGGTGTGTGTGGGCAGGTAGCCCATGCTGGCCTCGGGCAAACCCCCTTCGTTGCCGGGCGGCGTCTGCAGCAGCGACAACCAGGCCTCGGTGTCCAAGGTGTCGAACGCAAACGCCCCGGCCACGCCTTGCTCAGGCAAAGCTGGTGCCTGCGCCTTGGAAACGCCCAGGCCCAAACTGCCGCGCACCACTCGGGGCGTCCCGTCCGAGACCTGGCGCACATAGTGGGCGCTGACAACCGGCCCCAATGCCAGGAGCACCTGATCATGCGTGCCGCCGCTGCCCTTGAGGGCCTGGGAGCTGATCGCCAAGGCCATCGTCTGTGAGGCGGTCTTGTTCAGGGGTGCCGGCAGATCCAGCGCCAGCCCCTGTAACTGGCTGCGCACCTCCAGCACGGGCAGACCCTCTCGCCACCCCAGCTCGGCACTGTAGGCGCTGCTGCCCGTCATGCGGCGGGCCAGCACGTTCAAAGGCGCCAGTTCGCGAGCGGCCTGCAAGCCAGCGGCCGAGACCTGGCCTTGCATGCGAATGTTCAGCACCGGTTGTTTGCCCTCGGTCTTCATGCCCCCTTCCATGCGCACCAGACCGCCCAGCAACTGACCTTGCAACTGGCGCAAACTAAAGCCTTCGTGGCTGAACGTCACACTGCCCTTGGCCTTTTGCAAAGCAGGCAGGTAAGCCGCCATGCGCACATCGTTGCCCTGCAGCTGTATCTGGCCTTGAAGGCGTTCGCGGCCATCGCCATGCAAGGGCAAATCCAGCGCGAAATCGCCCTGGATCGTGCCGCTGGCCTGCGCGTTGTGCAGGGCGCCTTCGAGCAAGTCGTCCAATGCGGTGTTGCGCATGGCCTGCAGCGTGGCCTGTGCACCGCCTTTGGCTTTGGCCGACACATACAGCTGCGGCCGCTCATGCATGTTGGGAATGCGTACATCAATGTCGCTGAATTTCAGGGCTTGTGTCCCCGTGCCCGCCAGGGCGCTCTTGCCCTTGAACTGCATGCCCAAGCGGTCGAACACCAGCTCGCCGTTCATCTCGTGCAGGGTGGGCCAGGCGCGCATGTTGGCGTTGCGCACCACAGGCGGCATGTAGTCCAGCGCCAAGTGTTGTACCTGGCCCGCGAAGCGGAAATCTCCGTCCTTGGCCGTTTCGAACGGCAGTTTGTCCAAGGGCCCCTTGATGCGCACTTGCACATTCGAAACACGACCGCCGCGAATACCCTGCTCCACATACTGGCGGACATCGGTTGGCAAACTGGCAGGCAGGTAATGTGCCACGCGCTGCGCCTCGGCCTGGGCAATCGTTCCTTTCAGGTCCAGCGTACCCATCGGACCAGGACCCGGGTTCCAACTGCCGCTGGCCTGGGCCTGAACGTCGGCATTGCGCAACTTCACGGTCCATTGCGGCAGTTCGATCTGGCCCTGGCGCACTTTCCATTGCGCTTGCGCTTGCAACTCCTGCAGCGTGACCAAGGGTTCTTGCAGCCAGCCAGGCACATCGAGCAAGCCACCGCCGGGCATGGACAGCTTGGCCTCTCCCCCGTCCTGGTTGAAGTTCAACGCCAGCTGCGCACCCTCCATACCGGGGCGCAGCACGGGCTGGGCTTGTGCATTCCAGCCCAAACCAACGGCTTGCGCCTTGACGCTGTATTGCTTGAGCTGCGGCCATGTGCCTTGCCACTGCGCATCCAGCTCCTGCACCACGCCCTGTGCGTGCGTGCGCTCCAATTCTTGTTTCCAGTCCGCCGGCAGTGGCAGCTTGAGCGCCAGTTGGCGCAGGGTGGCCAGGTCCAGTTGTTTGCCCTGGAGCTGGCCCTGGGCTGCATGCGTTTGATGGGCGTGGGTGTAGCGCACGGAGACATCGCCACCACGCCATTTTTGCTGGTCTGGCGTGTCGAAACTCAACTGGCGGGTGCTCAGCGAAAAACCCTCGGCTGAATAGGTGCCTGAAATCAGACCGCCAATGTGGTCAAAAGCCAGCACAGGCAGATCTGCACCCAGTTGAAGGCGCAGGCCCTGCAGCTGCACGTCCGCACTCGCGCCTCGCCACTGCCCTTGGCTCAGGTCAGACCACAGGCGCAGACGCCCCTGGCCTTGCTGCACATCCAGGCCCGGGTTGACATGGGGGCGCAGCTGCGCCGCATCCACGTGCGGAAACTCGGCAAACACCTGGCCTGACCAGCTTTGCATCAGGCCCGGGTGGGTGGACAGCAAGGGGCTGTTCATCTGGGCCATGAGGGTGAAGCGCTTGCCCCAGTGTGCAGGCGGTGTGGCATCCAGGCGCAGCTTGTGCGTGCGCAAGGCATTGCGAATCACCAGATCCACATCGGTCAGCACCAAGGTGGCGGGCGTGCCGTTCAGGGCGGGAGCGCTTTTTTCATGGGTCCAGCGCAAGGTACCGCCACGTACCACCACTTCTTTTTGCGAAAACAGCCAGTCCGCCGCGGCAGAGGGCTGCCCATCGTTGTTACCCATGGCCAAGCCAGCCACGGTCCATTGGCCACTGGCATTCAGGCGAACGTCCAGGTCGGGGTGGTCCAGGGCCAGCTGCTCGAGTTGCAGGCGCAGCAAGGAGCGCACACTGACGGCGACCCAGACCTTGGGCAAAGTCAGTGCCGTTCGTCCCTGGGCATCACGCACGGCGATGTTCTGCAGCTCAAAAGAAGGCACCCAACCGTTGGAGAGCACACGCAACTGGCCAATGTGTACCGGGGCACCCACGGCGCGGCTGGCCCATTGTTCGAGGTCGGGGCGAAACTCCTGGATTCGCGGCACAATCCACAAATGAAGCGTGCCCCAGGCCATGCCCAGCAACAAGCCCAGGACCAGCACTGTCCAGCTCAAAAAGCCGAACAGGCGGCCCAGCCAGCGAAACATCAGGCGAAACAGCGGCACGGTGCAGTCGTGGTTTGAATTCAAAAGTTAGCAAGCATTATCGCCGCCCAGACCGTTTTTCCTCAGCAATTGTCCATGGCCATTTCCTCGTTCACCAGCCATTCGCGTTTTGCCCAACGCCTGCTTCGTCGCTACGAACAAGATCTGAACCTTCTGGCCGAGGGACCCCCGACCCGCGAGAGCCTGCAACAAACCTACGCTTCGTTGCTCCAGCAATACCAGGATGTGAGCGCGGCTCTGCGCGTTTTGCGCCAACTGTGCATGTTGCGCCTGATGCAGCTGGACTGCGACCAAGCTGCGGACCTGCAGCTTGTGACCCGTGGCGTGACGGCGCTGGCGGAGGTGACGCTGGACATCGCGTGCGAGCACAGCTTTGGCGAACTGGATGCTTTGCACGGCGCCCCCCTGCGGCCAGATGGCCAGCGTGCGCAGCTGTGGATCGTGGGCATGGGCAAGCTGGGCGCGCGTGAGCTCAATGTCTCCAGTGACATTGATCTGATTTATGTGTACGACGAAGACGGCGAAACCGCAGGCAACGACGCCGGGCGCAACCGCGTTTCCTGCCAGGAATACTTTGCCAAGGTGGTCAAGCGCGTTTATGCGCTCATTGGCGATGTGACCGAGCACGGCTTTGTGTTTCGCGTCGACCTGGCCCTGCGCCCGAATGGCAACTCGGGCCCGAGTGTGGTCTCGCTCGACGCGCTCGAACAATACCTGATGGTGCAAGGCCGCGAGTGGGAACGCTTTGCCTGGATGAAGAGCCGCGCGGTGGCCCCGCGGCGAGCCATTGTCGAGGGTTCTGCGCAAGCCTTGCGCTCGGTGGTGTTGCCCTTTGTGTTCCGTCGTTATCTGGACTACCGGGTGTTCGAGGCCCTGCGCACGCTGCATCAGCAAATTCGCGAACACGCGGCCAAACGCAGTGCGGGCCACCCTGAGCGTGCCAACGACGTCAAGCTTTCGCGTGGCGGCATCCGCGAAATCGAATTCACGGTGCAGCTGTTGCAAGTGGTGCGCGGGGGGCAGTTTCCCGAGCTGCGCACGCGCCCCACGCTGGATGCGCTCGAGCGCGTGGCGCGCGCCGGTTTGATGCCGCAA
>JBEEOS010000029.1:0-19804 GCA_041191485.1 Pseudomonadota bacterium
CCTGACGCAGATGGCCGAGCAGATTCTGCAGCGTTACGCCGGGCCACTGAATGTGGCGGGGCACTCCATGGGCGGTCGCGTGGCGATGGAGATGTGGCGTCTGGCGCCCGAGCGGGTGCAGCGCCTGGCCTTGCTGGACACAGGCTTTGCGGCTTGCCCTGCGGGCGAAGCCGGGCAGGCCGAAGCGGACAAGCGTTACGCCTTGTTGGCCAAGGCCAAGCGCGATGGCGTGCAAGCCATGGCGCGGGTGTGGGTGCAGGGCATGGTGCATCCCGCTCGGTTGGCGGATGCCGCCTTGCTCGAAGAAATTGTGGACATGTTCGCCAGGCGGGATGCCGAACACTTTGAGGCGCAGATTCAGGCGCTGCTGGCGCGCCCGGATGCCACGGCGGTGCTGCAAAGTGTGCCGGGCAAGGTGTGGCTGGTGTGTGGCGCACAGGACAGCTGGTCGCCACCGGCGCAGCACGAGGCGATGGGCAAGCTGCTGGCGCAGTCCACGCTGGAAGTGATTGATGATGCGGGCCACATGGCCCCGATGGAGCGGCCCCAGGCGGTGGCTGATGCTTTGATGCGCTGGTTGCAAACGCCACCCGCGCAGGGATGAAAGAGTTTTTTAACCACAACAGGAGACGGAAATGGCGTTCAAGCTGAAGATGGTGAAGGTTGCGGCTGCGGCTGCAGTGCTGGCTGGTACGGCCACAGCACAGGCCCAGGAGGTGGTGCTCAAGGTGCACCACATGTGGCCCACGGTGGCCATGGGCCACAAGCGTGTGGTCGAGCCCTGGTGCGAGGCGATTGCCAAGGATTCTGGCAACAAAATGCGTTGCCAGATTTTGCCAGCCATGACCGGTGGCGGCTCGCCCGCGCAGCTGGTGGACCGCGTGAAAGACGGTGTGGACGATGTGGTGCTGACGCTGCCGGGCTACACGCCAGGCCGCTTCCCCATCATGGAAGCGATGGAATTGCCTTTCATGACCAACAACGCCGAAGTGGCCTCTGCCGCTGCGTGGGACTTCTATCAGAAGTACGCCACGGCTGAATTCGCGGGCACCAAGATTTTGGCCACCTGGGTGCATGACCCCGGCTTTGTGAGCACCTCGGGCAAGCAGATTTCGAAGATGGCCGATTTCCGTGGCCTGAAGATTCGCGCAGCCAGCCGTCAGTCCACCAAGCTGCTCTCGCGCCTGGGCGCGACGCCAGTGGGCATGCCGATTCCGGCCGTGGCTGACGCCATGACCAAGGGCACGATTGACGGTTTCCTCACGGCATGGGAAATCATTCCCTCCTTCAAGCTGCAGGAAGTGAGCAAGTACCACACCGAGATCGACGACACCCGTCCGTCCATGTTCACGGCGGGCTTCATTTTCGGCATGAACCAGGCCAAGTACGACAGCCTGCCGGCTGACCTGAAAAAGGTGATCGACAAGCACAGCGGTGGTGGGCTCTCGCGTACCATTGGCCGCTACTGGGATGAGGCCACACCCGTGGGCCAGAAAGCGGCCAAGGACCGTGGCAACACCTTCATCAAGGTCAGCGCTGAAGAGACCGATCGCTGGATCAAGGCCTCTGCTCCGTTGTACGACGAGTGGGTGGCCGACATGGACAAGCGTGGACTGCCTGGCAAGCAAATGCTGCAGGACGCGCGTGACATGATCAAGAAACACAGCAAGTAAGTTGCAGTGTCTTTGTGGCCCCGCCTGGACGGGCGGGGCCATTGTTTTGCAGGAGAGCGTGAATGCGTGAAGTGCTCAGGCGTTTGGGGCCCTTGTGTGCCGTGTTTGGGTCGGCCGGTGCCGCGGTGGCTTTGCTGGTGGCGTTGCTGATGGTGGCCAGTGTGGTCATGCGCGCGCTGTGGGACCAGCCGATTGCGGGCGATGTGGAGTTGACGCAGATGGGCATTGCCCTGGGCATTTCCTTGTGCTTGCCGTATGCGCAGATGCAACGCGCCAACATCATTGTGGATTTTTTCACCCAGAAAGCGTCGCCCGCAGTGCAAGGCGTGCTCGATGCGCTGGGGCAGTTGTTTTTGGCTGTGGTGTACGCGCTGCTGGCCTGGCGTACCAGTGCGGGCGCCTTGTCGGTGCGTGAAGCGGGCGAGACGACCATGATCATCAGCTTGCCGATGTGGTGGGCTTACGCCTCGCTGGCGCCAGGGCTGGCTCTGGCGGCCTTGATCGCCGTGCTGCAGGGCTGGCTGGGCCTGACTTCGCGTCACACGCAGGAGGTACAAGCATGAGCGCCATGGGGCCCCAGTTGGGGGTGATGATGTTTGTGGCCATGCTGGTCTTGATGGCGCTGCGTGTACCGATTGCGGCGGCCATGTTTGTGCCCGGTGTGGCGGGCTACTGGTTGCTCTCGGATTCGATGAACACCATCAACTTCCTCAAGGGCAGTGCGGTGGCGCGCCTGACAGTGTACGAGTTGAGCGTGATTCCGCTGTTTTTGCTCATGGGGCAATTTGCTTCGCAAGGCGGTTTGAGCCGGGACTTGTTTCGCGCTGCTGCGGCCTTGATTGGCCATGTGCGCGGGGGACTGGCCATGGCCTCGGTGTTGTCGGCGGGGGCGTTTGGCGCGGTGTGCGGTTCGTCGGTGGCGACGTCGGCCACGATCACGCAGGTGGCGTATCCGCAGATGCGCGGCCTGGGTTACGGCGGGCGCTTGTCGACGGCGGCGCTGGCCAGTGGCGGGACGCTGGGTATTTTGATCCCCCCTTCCGTACCCTTGGTGGTGTACGCGATTTTGACCGAGCAGAACATTGCCAAGCTGTTTGCTGCAGCCATGGTGCCGGGTTTGCTGGCCATGCTGGGCTATGTGTTGGTGGTGGGTTTGTATGCGCGCGCACGGCCTGATCAGGCGCCTTTGATGGACCGTTTGTCCTGGCGCGAACGTGGCGCAGCCTTGTGGTCGATCTGGCCGATCAGCCTGATCTTTGTGATTGTGTTTGGCGGCATTTATGGTGGGCTGTTTTCACCCACCGAAGGTGCGGGCGTAGGTGCGGTTCTGACACTCGTGGCGGGCTTGTCCAAGCGCGAGTTGAAGATGCCGGGCATTCGTGCATCGCTGGTTTCTACGGCCGAAACCACGGGCATGGTGTTCATGATTTTTCTGGGCGCGGACATGATGAACGCCACCCTGGCCCTGACTGAGATGCCCAAGCATGTGGCCGAGTGGGTGGCCGCCTTGCCCTTGCCGGACTTGAGCATTGTGGGCGCGGTGCTGCTGCTCTACATTTTGCTGGGCTGCGTGATGGACGAGTTGTCCATGTTGCTGCTGACCTTGCCGGTGATCTTTCCGGCGGTGATGGGGCTGGACTTGTGGGGCCTGAACTACGAATCCAAGGCGCTTTGGTTTGGCATTTTGCTGCTCATGACGGTGAGCTTTGGCCTGATTGCGCCACCGATCGGGCTCAATGTGTATGTGGTCAACAGTCTGGCCAAGGATGTGCCGATGAGCGAGACCTACAAAGGCTTGATGCCTTTCCTGGCCTGGGATGCGCTGCGCATGCTGGCGCTGCTGTTCTTCCCGGTGATCAGCCTCGGTTTGGTGCGGGTGTTTTTCGGTTGAGGTGGCGCTGGCTCAAGGCTGCAAGGCCTTGACCAGGGTCTGCAGCGCCGCGTTGACCGGTGTGGCCACGCCCAATGCCTGGCCGCGCCGCACGATGAAGCCATTGAGATGTTCAATCTCGGTGGCTTTGTTTTTTTGCAGGTCTTGCGCGGTGGACGAGTACTGGCCTGGCATGGTGCAGGCGATGTTTTCGATCATGGGCCACAGCGGGGCGTCGAGCACCACGCCTGCAGCATGGGCCACGGCCATGCATTCGTCATGGGCGCTGCGCATGAGTTGCCACATGCCGGGCACTTGCACCAGTTCGCCATAAGGGCGTTGGGTGATGGCGCTGGCGGCGTTGTAGGTGCAGTTGATGATGAGCTTGGTCCACAGCGCGCCTTGCACGTTGCCCGACACCGTGCTGGGAATGGCAGCATCGCTGAGCAGTTGCGCCAGCTGCGCGCTGCGGGGGTGCTGGCCCAGCACCAGGTCGCCGCGGCCAAAGTGCTGCACATGGCCAGGGCCTGCCATGGCGGTGGCCACGTACACCACGGTGGGGATCACGTCCTGGCCGAGCACGGCTTGCAGGCGCTGGGCGTTGTCCACGCCGTTTTGCAGGCTGAGCACGGCGGCGTCCTTGCGCAGGTGCGGGCGCATTTGTTCGCCAGCAGCCTCGGTGTCGGAAGATTTGACGCAAAAGAGCACCAGTTCCGCATGGGCGATGGCACCCACATCGGCGCTGGCTTGCAGGGCAATGTGTTCGTCAGACGTGGCAGTTTGAAGACGCAGGCCCTGCGCGGCAATGGCCTGCACATGTTGGGGCCGCGCAATCAGGGTGACGGCGTGACCGGCGCGCGCCAGCAGACCGCCGTAATAGCAGCCCACGGCGCCTGCGCCCATGACGGCGATGTGCATGGTGCCGAGCCTCAGGTGTAGCGCTTGTTGCGCAGGTTGTTTTTCATGTCGCGCAGCAGGGGCTGCAGGTGCTCGCCAATGCGCAAGGCGACCGTGGTGGCCAGGATGTCGATGATGAGCAAGTGCAGCAGGCGCGAGACCATGGGGCTGTATTTGTCATAGCCCTCGGGGTGGTCGGCAGTCAGGTGGATGTTGCCCGCGCTGGCCAGGGGCGAGCCGCTGGCGGTGATGACGATGGTGGTGGCGCCGCGCTTTTTGGCAATGTCGCAGGCATCCATCAGGTCGCGGGTGCGGCCGGAGTTGGAGATGATGACCGCGCAGTCGCCAGGCTGCAGCATGGAGGCGCTCATGACCTGCATGTGGCCGTCGCTGTAGGCGATGGTGTTGAGGCCCAGGCGGAAAAATTTGTGCTGCGCGTCTTGCGCCACGATGCCGGAGTTGCCCACGCCGTAGAACTCGATGCGCCGGCCGCTTTTGCTGGTGTCGGCCAGGGCTTGCGCGGCGTGGTCCAGTGCAAAGGAGCTGGCGTCATTGCGGTACTTGAGGAAAGCAGCGACGGTGTTGTCGATGACCTTGACGGCGATGTCGCTGGTCTTGTCGTCCACGTCCACGCTGCGGTGAATGAAGGGCACGCCTTCGCTGACGCTGCCCGCCAGCTTGAGTTTGAAGTCGGACAGGCCGTCGTAACCCATGCTGCGGCAAAAGCGCACCACGGTGGGCTTGCTCACATGCGCGCGATCGGCCAGTTCCGTCACGGGCAGGTTGGCAAAAGCGCGCGGGTCAGCCAGCACCAGTTTGCCCACGCGCTGTTCAGCCGGGGCCAGGGAAGGTAGTGATGCCTTGATGCGGTCGAGCATGAATGTCTCCGTATGTCGTTAGACCCATTGTAGGAGCGCGATTCGCGCTTGCCTTCAGCTTTCTTCGCCCCAGCAAAAGCCGTCGCGGGCGATCATGGCGCTCGATGCGCTGGGCCCCCAGGTGCCGGCGGCGTAGGGGCGTGGGCCTGCTGCGTCTGCCGCCCAGTGCTGCAAGATGGGCTCGACCCAGCGCCAGGCCTCTTCCTGCTCGTCGCTGCGCACGAACAAGTTCAGGCGACCATCGAGCACGTCCAGCAACAGGCGCTCATAGGCGCCCACGCGTTCGCTGCCAAAGCGGCTGTCAAAGTCCAGGTCCAGGTGCACGGGGGTGAGGCTTTGGTTGCCGCTGCCTGCGCCGCGCTTGCTTTGGCCTTGCGCGAACAGGTGCAGCTCCAGCCCGTCTTTGGGTTGCAGGTGGATGACGAGTTTGTTCACTTGGCCCGATGGGCTTTGGAAGATCTGGTGCGGGATGTTGCGGAAATTGATTTCGATGTGCGCCTCGCGTGCGGCCATGCGTTTGCCGGTGCGGATGTAAAACGGCACGCCAGCCCAGCGCCAGTTGGCGATTTCTGTGCGCAGGGCGACAAAGGTTTCGGTGTTGCTGGCGGGGCTGACGCCTTGCTCGTCGCGGTAGCCGGGTACGGCCTGGCCAAACACGCTGCCTGCGGCGTATTGGCCACGGATGACGTGCTGGCTCAGGGTCTCGGGCGTCCAGCTTTTGAGGGCGCGCAGCACCTTGAGTTTTTCGTCGCGGATGGCGTCGGCATGCGCGTTGATGGGCGGCTCCATGGCAATGGCGCACAACAGTTGCAGCGCGTGGTTTTGCACCATGTCGCGCAGCGCGCCGGTGCTTTCGTAGAAGCCGCCGCGTTTTTCCACCCCAAGCTCTTCGGCCATGGTGATCTGGATGTTGGCGATGTGCTCGCGGCGCCACAGCGGCTCGAACAAGGCGTTGCCAAAACGTAGCGCAAACAGGTTTTGCACCGAGGGCTTGCCCAGGTAGTGGTCGATGCGAAAGATCTGCTGCTCTTTGAAGACCTTGCCCACCGCAGCGTTGATGGCGCGGTTGGAGGCCAGGTCGTGGCCCAGCGGTTTTTCCAGCACGATGCGCGTTTGCGGTGTGTTCAGGCCGCAGGCAGCGAGTTGTTCGCACACGGTGGTGAACAGGCTGGGGGCGGTGGAGAGGTACATGACCACGCTGTCGGTGCGGCGCTCGTCCAGGCGGGCCTTGAGGGCTGCGTAGTCTTCGGGTTTGGACAGGTCCATGCGCACGTAGCACAGCAGGGCAGCGAAGCGGGCGAACTCGTCGTCGCTGGGGCGTTTGTCGCCATCGACCTGGGCAAACTTGGCCTGGATGTTGTCGCGGTATTGCTGGTCATTCAGGTCATCACGCCCAACGCCAATGATGCGTCCGCCTTCGGGCAAGGTGCCGTGACGAAAGGCCTGGAAGAGGGCGGGCATGAGTTTGCGCCAGACCAGATCACCGGTGCCGCCAAAGAATACGAGGTCAAATGCCATGATGTTATTGGGTTACATGAATTCGAGATGAGGTAATGTAACTTTGTTTCATCTTCTTTGCAAGATGGGTTACATCGATGTGTGGCGCCGGCGCAATGAGCGGGCTCAGTCCAGTGAAACGATCAGCGCTTCCCAAGGCTGCAAGACCAGCGTTTGCAGCGGCACAGGGGCGGGGCCGGTGTGGCGTTCGTCCGCCAGGCCCAGGCGTGGGGCCTGGTTGCCCAGCATCAACTGGGCTGGGCGGGCGCACAGCGGCGCGGGCAGGCTGAGGGGCTGCGCAGCGTCGCTCCAGTTGCTCAGCACCAGCCAGGTTTGGCCTTGCCATTGGCGCTCAACGGCGTAAATGTGCGGGTGCTCGGGCAGCAGCAAGGTGGTGTGGCCCAGCGCCAGAATGGGGTGCTGCTGGCGCAGCGCGATCAGACGGCGGTAGTGGTGGAACACCGAGTCCGGGTCCTGTCGTGCGGCTTCGGCGTTGACTTCAGGCCAGTTGGGGTTGAGTTGCAGCCAGGGGGTGCCGCTGCTGAAACCCGCCTGCTCAGCAGAACTCCAGGGCATGGGTGTGCGGGCGTTGTCGCGGCCTTTGGCGTGGATGCTGCGCAGCACGGTGGCGGGGTCTTCGCCGCGCTCGTGCACGGCGGTGCGCCAGTAGTTGCGGATTTCGATGTCCTGGTAGTCGTCAATGCGGGCGAAAGCCACATTGGTCATGCCCAGTTCTTCGCCCTGGTAAACATAAGGCGTGCCTTGCAGGCCGTGCAGCCAGGTGCCCAGCAGCTTGGCGCTGGTCACGCGATGTTGCGGGCTGTCGTTGCCAAAGCGCGAAACGGGGCGGGGCTGGTCGTGGTTGGAGAGGTACAGGCTGTTCCAGCCCTGGCCGTCAAGCGCGTCTTGCCAGCGCTGCATGGTGCGCTTCATGTCGCGCAAGTCCAGCGGTTTGAGCGCCCATTTGCCGTTGACATGGCCGCCCACGCTGTCCAGGTCCATATGCTCGAACTGAAAGAGCATGTTCAGGGCGCCGGTCTCGGGGTGGGTGAGGGCGCGGCCTTGTTCGATGGTGGCCAGCGGGGCTTCGCCCACGGTGATGCACCCGGGGTAGTGGTCCAGCACTTCGCAGCGCATCTCGGCCAGAAATTCGTGCAGGCGCGGGCCATTGCAGCTTTGGGCAAAACCGGGCTGCAAAAAACCATCGCGCACCACTGGGGCGTCGGGCAGGCTGCCATCGGCCTGCCAGGGCTTGCTGATCATGTTGATCACGTCCATGCGAAAGCCGTCCACGCCGCGGTCGAGCCAAAAGCGCATGATGTCGTACACCTCGGCGCGCAGGCGTGGGTTTTCCCAGTTCAGGTCGGGTTGCTTGCGGCTGAACATGTGCAGGTAGTACTCGCCTGTGGGCTCGTTCCATTCCCAGACCGAGCCGTTGAAGGCTGCTTCCCAATTGGTGGGGGGCTGGCGCTGTCCATTTGCATCGGTGCGTGCCTCGCGCCAGATGTAGTGGTCGTGAAAGGGGTTGTCACGGCTGCTGCGGGCTTGCTGGAACCAGGCGTGTTCGTCCGAGCTGTGGTTGACAACCAGGTCCATCATGAGGCGGATGCCGCGCTGGTGCATGGCTGCGAGCATGGTGTCGAAGTCGTGCAGGGTGCCGAATTCGGGCGCGATGGCCCGGTAGTCGCTGATGTCGTAGCCGTTGTCGTCCTGCGGGGAGGCGTAGATGGGCGAGAGCCACACCACGTTCACCCCCAGCGCTTGCAGGTGGTCGAGCCGGGCGGTGATGCCGGGCAGGTCGCCGATGCCGTCACCATTGCTGTCGCAGAAACTGCGGGGGTAGATCTGGTAGACGACGGCAGAGCGAAAGTCGATGGGCAAACGCGGCGACATGGTTGGCCAGGCTCAGGCGGGCAGCACAGGGGTGCGGTGGCAGGCGTCGCCTTCGGCGTCAAAGACGTGCAGGCTGTCTGTGGGGCACAGGACATGCACGGTTTGTCCGGTGCGGTGCTGGGTGGTGCCTTCGACCTTGACGGTCAGCAGGTGGCCGGGTGTGGGGGTGTTCAGGTAAAGCAAGGAGGCTTCACCGAGCTTTTCGATGTGTTCAATGGCGCCGCTGATGGTGTTGGGGCCAGGGCCTTCGGCCAGGCGCATGTCTTCGGGTCGGATGCCAACGCACACGGCGGCGCCGTTGGCCAGTCGGGTCGCGTCCACCGCAGCGGTGAACACCGTGTCGGCAACGCGCAATTCGCTGTGAGGGTTGCCCGCTTGCTGCAGCGTGCCGGCAACGATGTTCATCTTGGGCGAGCCAATGAACTCGGCCACGAACAGGCTGGCAGGGCGGTGGTAGAGCGTCAGCGGGGAGCCGACCTGGGCGATGGAGCCTTTGGTTTGGACGTCGTCGCCAGCGCGCAGCAACACGATCTTGTCGGCCAGCGTCATGGCTTCGACCTGGTCGTGCGTCACGTAGATCATGCTGGCGGTGCCGATGCGGTGGTGCAGCTTGGCAATTTCCAGGCGAGTCTGCACGCGCAAGGCCGCGTCCAGATTCGACAGCGGTTCGTCAAACAGGAACACGCGCGGCTCCTTGACGATGGCGCGGCCAATGGCCACGCGCTGACGCTGGCCGCCAGAGAGCTGCTTGGGCAGGCGGTCGAGCAGGTGGGTCAGTTGCAGGATGTCGGCCGCTTCGCGCACTTTCTTGTCGATGTCGGCAGCGTTGGCACCAAACACTTTCAGGCCAAAGCCCATGTTCTCGCGCACGGTCATGTGCGGGTACAGGGCGTAACTCTGGAACACCATGGCCACGCCGCGACGGGCGGGGGGCAGGTCGTTGACGCGCTCGCCACCAATGGACAGGTCGCCACTGCTGATGTCTTCCAGGCCCGCGACCATGCGCAGCAAAGTGGACTTGCCGCAGCCCGAGGGGCCGACAAAGACGCAGAACTCACCGTCTTCGATGGTGAGGTTGGCGTTGTGGATGGTCAGCGGCAGGCCCTCGGCGTAGCGCTTGCAGACGTTCTTGAATTCGATGCGGGACATGGGAGGTTCCTCTTGAACGGGGTTCAGGCCTGCAGGTGCAGGCCGCCCCAGGGTTCGAAGTGCAGGCGGTTGCCCTCGTTCTTGGCGCCGGTCAGGCCGCTGCCTTGCAGCGTGTGCGCTTGTTGCCAGGCCGCAGGCAGCTCAAGGCTGGCGGGCTGCTCGCTGAAGTTGAAGGCGCACAGCACGCGCTGGCCTTCGTGTTCGCGCTCGAACACCAGCACTTGCGGGTGGCTGGGCCAGACACGCATGCTGCCGTGTATCAAGGCGGGTTGTTGCTTGCGCCAGGCCAGCAGCTGGGTGAAGTAGCTCAGCAGGCTGTTGACCTGGCCCGCTTGCTGGTCCACGGCCAGGGCGCGGTGGGTGGCGTCCAGCGGCAGCCAGGTGCGATCGGCCGTGGAAAATCCGGCGTGCGGGCCGTCACCCTGCCAGGGCATGGGGGTGCGGCAACCATCGCGGCCTTTGTACTCGGGCCACATGGTGATGCCATAGGGGTCTTGCAGGTCTTCAAAAGCGACGTTGGCTTCGGGCAGGCCCAGCTCTTCGCCCTGGTACAGGCACACGGTGCCGCGCAGGCTGACCTGGAAGGCCGCGGCCAGGCGTAGCAGGCGGGGGTCGGGTTGGGCGCCGCCCCAGCGGGTGGCCGAGCGCACGCAGTCGTGATTGGACAGCGCCCAGCAGGGCCAGCCGTCACCCACCACATCCGTAAAGCGTTGCAGCACGCCTTGCAGGAAGGGCGCGCTGTGCGGCTCGCCCAGCAGGTCAAAGCAGTAGGCCATGTGCAGTTTGTCGCCACCGCTGGTGTATTCGGCCACGCGGACCAGGCCGTCGTCGTCGCCAATTTCGCCGACCATGGTGGTGTCGGGGTACTGGTCGAGCAGGGCACGCAGCTTTTGCAGGAAGGGCAGGTTTTCCGGGCGGCTCTTGTCGAACTGGTGCCATTGCCAGGCGTAGGGGTTGAAGGGGTTGACGGCGGGGTCGGGGTTGTCACGCGGGGGCTCGCCACGCGGCGGGTTGTCGCGCAGCTGCTGGTCGTGGAAGTAGAAGTTGGCGGTGTCCAGGCGGTAGCCGTCCACGCCCAGGTCCAGCCAGAACTTGACCGAGTCGAGCAGGGCTTGCTGCACTTCGGGGTTGTGGAAGTTCAGGTCGGGCTGGCTGGTGAGGAAGTTGTGCATGTAGTACTGGCAGCGACGGGTGTCCCACTGCCAGGCACTGCCGCCAAAGATGGACAGCCAGTTGTTGGGCGGCGTGCCGTCGTCCTTGGGGTTGGCCCAGATGTACCAGTCGGCCTTGGCGTTGTCGCGGCTGGAGCGGCTTTCGACAAACCAGGGGTGCTGGTCGCTGCTGTGCGAGAGCACCTGGTCGATCATGACCTTCAGGCCCAGTTCGTGGGCGCGGGCCACCAGGGTGCGGAAGTCGTCCAAGGTGCCGAACATGGGGTCCACGTCGCAGTAGTCGCTGACGTCGTAACCAAAGTCCTTCATGGGCGAGGTGAAGAAGGGCGAGAGCCAGATGCCATCGGCGCCCAGGCGCGCGATGTGCTCCAGGCGTGCAGTGATGCCGGGCAGATCGCCAATGCCGTCGGCGTTGCTGTCCTGGAAGCTGCGGGGGTAAATCTGGTAGATCACGCCGCCGCGCCACCAGTTGTTGTTGGGTGCTTTTTTCATGAGGTTTTCGCTTGAGAGTCAGCCTTTGACCGCACCAGCGGTCAGGCCCGAGACGATTTTTTTCTGGAAGATCAGGACCAGGGCAATCAATGGCAGCGTCACCAGGACGGAGGCGGCCATGATGTTGCCCCAGGGGATGTCGTATTTGCTGGCGCCCGAAATCAACGAGATGGACACCGGCACGGTGCGCTCGTTGTTGTCGAGCACAAAGGTCAGTGCAAACAGGAATTCGTTCCACGCGGCGATGAAGGCCAGCAGTCCAGTGGACACCAGTGCGGGCCACAGCAGCGGCAAAAACACGTCCTTGATGATGCGCCAGGGGCTGCAGCCGTCCATGATGGCGGCTTCTTCCAGTTCCTTGGGCAGCTGTTTCATGAAGGTGGTCAGCACCCACACCGTGAAGGGCAGGGTGAAGATCATGTAGGGCAGCACCAGACCGAGCGCCTTGTTGTAGATGCCCAGAAAGCGGATCAGCTCGAACATGCCCGCCAGCACCGCCACCTGCGGGAACATGGACACCGACAGCACGGTGGTGAGCAGCAGGCCGCGGCCCTTGAACTGGATGCGGCCCAGGGCGTAGGCAGCAGTGACGCCAATGAAGAGCGAAATCACCACCACCAGCACCGAGACCATGATGGAGTTGAAGATGTGGCGCCCAAAGGGCTGCTCGGCCACAGTGAAGAGCGAGATGTAGTTGATCAGCGACCAGCTTGAAGGCCACAGCGTGGGCTCGAACAAGGCCGAGCCACTCTTGAAGGAGGTGGTTACTGCATACAGGAAGGGATAGACCGAGACCAAGACCACGAGGGTGGCGGCCAGGTACAGGGCGATGCGCCCAAACAAAGGGGTTTTCATGAGGTTCAGTCCTCCGTCATCTTCATGCGGCCGAGCTTGATGTAGGCCACGGTGCACAGGCCGATGATCAGGAACAGTGCGGTCGAGGCGGCTGAGCCGTAGCCCATGTAGCCGTTGTCCACCATTTCGCGGCGCACAAAGCCGGACATGGAAATGGTGCTGTTGTTGTTGGAGGTGAGTACGTAGATCAGGTCAAATACGCGCAGGGCGTCGAGCAAACGGAAAATCACGGCCACCATCAAAGCGGGTTTGATCAGCGGCAAGGTGACTTTCCAGAACACGCGCAGGGGGTGGACGCCATCGACTTTGGCGGCTTCGTAGCAGTCTTTGGGCAGGGTCTGCAGGGCGGCCAGAATCAGCAAGGCCATGAAGGGCGTGGTTTTCCACACATCCACCGCCACCACGGTCCACAGGGCAAAGTCGGGGTCGGCGGTCCAGGCCAGCTTTTCAGCCAGCACGCCCCAGTCCACCAGCCACTGGTTGATGACGCCAAACTGGTCGTGCAGCATCCAGCCCCACATCTTGGCCGAGACAATGGTCGGGATGGCCCAGGGCACGAGCACGGCGGCGCGCACCCAGGCGCGGCCCTTGAATTCCTGGTTGAGGAGCATGGCCACACCCAGACCCATGAGGGTTTCGATCGTGACCGATACCACTGAAAACTTCAGGGTGTTGATGATGGCGGTGCCCCAGTCGCTGCCCCAAAACCCATCGGTGTAATTGGGGTTGGCAAACAGACCGTACTCGCCAAAGTAGTTTTCGAAGCCAATGAATTTGGCGGCGTCGAGGTTGTTGATGTTGGCATCGGTGAAGCTGAACCAGATGGTGCGTCCAAGCGGCCACAACGCCACCAGCAGCAGCACGATCAGCATGGGGGCCAGAAACAGCCAGGCGGTGCGGGTCTTGTTGTTCATGAGGCGAGGTGGATCAGGAAAATAAAGACCGGCTTGCAGCCCAGGGATGCAAGCCGGTGAGCAGTCAACTCAAATTACCAGGCGTTGCGCTTGATTTGCTTGAGTTTGCCTTCGAGCTTCTTGACGCTGTCTTCGGCAGAGACTTTGCCGGAGAGAACGTCAGAGGTGGCGTTCCAGAAGGCGGCGCTGACTTCGGGGTACTTCAGGCCCGTAGCGGTGGCAGGACGCGGCACGGCGCTGGTGAAGACGTTGTACAGGCTGCCAAAGAAGGGGTTGGCGGCCAGCACGTCTTTGTCCTGGTACAGCGAAGCGATGGTGGGGTTGTAGGAACCCTTGATGGCGCGCTCTTTCTGCACTTCTGGGCTGGTCATGTACATCACCAAAGAAGCAGCGGCTTCGGGGTTCTTGGAGTACTTGGAGACCGCCAGTTGCCAGCCGCCCAGCGTGGCCGCGTTTTGACCATCGGCGCCGCCTTTGGGCAGAGCAGACACGCCAATCTTGCCGGCGATCTTGCTGTCTTTGCCATTGCCCAGGGACCAGGCGTAAGGCCAGTTGCGCATGAAGGCGGCGTTGCCGTTCTGGAACACACCGCGGGCTTCTTCTTCAGCGTAGTTGAGCACGCCTTGAGGAGCGATGGTGCCAATCCAGGAAGCGGCTGTTTTCAGCGCCTTGATGGCACCCGGGTTGTTGATGGTGATCTCGCCCTTGTCGTTGACGATGTTGCCACCCTTGTAGGAATGGATCCACTCGACGGCGTCACAGGTCAGGCCTTCGTAGGCTTTGGCCTGGAAGACGAAGCCCTGGAAGTCCTTGTTGCCAGCGGCGCGCTCGCCGTCCTGGATTTTCTTGGCGGTGGCTGCCAGCTCTTCCCAGGTGGTGGGGGCTTTGGCGCCGTATTTCTCAACCAAGTCCTTGCGGTAGAACAGCAGGCCAGCATCGGTGAACCAGGGCATGGCCAGCAGTTTGCCGTCCACGGTGTTGTTGGCCACGATGGCGGGGAAGTGGTTCTTCTCGGCGCCTTTGCTGTAGGGCTTGAGGTCCACCAGGTGGTCCTTGATGACACCAGGCCACACCACGTCGACGTTGATCACGTCCAGGTCAGCCGACTTGGCAGCAAACATCTGGCGGAACAGGGCCAGGATGTCGGTGGTGCTGTTGGGGATGGTGAAGAGTTTGACTTCGTGGCCAGTCTTCGCGGCCCATTCGGCGGTGGTCTTTTTGCAGAACTCGAAGTCCTGACCCACGGAGCCGCAGGAGATGGTGATGGTGGCGGCTTGGGCGCTGGCCATGAGGGCGACGGGAGCAATGGCTGCGAGCAGGGCTTTTTTGAATGTGATCTTCATGTGTTGTCTCAGGTTGCGTTGTCAAAAAAGGTGGGCTGCATCTGCTGCAGGCCCACCAAGCTTACTTTGGAGAAGAAGGCAAGCCAAGGCCGGGCAATGAATCCGCCCCTGGCCTGTGGCGCATCAGAATGCGTAGTTCAGGCGCACGCGGAAGGCGTTGAGGCTTTCCACGCCAGCGCTGGTGGAGTGGCTGATGGCCGGGGTGATGCTGGCGCCCTTGATGTCAAACAGCGGAAAGCTGTAGGCAGCGTAGTAGGTGTTTTGCTTGGCGGTGCCGGTCTTGTCCTGCACAAAGCCCACGCCAGCAGCGCCAGCGACCAGGTTGACACCGGTGGAGGATGCGTTCAGGTCCGAGCTCTTGGCGTAGTTGACGTTCAGGTTGGTGCTGCTGTTGATGGCGTAGCCAGCGGACAGGCCGTAGCCGTCTTGGGCGGCACCAGTGGTCTTGAAGGATTCAAAACCAGCGCGCAGGGTCAGAGCGCCGGTGGTGTAAGCGACTGTGGGGCGAACGCCGTATTCGTTGATCGTCGAGCCATTCTTTTTGGTCACCAAACCGACTTCCAGGCGCAGACCAGGTGCAGCATTGAAGCCCAGAGCACCGTGGAAGCGGCCATCGGCCATACGACCACGCAGCTTGTTGGCGCGGTAGCCAGAAGCGCTGGAGTTGGTTCCCGACACCACCACATCCTTGCCCAGAGGGAAGAGGTCAGCGGCTTCGTGGCGACCAATTTTCAGGTCGGCTTTGGCGTTGCCGAACTGGATCCAGGCATCGTCGACGGCGGTGGTGCCATCGTGCTTGATCAGCAGCGTGCCTTTGGCGTTGACGAAGTTGTCGCCGTTCTTGGCCAAGGCGGCCAGCACGTTCATTTCCACGCGGCCACCGTTGCTGGTGTCGCTGGCGGTCGCGCCCTTGGCTGCGGTGTAGGTGGTGTCGTTTTCGATGTTGGCGTTGAAGCTGACATCGGCGTGGGCAGCACCCATGGCCACGAGGGCGGCGGCAGCTGCGATGGTTTTTGCAAACGTTTGCATTTTGAGTTCCATGAAGGTGTGATGATGAAGAAAGTGCCTGCTTTCCTTTGTCTCCAACACTTATTTGTAAGGTTTGGCTTTGTCTCCGGAAGACGGCGGGCAGATGAATTAAAGCAACATTGCAAACGTTTGCAATTTGGGGAAAACCCGTAACAACATTACATGTTTTGCGTAAAAACAACGAAATTTGGTTACGAGTTGGTTACGTATGCAGGCTGCGGCTGCTTTCGCGAACGATCAGCTCGGTTTCAAGCATTTGTGAACTGACGGTGTGCCCCGACATGAGTTGCAGCAGCCGATCCACCATGGCTTTGGCTGCTTCAAGAGTGGGCTGCTTCACCGAGGTCAAGGAGGGGTGCATGAAAGAGGCAAGGGCAATATCGTCAAAGCCCACGACCTTGACTTCATCAGGAACTTTGCGGCCTGCATCGTTCAGTGCGGAAACGATGGTGAGGGCCGCCACATCGCTGCTCGCGAAGACCCCGTCGATCGGGTGCCCTTGGTCGACCCATGATTTGACGGTTGAGCGCAACAGTTGATCGCCAAACAGCATGGGAATGTGCAGTGAGGGGTCTTCCTCAAGGCCAGCTTCGTTCAGAGCCCGAATAAAGCCCCGATGCCGAAGATCGATCTCGGGGTGGCGGGTATCGCCCACGAAAGCAATGTTGCGACAACCTTCCTGCAGCAAGTGCTGTGTGGCCAGGTAGCCGCCACGCTCGTTATCACTGCCTACGGTGCAATAAAGGTTGCCGGGCGTGATGGCACCCCAAACGACCATGGGGATATTGCGGGTGTGCAGGCGATTGAGCTCTTCGTGCAGAAAGGCCTGACCCACGATCAAGAGCCCGCTCACCAGGCCCCGCTCATAAGCGTGGGCCAGACTTTGTGGGTGCTTCGGATCGACCCTCAATAAAAGCAACTGCATGCCCTTGGCATGCAACTCGTCAGCAATGTGCCCAAACAGTGAAAGGATGAAGGGGTCGGAGATCTGCTGCAGGGAGTCACCCAGAAAAATGACGCCAACAGTGTTGTTGTCTTGCTTGCGCAAGTTGGCCGCCCCGCTGTTGACCTGGTAATTGAGAGAGCGAGCCAACTCGTGAATGCGCAGACGGGTTTCCGGCTTGATGAGCGGGTGGTCGCTCAATGCTCTGGAGACGGTGGAGACCGATACACCAGCCAGGCGCGCCAGGTCCACCATTTGATATCGACGCGAAGAGGCGGCTTTGGGGGCGGGGGTCTGGGGGATGCGAGGGCCAGTGCGGGACATGTTGTGTAGTAAACGGTGGATGCTCTGGACTGTACGCCGCAAATGGGACTGATCGGTTACCTGAAATTGAATTTGTAATGTAACTTTGTTTCAAAGATAATTCTCAGCATGAACCAACTCGAAGCCCTCAAACAACACACCACCGTGGTCGCAGACACTGGCGACTTTCTGCAGCTGGCGCAGTTTCGCCCACAGGATGCGACAACCAATCCGTCCTTGATCCTCAAGGCGGTGCAAAAACCTGAATATGCGCCCCTGTTGACCGAGACGGTGGCGGCGCACAAGGGGCAGCCCCTGGATGTGGTGATGGACCATTTGCTGGTGCGTTTCGGGCAGGAAATCCTCAAACACGTGCCGGGTCGTGTGTCTACCGAGGTGGATGCGCGTTTGAGTTTTGACACGGCAGCCACGGTGGCGCGCGCGCGCCGCATCATGGCGCTGTATGAGGCGCAGGGCATTGGGCGCGAGCGCGTGCTGATCAAGATTGCGTCGACTTGGGAAGGCATTCAGGCTGCAGCCGAACTGGAGCGTGAAGGCATCCATTGCAACCTCACGCTGCTGTTTGCGTTTTGCCAGGCGGTGGCTTGTGGCCATGCAGGTGTGCAGCTGATTTCGCCCTTTGTGGGCCGCATCTATGACTGGTACAAGAAGTCCGCGGGCGCCAGCTGGGTCGAGGCTGACAACGCAGGGGCCAACGACCCGGGCGTGAAGTCGGTGACGGCCATTTTCAATTACTACAAGAAGCATGGCGTCCGCACCGAGGTGATGGGCGCATCTTTCCGCAATGTGGGTCAGATCACGGCGCTGGCGGGTTGCGACTTGCTGACCATCAGCCCGGATTTGCTGGCTCAGCTGGCCGCCACCGAAACGCCTCTGGCGCAGGCACTCGATGCCCAGTCTGCACAGGCCATGGAGATTGCGGCCGTACGTTACGACGAGGCCAGCTTCCGCTATGCCCTCAACGATGACGCCATGGCCACCGAGAAGCTGGCAGAGGGTATCCGTGCGTTCTGCGTGGATGCGGTCAAGCTTGAAGACCTGATGAAAAAGGCCTGAGCTCATGCGTTGCGACCAGACCCCTGCGTGGTCAGCCCTCCAGGCCCACGCGCAAACGTTTGCCGGCTTTGATCTGCGCACAGCTTTCAAGGCCGATGCGACGCGTGCACAAGCCCTGAGTCAGGACGCGCCGCTGGTTTTTGCAGACCTGTCCAAGAACCACACCGACAGCGCCACCGAGGCCTTGTTGCTCGAACTGGCCCAGCAGACGGACCTGCTTGCACACCGCGATGCCCTGTTCCGTGGCCAGCCCATCAACAACACCGAAGGCCGTGCGGTCATGCATTGGCTTTTGCGTCAGCCTGCCGGCAGCCTGCAGGGCGATCTGGCCGCGCCGCTGGCGCAAGTGCACGAGACGTTGGATGCCATGCTGGCGTATGCCGAGCAGGTGCGCAGTGACAGCGCGATCACCGATGTGGTCAACATCGGCATTGGGGGTTCCGATCTGGGCCCGCAAATGGCGGTGCTGGCGCTGCAGGACTTTGTAGCGCCGGGCAAGCGTTTTCATTTTGTGTCGAATGTCGATGGGCACGAACTGGCGGCGGTGCTCAAAGGCCTGAAGGCCGAGAGCACGCTGTTTCTGATCGCTTCCAAAACCTTCACCACCATCGAGACCATGACCAATGCCCGCTCGGCGCTGGCCTGGTTCCAGGCGCAAGGCGGCACTGACGTGGCGCGCCACTTTGCAGCGCTGACCACGAATGTGTCGGCCGCGGCAGAGTTCGGTATCACCACCACCTTCGGTTTCTGGGACTGGGTGGGCGGACGCTACTCCATGTGGTCGGCCATTGGTTTGCCGATCGCCATCGCGATCGGTGCGCAAGGCTTTCGCGATCTGCTGGCCGGTGCCCATGCCATGGACCAGCACTTTCAGAGCGCACCGCTGGCGCAGAACCTGCCGGTGCGTCTGGGCTTGCTCGATGTCTGGTACCGCAACTTCCTGGGCTACACCAGCCGGTCCATTGCGCCGTATCACAGCGCCCTGCGCCGCGTGCCTGCATATTTGCAGCAGCTGGAGATGGAGAGCAATGGCAAGCGCGTGGACCGCGATGGCCAGGCCTTGCCGTATGGCACATCACCTGTTTTATGGGGCGAGCCGGGCACCAACGGGCAGCATGCCTACTTCCAGATGCTGCACCAGGGCACGGACGTGGTGCCACTGGAATTCATCGCCGTGAAAAAACCGACGCACACTTTGGTCGATCACCATGAACTGCTGCTGGCCAACGTGATTGCACAGGCGCAGGCACTCATGCTGGGCAAGAGCGATGAGGGCGGTCACAAGCACTTTACAGGCAACCGGCCCAGCACCTTCTTGCTGCTCGATGAGCTAACACCCGCCAGCCTGGGCGCATTGATTGCGCTGCAGGAGCACCGTGTGTTCGTCAGTGGCTCGGTTTGGGGCATCAACAGCTTCGACCAGTGGGGTGTGGAATTGGGCAAGGTGCTGGCCAAGGACATTCACGCGCGCATCGTGTCGGGAGATGCCACCGGCCTGGATGCTTCTACAGCAGCGTTGCTGGCGCGCGTGCGCTGAGCGTTTGATTCAGGCATAAAAAAACCCGCGAGGTCATCGCGGGTTTTTTCTTGGCCCGAAGGACGGTGAAGTCCTTCGGTGAGGGGCGTTTTACATGCCCATGCCACCCATGCCGCCCATGTCGGGCATGGCAGGGGCTGCAGACTCGGCCTTGGGAGACTCGGAGATCATGCACTCGGTGGTCAGCATCAGGCTGGCGACGGAAGCGGCGTTCTGCAGGGCAGTACGGGTCACTTTGGTCGGGTCCAGGATACCCATTTCGATCATGTCGCCATAGGTGTC
>JBEEOS010000030.1:0-19455 GCA_041191485.1 Pseudomonadota bacterium
GTCAAGAGCCTGATGTACAGCCGCCCCGACCTGATGCACCGCATTCTGCAGGTCAACGCCGACGCGGTGGCCCTGTACCTGAACACCCAGATCGAAGCGGGCGCCCAGGCCGTGATGATTTTCGACAGCTGGGGCGGCGTGCTGGCCGATGGGGCCTTCCAGGACTTCTCCCTGGCCTACACGCGCCGTGTGCTGTCCCAGCTCAAGCGCAGCCATGATGGCGCCGTCATCCCTCGCATCGTCTTCACCAAGGGTGGTGGCCTGTGGCTGCAAGAAATGGGCGAGCTCGACTGCGAGGTGCTGGGCCTGGACTGGACCATGAACCTGAGCAAGGCCCGCGCGCTCGTGGGCGGTCAGGTCGGCGGCCCCGGCAAGGCACTGCAAGGCAACATTGATCCGAACGTGCTGTTTGCCCAACCTGAACAAATTGCGCAGCAAGCCCGCCGCGTGCTCGACAGCTTTGGCCGTCCGCACACCGATGTCGGCACCACCGGACCGACCCACATCTTCAACCTGGGCCACGGCATCAGCCAGTACACCCCACCAGAACATGTCTCGGCCTTGGTCGAAGCGGTGCACAGCCATTCGCGTTTCTTGCGCCAACAAGCCTGAGGGCCTTAGCATAAAAGCAAGCCGGGAAGGCGGGTTTTTTGCATAAAAACCGTCTTTAGCGGCTTGACTTATGCACAAAAATAGGGACTTCCCCTGAGCCTTTGGCCACGATCACAAACCACGCCAACAATCAGGGTATGCAGCCGTAAGTCATTGATTTTATTGAGGGTTCAGAATTTGCATCGCGAATAGGCATTTTGATCAAAGGCTGATTTGGCAAGGGTTTGCCGATGGCTGCAGCGGGTTTTCAACAAAGTTATCCACAGTTTTTTGGGATCACTTTCAAAACTCAGAAAAATCAATGACTTAGCGTGATTTCCAAGAAAAAACCTGATCGCAAGAAGCACCAAAATTGATCAAAAGCGGCGAAACCATGAACGCCCCCACCTACTGGGTTGATGTTGAAGTTCAGACCCCGGCGCACAGCCAGATAGGGTCTTTGCTCACTTACACCCACACGGGCACCTTGCCTGCGGGAAGCCTGGTACGCGTGCCTCTGGGTTCCAGGGAAGTGTTGGGCGTGGTGACCCAATCACATGCCCAGCTACCCGTTGGTCTGGACGCCGACAAGACCCGGGCACTGACGCATGTGCTGGACCTGCCGCCCTTGGGTCGGGATTGGCTGGAACTGATCGACTTTGCCGCCCGCTATTACCAGCGATCGGTGGGCGAGGTGGCGGCTCAGGCGCTGCCGCCCAGTCTGCACAAGCTCAGCCCGGAACAATTGAGCCGCCGGCTCAAACGACTGCCCGAGAAAACAGACCTGGCCTTGCACACAGCACCTGTCGCCAGCGAACAGCAAAGCCAGGCCTTGCAGGCCATTGCGCAAACCACAGGCCCCTTCCTGTTGTTTGGCAACACCGGCAGCGGCAAGACCGAGGTTTACCTGCAAGCGATTGCACGCAGCTTGCAAGAGGACCCCGCAGCGCAAGCGCTGATGCTGGTGCCCGAGATCAACCTCACGCCACAACTGCTCGAACGTGTGCAGGCGCGTTTTGGCACGCAAGCCGTCGTCGCCATGCACAGTGGACTGACTCCGGCGCAACGCTTCAAATCCTGGCTGCTGGCCCATCAGGGCAAAGCCCGCATCGTGCTGGGCACGCGCATGGCCATATTTGCCAGCTTGCCGCATCTGCGCATGATCGTGGTGGACGAAGAGCACGACCCCAGCTACAAACAACAAGAAGGGGCGCGCTACTCTGCCCGCGATCTGGCCATCTACCGTGGCAAGCAACAGAACGCCAAAGTCATTCTTGGCTCAGCCACGCCTTCGCTGGAGAGCTGGCACCTCAGCCGCCCCGAGGCCGAAGGCGGACGCTATGTGCGCTTGTACATGCCCGCACGCATGGGGCAAGGCGCCATGCCCGTCATTCGCCGTGTGGACATGAACCACCAGCCGCGCAACACGCGCATTTCTGCACCACTGATGCAGGCCCTGCAAGAACGCCTGGCCCGGGGTGAGCAAAGTCTTTTGCTGCTCAACCGCAGGGGCTACGCTCCCGTTTTGCAGTGCGCCGATTGCGGCTGGAAAAGCGATTGCCCCCAGTGCAGCGCCTTTCGGGTCTTTCACAAAAGCGATCGCAGCCTGCGCTGCCACCATTGCGGCCTTACGCAGCGTGTACCCGTGGCCTGCCCTCAATGCGGCAACCTCGATATCCTGCCCGTGGGATTGGGCACCGAACAACTGCAGGAACACTTGGCTGAGCTGCTGGGCCATCTTCAGCGCCCGGATGGTCGCCCGGTACACATTGCACGCATGGATGCCGACACCACACAACATGCCGGGCAGCTGCAAACGCAACTGGAGCATATGCACAGCGGCGAAGTGGACATCCTGATCGGCACCCAGATGATTGCCAAAGGACACGACTTCCGCCGCGTCACGCTGGTGGCCGCGCTCAACCCGGACAATGGTTTGTTCTCAAGCGACTTTCGGGCACCCGAGCGTTTGTTCGCCCTGCTCATGCAAGCAGCGGGACGCGCCGGACGCGAAGCAGACCAGAGCCACAAGGCCGAGATGTGGGTGCAGACCCACCATCCGCAGCATGCGGTGTTCAGCCACCTCAAAACACATGACTACCCGGGGTTCGCGCAAAGCGAACTTCGCGATCGAGAACAAGCCGGGCTGCCCCCTTTTGTGCACCAAGCCTTGTTACGTGCCGATGCTCGCAGCCAGGAGACGGCCCAGGCTCTGTTGCTTGCGGCCCAAAACAGCCTTCAGCAACACCCCGAGCAATGGGGGCTGAGCGCCCAAGTGCTGGAGACGGTCAGCCTTTACCCGCCTGTACCCATGAGCATGCAACGCGTGGCCAATGTTGAACGCGCCCAAATGCTGCTCGAGAGCCCTTCTCGTGCGCAGTTGCACCAAGTCCTGTTTGCATTGCAACAGCTGATGCAGCAGCTGCGCAAGCTGCCTCAACACAAAGGCGTGTTGCGCTGGCTGGTGGATGTCGATCCGCAGGCGATTTGAGCTCGCCTGAAATGAGCTGGTGGCCCGGCTTTACCCTTTGAAAACCGCCACAGCGGTGGAAAAAGTCAAAAAGGCCATCGCCGTCGTGACCAGGATGATCCGCGCAATGCGTCCGTTGTCAGCGCCAAAACGCTCGGCCAGCAAGGACACATTGCTGGCACTGGGCAAGGACGCCACCAACACCATCACCAGGTAAGCAAATGAGCTGATTTGCACTCCCAGGTGAATGGCCACCCCCACCACCAGCAACACCACCAGCGGGTGCAGGAAAAGCTTGATCATGGCCACCCAGAGGTAGTCCGCAACAGGCAAAGGGCCGTGTGGACGCTCGTGGGCCAGCATTTGCGAACGTGCCAGGACAGCACCAATGGTGAACAAAGCAACGGGCGAAGCGGCATCAGCCAACAAGCCCACGGTTTTGGCCACCGGTCCGATGAGCTGCATATGCGTTGACGAGAACACCGCCCCCAGCAAGATGGCCCAGGGCATGGGATTGCGCACCATGCCCGCCAGGGCCTTGCTCACAGCTTTGGAGACGCCATGTTCTTGCGCCCCATCCAGCCGTGAGAGGGCAATGCACAAAGATGAAGTGATCACCATGTCCACCACAATGGTCACGATGGTCGGGCCAGCAGCGGCCGGTCCCAACAGCGCCACCAGCAGGGGCACACCCATGAAACCGGTATTGGGAAAGGCTGCCACCAAAGCCCCCAGGGAGGCATCGTTCCAGCCAATGCGTGGGTTCAGGCTGATGGCCACAGTAAAGCCCACCACAATCAGGGCGCACAGCAAGTACGTGAAAAACACGCCCACGTCCAGCAACTGGGCGATGGGGGTTTCCGAACCAAAGCGAAACAGCAGACACGGCAGCGCGAAATACAGCACAAAGCCATTGAGGCCGGGAATCGCCGCCAGCGACAGAAACTTGAGCCTTGCGGCCAGGTAACCGCAAAGCACCAGGGCGAAAAAGGGAAAGGTGACCCGTAATACATCAAGCATGGGTTGGATTGTCCACGCAAATCAAGTCTTTTGCTGTCACGCACCCGCTATGATTGGCCGCTTTCCCCCTTGCTTGGCCCCTCTTGGGCCCGATCGTGATTGCAGGATGTCCCAAGGTCTGAACATTGCCCAACTCGATGCCGTGAACTATGTTTCCGGCCCCTGCCTGGTGCTCGCTGGCGCAGGTTCTGGCAAGACGCGGGTGATCACGCACAAGATCCAGCGCCTGATCCAGGTGGGGCTCGAACCCAAGCAAATCGCCGCCATCACCTTCACCAACAAAGCCGCCACCGAAATGCGCGAACGCGCCAGGGGGCTGATTGGCAAGGCGGCCAAGGACGTGGTGATCTGCACCTTCCACGCCTTGGGCGTGCGCATCATGCGTGAAGACGGCGCGGTGCTAGGCCTCAAGCCACAATTCAGCATCCTAGACGCCGACGATGTGGTCAGCATCCTCAAGGACTGCGGCGGCACCACCGACGCCGCCACCGCGCGTCAGTGGCAATGGACCATCAGCCTCTGGAAAAACCAGGGCCTGAATGCCGCACAGGCCGAAGCGCAGGCGCCCGACGACAACGCCCGCGTGATCGCACGCATCATGGCCCGCTACGAGGAGCGTCTGGCCGCCTACCAGAGCGTGGACTTTGACGACTTGATCGGTCTGCCGCTCAAACTGCTGGCCGACCATCCTGAGGTGCGAGAGAAGTGGAACAAGACGCTCGGGCATGTCCTGGTGGACGAATACCAGGACACCAACGCCACGCAGTACGAGGTGCTCAAGCACATTGTGGGCGAGCGTGGCCGCTTCACCGCCGTGGGCGACGACGACCAGTCCATCTACGGCTGGCGCGGCGCGACCTTGGACAACCTCAAGCGATTGCCGCAGGACTTTCCGAGTCTGAAGGTCATCAAGCTCGAGCAGAACTACCGCTCGACCAGCGCCATCCTGCGCGCAGCCAACAACGTAATCCAGCCCAACCCCAAACTGTTTCCCAAAACCTTGTTCTCGGAGCTTGGCGAGGGCGAGCCGGTGCGCGTGGTCGACGCCGACAACGAGGAGCACGAGGCCGAGCGTGCGGTCGCCCGCATTCAGTCGATCCGCGCCGGCACCAGCACCGAAGGCGCAGCCAAGCACCGGGAGTTCAAGGACTTTGCCATCCTCTACCGCGCCAACCACATGGCCAGGCCCTTTGAGCAGGCGCTGCGCCGCGCGCAGATCCCGTACAAGGTCTCGGGCGGTCAGAGCTTTTTCGACAAGGCCGAGATCAAGGATCTGTGCGCCTGGTTCCGGCTGTGGATCAACAACGACGACGATCCGGCGTTTCTGCGCGCCATCACCAGCCCCAAACGCGGCATTGGCCACCAGACGCTGGCGCAGCTGGGCACCTTTGCCACGAAGTACAAGGTCAGCCTGTTTGAAGCGCTGTTTGCCAGCAGCCTGCCCAGCGCCGTCTCCAGCCGCGCCCTGCTTGGCCTGCACGAATTCGGTCGCTACATCAACGATCTGGAGTACCGCGCCCGCCACACCTCGGGCAAGGAAGACGCGATGCGCTTTCTGACCGACTGGCTCAAGGAAATCGGCTACGAGAAACACTTGTACGACGGCGAGGACAACGAGAGCATCGCCAACGCACGCTGGACGAATGTGCTCGAGTTCTGCGACTGGATGGCCGGACGCTGCGGCGGCGAGATCGAAGACGCCACCGGCGCACTGACCAGCGAGCGCAAAAGCCTGCTTGAAGTGGCGCAGACGGTCTCGCTGATCTCCACGCTGAATGAGCGCGAGGAAGAGCAGAACGTGGTCACGTTATCCACCTTGCATGCGTCCAAGGGTCTGGAATGGCCTCATGTGATGCTGGTCGGCGTGAACGAAGGCCTGCTGCCCTTCAAGCTGGGCGACGACGACCAACCCTCTGGACAAGCAAATGGCCCCATGAGCGAAGGTATTTTGCAACGCCTGCAGGAGGAACGCCGCCTGATGTATGTGGGCATCACCCGCGCCCAGCGCAGCCTGGCCGTGAGCTGGACCCGCCGTCGCAAAAAGGGACGGGAAACCGTGGCGGGCGTGCCCAGCCGCTTCATCGCCGAAATGGCGCTGGACAAAGCCACTGTGAAAGAAGATCCGCGCGAGAAGCTCAAGGCCCTGCGGGCAGAGTTTGCGCAACGCGCAGCGCGTGCGACCACTCCCTAAAACTGAATGGGGTCGGTAAACTTGCTGACATGCGCCAGCAGCCCTTTCTTTCCATGCCCATCCAGCACCGCGCCGCCGTGCTGGGTTTGGTGCTGGCATGGCACATGGCGCTGGCATGGCTGCTAGGGCGCACGCAAGAGGCCACACATCCCACGCTGGATGTCGCCCCCATCACCGTGGCACTGCTGCAAGCGGCCACCTCAATGCCTGCAGAGAAAAAAGCCCCCTCTGCCACCATGAGCAAGGCTCCCGCACCAGCGTCACCTGCAACACCTGCGCCACAACCCCTGTTGCCGCCACAAACACCTGTTGCCGCGCCCGTCACGCCATCGGCTTCTGTTGCAACACCTGCACCCGCACCCGCTGTAGCGACAAGCGCAAGTACCGCCCCCTCTTCAGCCGCGTCAACAACACCCACTGCCAGCAGCCGTACGGGCTCAGCAGGCGCAGCAAGCACACGCGACAGCGCCGCCACGCTGGTCAGTGGCAGTTGCGCCAAGCCCCAATACCCGATGGCCTCGCGTCGTCTGGAAGAAGAAGGCACGGTGACTTTGCGTTTTCGCGTAGAAGCCAACGGCCATGTGAGCCAATCCGAGGTGCAAAACTCATCAGGCTTCACCCGTCTGGACGAGGCTGCCCGGGCCGCTTTGTCACGCTGCAGTTTTTCTCCCGCCCTGGCCCAGGGCCAAGCCATAGCCTCCTGGGCTACCATCCGTTACACCTGGCGACTGGAATGAACATGTCCACACTCATAACCTATTCACGCTCACTGTCCGTGAGCACACTGGCCCTGAGCTTCAGCCCCTGGCTACATGCGCAAACCGTTACCGCAGCAGAAAACCCTTATGGCCTGGCCAGCCTTTGGGCACAGGGCGACCTGGTGGCCAAGGCCACGCTGCTGATCCTGGTGATCATGAGCGTCGGCAGCTGGAGCGTGATGCTGCAAAAACTCTGGCAGCAAATGCGCCTGAACCGGCAAGTGAAACAAGCGCAGGACAAATTCTGGGAAGCCAGCACCCTGCGCCAAGGTGCCGACATGCTCGACAGCGACAGTCCCCTGCGCCTGATCACCGACAAGGCACTGGAGAGCGCACAGCACCACGGCGGCCTGATGAGCCATGTGGACTTCAACACCTGGGTCACCCTCAACATTCAACGCAGCCTCGGGCAGGTCCAATCGGGAATGCAAAGCGGCCTGGCCTGGCTGGCAACCACCGGCTCCACGGCGCCCTTTGTCGGACTGTTCGGCACGGTTTGGGGCATCTATCACGCACTGGTGCGCATCGGTGTCTCGGGTCAGGCCAGCATCGACAAAGTCGCCGGTCCAGTGGGCGAAGCCCTGATCATGACGGCCATCGGCCTGGCCGTAGCCGTGCCTGCAGTGCTGGGCTACAACGGCCTGGTGCGTCGCAACAAGGCCTTGATGGAATCCATCCAGTCCTTCAGCGCGGATCTGCATGCCGTGTTGCTGGCATCCAATACGCACGAACACCGCTGATGGCCATTCACCTTCCCGACCAGGAAAGCGACGAGCTCCTGGGCCAAATCAACACCACCCCATTGGTGGATGTGATGCTGGTCTTGCTCATCATTTTTTTGATCACCATCCCGGTGGTGACCTCCTCAGTGCCCTTGAAACTGCCCGAGGAAAACAACCATCCTCAAGTGGCCTCACCGCAAAGTGTGGTGGTATCCATCACGCCGCAGGGCCAGCTCTACCTGGGCGACACGCCAGTTGCCGACATGGCGCAATTGGGTCAACAACTGCAGTCACGCCGCGCCCAAACACCCGCTTTGCAGGTGTTGGTGCGTGGTGATGCAGGCGGTCCGTTCGAACCCGTGGCCGAGGTGATGCGCACCGCACAGGCTGCAGGCATTGAAAGCATCAGCTTGCTCAGCCTGCCGCGCTCGAGCCCTTCTGCGCAGAAGGAGTGACCATGATGGACATTCGCCCACCGCACGCCGACCACGAGCCGATGATGGAGATCAACACCACGCCCTTGATTGACGTGATGCTGGTGCTACTGGTCATGCTGATCATCACTATCCCTACGGCCTGGCAAAGCACTGAGCTGAGCATCAAGGCCGGCACTTCTGAATCCACACCAGCGCCAACACCCACCCTGCAGATCCGCGTCAATGCGCAAGGCCATTGGCTATGGAACGGCACCTTGCTGACCGAGCGAGAACAACTCATCGACAAGCTGCGCACAGCTGCTCAGCAGCGCCCTGTGCCCGCTCTCGAACTTCAATCGGACCCCAAAGCACCTTATGCGCAAGTGTTGACCGTTCTGGCCAACGCTCAGCAAATGGGGCTGACCCAATTGGGCGTCAAACCATGAACAAGGGCCCCGAAAGGGGCCCTTGTTTCAGATCGGATCCTCGCCTCAGGCTGGACCAAAAATCATGTCAGGCAAGGCCAAACTGATCGCCGGGACATAAGTCACGATCACCAGGAACAGCATCAGCACCATCAGCCATGGCAGTGCGGCACGGGTGACCTGCACCAGGCTCATGCCCGTGACACCACTGGTGACAAACAGGTTCAATCCGACAGGTGGCGTCACCATGCCGATTTCCATGTTCACCACCATGATCACGCCAAGGTGAATCGGGTCAATGCCCAGTTGCTGCGAAATCGGGAACAGGATGGGCGCCAAAATCAGGATGATGCCGGTGGGCTCCATGAAGTTACCCGCCACCAGCAAAATCAGGTTGACCACCAGCAAGAACATCCAGGGCGACATGCCAACCGACATGATCTGTTCGGCAATCATCTGCGGAATGCGCTCGGTTGTGAGCACGTGGGCAAACAGCAGGGCATTGCAGACAATGAACATCAGCATCACCGTGGTCTTGGCCGACTCCAGAAAGACTTCAGGCAAATGTTTGAAGCTCAGGTCTTTGTAGATGAACAGGGCCACAAACAGGGCATAGACCGCAGACACCGCCGCCGCCTCGGTGGGGGTGAACACACCGCCATAAATCCCGCCCATGATGATGACCAGGAGAGCCAGGCCCCACATGGAATCGCGAAAAGCTCGCGCCACCTCGGAAAAAGACGCCTTTGGTGGAGGTTGAATGTTCATCTTTCCAGCACGCCACCACACGGCAAACATCAGCATCAGGCCCAGCACAATGCCGGGCACCACGCCCGCCATGAACAGCCGACCCACCGAGACTTCGGTCACGGCGGCATAGACCACCATCACAATGGACGGCGGGATCAAAATACCCAAGGTACCTGCATTGCAAATGACGCCCGCAGCAAAGTCTTTGCCGTAGCCGTTCTTGACCATGCCTGCAATCACGATCGAACCAATGGCCACCACAGTGGCTGGGCTGGAGCCGGACACAGCGGCAAACAGCATGCACGCCAGAATCGACGCAATGGCCAAGCCACCACGCAGGTGCCCCACGGCCGCAATGGCGAAGTTCACCATCCGTTTGGCCACACCACCGGTGGACATGAAGTTGCCGGCAAGCACGAAGAAGGGGATGGCCAGCAGGGTGTAGTGCTCGCTGGTTTCGAACAGCTTGATGGACATCGAAGCGAGCGAATCCTGCGAGAAGAAAAAGATGGTGATCAGGCTCGACAGCCCCAGGCTGATGGCGATCGGCATGCCCATGAGCATGCAGGCAAACAGGATGGCAAATAAAACGATGGTGTTCATGCCTGGCTCTCCTCGGCCTTGAGTTTCATGGCATCTGCAGCTTCATCGGCCAGATGCAGACTGTCGGTGCGGCCAGTGGCCAGGTTCAGAAGAATCTGCAGGAATCGCAGGCCCATGAGTGCATAGCCGATGGGCATGATGATCAAGCCTTTCCAGCGCTCGATAGGCATGTCATCGAACTCAATGCCCACCTCCATCATTTTGGAAACGTATTCGGTAGCGCCCGTCAGCACAAAGCCAACATAGACCAGACTCAGCGCAACCGCCAACATGGAAACAGCTCGGCGTGCACCAGGCGCGAGCTTGCGCACCACAGCATCCACACCAATGTGGGCCCCCACACGCACGCCATAGGAAATGCCGACAAAGATCATGAAGGCAAAGCACAAGCCAGTCAGCTCCTGGGCCCAGCTCAGGCCAGAATCAAACCCATAGCGCAACACCACCTGCACAAAAGTCAGGCCGGTCATGGCCAAAAGCATGAGGGAGATGATCCACTCTTCGAGTCGGTCAATGATTTTCATAGGACACCCGGTTTCAAAAAAAGGCCCGCTGCACGATGGCAACGGGCCCATACTTCAGCCCAGAAGGGCTTATTTGTTGGCTTTGAGGGCAGCGTCGATCAGGTCCTTGCCGATCTCGCCTTCAAACTTTTTCCACACAGGCTTCATGGCCGTGCGCCACTGGTTCAGGTGATCCTGGCTCATGGGCAGCACACGTGCCTTTTTGTCGGCGATGACCTTGGCACGGAAAGCAGCATCCTCTTCCATGGCCACTTTATTGCCCACAACAATGGATTCCTTCATGGCTTCGGACAGGCCCTTTTTCACGTCAGCCGGCAAGCCGTTCCACCACTTGGCATTGGCGATCACCATATAGTCCAGCACACCGTGGTTGGACTCCATGATGTAGTTCTGCACTTCGTGGAACTTCTTGGAGTAGATGTTGGACCAGGGGTTTTCGGCGCCATCGACCACACCGGTCTGCAGAGCCTGGTAAACCTCGGCAAAAGCAATTTTCTGAGGATTGCCGCCCACAGCCTTGAACTGGGCTTCCAGCACGTCGGAAGGCTGGATACGGAATTTCAGGCCTTTGGCATCTTCAGGCGAACCCAGCGGCTTGTTGGCCGAGAGCTGCTTCATGCCGTTGTGCAGGTAGCCAAAGCCCACGATGCCTTTTTTCTCCATGGACATCAACAGCGCCTGGCCTTCCTTGCTGGCCTGGAAACGATCCACGGCCTGGATGTCATTGAACAGGAAAGGCAGGTCAAAAATCTGCAGTTTCTTGGTGTACTTGCCAAACTTCGCAAGCGAAGGAGCCAGAATCTGAACGTCACCGAGCAACAGCGCTTCCATTTCCTTGCCGTCGCCGAAGAGCTGGCTGTTGGGGAAGACCTGAACCTGCACCTTGCCCGGCAGTTTCTTCTCGGCCAGCTCCTTGAATTTGAGCGCAGCCTGACCTTTGGGGGTCACGTCAGCCACAACGTGGCTGTACTTGATCACGATGGGATTGGCCTGAGCAGACATGCCCAGCGCCATCAACACAGATGCTGTTAAAAGTTTGAATTTCATCTTCCGTCTCCTGAAGGTGTAGCAGTTCCGATTGAACATGCAGACTTTAGACGGAGGATGGAGCGCCTTCAACTGTGGGTTTCCACAGTCGGTGACTCAGTGTTTACGCGTAGATTGGCGGGCCGCATCGATCCATTCCTGCCCGATGCGCCTGGCCAGCGCCTCGTACACGGAGGCCGTGGCCTGTCGCAAAGCTGAGCGCTGCTCGGGCGTGAGCCGATGAATGCGCGTCTTGCCGGTGGCCATCAACGCCTGCAGGGCCTGTTCGTTTTCCCGCACGGCAATGCTGTTGCCGTAGGCCAAGGCTGTGCTCAAGGCCTGCCGAACCCACTGGCGTTGCAGGATGGAGAGCTTGTTCCAGAAAGCTTGCCCCATCACAACTGCATAGCCCAGGTAAGCATGCTCGCTCAAGACCAGGTCTGTTTGAACATCGGCCATGCCCTGGGTCCAGAAATTGGAGATCGGATTTTCCGTACCCTCGACCACCCGGGCGGCCAAGGCGCGACGGGTCTCGCTGAAGTCCAGCACCACCGGGATGGCCCCAAGCGCATCCATCTGGGCTGCAATCACCTGGGAAGACTGCACCCGCATGCGCAAACCCCGGTAATCCTGCGGCCACAGCAAAGGGCGGTTGGCACTCATCTGTTTGAAGCCATTGTCCAAATAACCCAGGCCCACCATGTGCTGCCGGGACAAGCGCTCCAGCAAGCGCTGGCCCAGTCGACTTTGGGTCAACCGCCGGACATCTTCCTGCCCGTCAAAAAGAAAAGGAAGATCAAAGATTTCGAATTCCGGAAACCCCATGCGACCAAACTTGGACAATGAGGGCGCCAACATCTCTACCGCCCCAAGCCTGAGTGCCTGCATTTCCTCGCGATCGTTGTAGAGCTTGGCCGACGGAAAAATATCAACCACCATCTCGCCGCCCGAGATGCGTTCAAGCTCCTGCTTGAAGCGCTCAACCGCCAGGCCCTTGGGAGTCTGCGCCGCAACCACATGTGAAAAACGAATGTGTACAGGCGCCGCCGAAACCCAGATGGGCAGCCACAGGAGGCTCAAAAAGAGCACCCAGCATCGCACAAGATTGCACACCCACTTCTTCATGCCCACTATCATAGACAACCGTCATGATCCATCCTGCCCCCCTTTGGTCCCACACCCCCCCAGGCCCTGGCCGGACGGACCGCCGCATGCTCTGGTGGATGGCGGGGCTGCTGCTCATGTCGCTGGCCTGTATGGTCGCCTTGGCGCTGTACCTCAAAAGTTTCGAGAAGGAAGAAGAGCAACGCCAGCGCCAGGCCGATATTCAATGGCTGCAGCAAAGCGTTCGCTTCCACTTTCAACGCCTGGAAGAAGATTTGCGTGCAGCGCTTCAAAAGCGAAGCGCTGGCGCCACCAGTCTGGAACGAGGGGGGCTGCTGTGGAACACCCCTGGCGTTTTGCAGCACCAATTCTGGATCCCCGCAACCCCACCCGGCAAGACCGTTTTTCCTGCCCCCATGCAGCAAGCCATGGCCGCCGACCCCGGCAACGACAACGATCTGCGCATCATGCTCGACATTGCCCGCGGCTTGCGTCGCATCAACTACGCAGGCCCCATGAGGACGCAGCAACAGGAGCCTCTCGACCAGGTCTGGATGGCTATCCCCTTGTTTGAACAAGGTCGACATGTGGGCAGCTACGTTGTGGCGCTGTCCATGGGCACCGCGCTACGAGCCCTGATTCCTCATTGGTTCTCTTCAGAACACGCACTTGAACTGATCGATCAGCGTCACGCGCTGAAAAATGCAACACCGCTCGCGCCCCCTGCGGCCACTTACGATGCAGCCCTTGAGCTGGCAGGAACGGACATGGCGATTCGGGTGCAGGCTTCGCCCCCTTTGCCCCCAACAGTCCCCCGCCTTTTCTTTGCGACTGCCTTGCTTTTCCTTGTGGGCATGGTGATCAGTCTTTACGCCCTCTCGCGTGACATCCGCAAACGGCGACAGGTTGAACTCCAGCTGCGCTCCCAAGTGGCCCTGCGCACTGCCATGGAAAACTCGGTCTCTATTGGTCTTCGTGCCTGGGACACCGAGGGTCGCATCCTCTATGTGAACCGCGCCTTTTGCACCATGGTGGGCTACGAGCCCGAGGCGCTGATCGGTCAAAGCGCCCCTCTGCCCTACTGGCCTGCCGGCCAAACGGACGAGCTCCAGGCGATTCACGCCGGCCTGATGCGCCAGGGCACCCAGGACATGGGTGTGGAGGTCCAGTTCCAGCACCGCGATGGGCATTTGATCGACACCCTGATTCACGAAGCACCGCTGACCGATGCACACGGCCAGCAAATTGGCTGGATGAGCTCGGTACTGGACATCAGCGAGCGCAAACGTACCGAGCGCGTCACCCGTTCGCAGCAAGAAAAGCTCGAAGCCCTGGGCCGCCTCGTGGCTGTGGGCGAAGTGGCCTCCACCCTGGCCCACGAGCTCAACCAACCCCTGGGGGCCTTGAGCAGTTTCGCCAACGGCCTGCTCAACCGCATTCGCAACCGGCGCATCGACCTGCCCGAAATCGAACAGGTGGTCAGCCGCATGGAGCGGCTGTCAGACAAGGCGGGGCGTGTCATCCACCGCGTCAATGCCTTTGCCCGCCGCCGCGAAATGGCCCGGGAGCGCCTGGCCATCGCGCCCTTCCTGCAGCGGCTGTTCAAGCCTTATGAGCGCATGAACCAGATCCAGTGGACAGCCCATTGGCCTGACTCCCATTTGATGGTGGACGCAGACCCGGGATTGCTCGAACACGCTTTTCGCAACGTCCTGAGCAATGCCGTCGAATGGGCCATGACACAGACACGCCCCCGCGTGCACATCGACAGTGTGGTGCTGGATCAGGAAGTGGCCATCCGCATCGCCGACAGCGGGCCCGGCGTGGGCGATGAACACCGCGAACAAATATTCCAGGCCTTTTATTCCGCCAAGGAAGGTGGCATGGGCATGGGGCTGGCTATCTGCCGCTCCGTCATTGAAGCCCACCATGGCCGCCTGGAAGTCGACCGTGACCCGCAACTCGGCGGCGCACGCATCAGCCTTTGGCTGCCCTTGAGCACACAGCAGGATCAGTCATGAGCACCACCATTCACCTTGTCGACGACGACGACGATTTTCGCGAGGGTCTGAGCTGGTTGCTCGACTCCCGGGGTCATGCATGCCAAAGCTGGGCCAACAGCGAGGACTTTCTCAGCGCAGTGAAGGCCTCCCCGAAGCCATGGCCTGCGGCCGTGGTGTTGCTGGACATCCGTATGGAGCCCCTGTCGGGTCTGGCGACGTTTGAAGCGCTCAAGCAACTCGACTGCCCTTGGCCCGTTCTTTTCCTCACGGGTCACGGCAGTGTCAGCATGGCGGTAGAGGCCATCAAGAATGGCGCCTGGGATTTTCTGGAAAAGCCCTTCCAGAACAACGTGCTGGTGGACAAAGTCGAGCGCGCCTTGGCCAGCACCATGAGTCCAGACCATCAGGAAGCGCAGCGCTTACGCTTGGCGCTGGAACAACTCAGCTCGCGCGAGCGCGAAGTGCTCGACGAGCTCCTGCTGGGACATTACAACAAGAACATTGCCGACCATCTGGGGATCACGTCGCGCACGGTAGAGTTTCACCGCGCCAATATTTTCAGCAAGATGGGCGTGCAATCGGCCATCGAGCTTGCCCACCTGCTGGGCAAGCATGGGCTGGCCACTTCTTCCCAGTGAAGCTTATTTGTAGCTGCGTGCGTCTTCAATGACCTTGCCGTCATTTGGCAAGGAGCCGGGGCTCATCAGCTTGACGTCCGCACGCAGCTTGGTGACATCGCGCACCACCTCGGCAATCTGTTTGGCCAGGGCATCGCCCGACTCTTCGGTTTCCACCTGCAGACACATCTGGTCGTTGGCCATCTCACCGGTCACCACCAGGCGCGCCTTGCGAATGGTTTCAAATCGTTTGACCACTTCGTTGACCTGCCCCGGGTGCACAAACATGCCGCGCACCTTGGTGGTCTGGTCTGCACGCCCCATCCAGCCCTTGATACGCGTGTTGGTGCGACCCGTGGGGCAAGTCCCCGGCAACACAGCAGACAAGTCACCCGTGCCAAAACGGATCAAAGGGTAGTCAGGGTTGAGGACGGTCACCACCACCTCGCCCACTTCGCCTTCAGGCACAGGCTCGCCGGTGCCGGGACGAACGATCTCGACAATCACGCCCTCGTCCAGCACCAGGCCTTGGCGGGATTCGGTTTCGTAAGCGATCAACCCCACATCGGCCGTGGCATAGCACTGGTACACCGCCACGCCTTGCTCAGCAAACCAGGCCGTCAACGATGGCGGGCAGGCCTCGCCAGAAACCAGGGCCTTGGTGATGGACAGTTTCTGGCCCGCCTCGCTCGCCTTTTCCATCAGGATCTTCAGAAAACTCGGTGTCCCCGAATAGGCCACGGGCTTCAGATCCGCTAGGGCTGCCAGCTGCTGCTCTGTGTTGCCCACACCACCGGGAATGACGGTACAACCCACAGCATGCGCACCACTTTCCATGATCCACGCACCGGGCGTGAGGTGGTAGCTGAAACAGTTGTGCACCAGATCACCCGCCTCAAAACCAGCGGCCACCATGGCGCGGCCAGCACGCCAGTAGTCGGCGGCATGGCCTTCGGGTTCGTAAATCGGACCCGGCGACTGGTACACGCGTTTGGCACCGGCGCTGCGCACCATGCCCTTCCACCCAATGGTGGAAAAGCCGCCAAAAGGCTCCACACCCGGGCGGGACGCACGCAAGGCTTGCTGGCGCTCGAGCAATTCGTATTTGCGCGTGACTGGCAGTTGCGCCAAAGCCGAGCGACTGTGGATGCTGCCGGCATCAACGCCCTTGAGAATTTCCGCGAACGCCGCACTGTTGTTTTGGGCGTTTGCAATCTGTGCAGGCAAAGCGGCCATCAGCTCGGCTTCTCGCTGTTGCGGGCTACGGGTTTCCAGGGCGTTGAAATGCTGGCTCATGGTGTTCGGGCGTTGTTGTGCGATGTGATCGGTCTTTAGGCCAACCAACGCTTGCGGCGCTTGTAGCTCTTGACGTCCTTGAAGCTCTTGCGCTCGCCGCCACCCACGCCCAGGTAGAACTCCTTGACGTCTTCGTTGCTGCGCAGGTCTTCAGCCGCCCCGTCCATCACAATACGGCCCGACTCCATGATGTAGCCGTAATCAGCGTACTTGAGCGCCATGTTGGTGTTTTGCTCGGCCAGCAGGAAGGTCACTTTTTCCTTGCTGTTGAGATCTTTCACGATCTCGAACACCTCTTCCACGATCTGCGGCGCCAGGCCCATGGAGGGCTCATCCAGCAACACCATGTTGGGGTTAGCCATGATGGCGCGACCAATGGCGCACATCTGCTGCTCACCGCCCGAGGTGTAGGCGGCCTGCGACGTGCGGCGCGTTTTCAGGCGCGGGAAATAGTTGTAGACCTTCTCGAGATTGGCGGCGATTTCGCCTTTGTCGGTGCGGGTGTAGCTGCCTGTCAGCAGGTTTTCCTCGATCGTCAGGTGAGCAAAGCAGTGGCGCCCTTCCATGACCTGCACAACACCGCGCTTGACCAGATCTGCGGGGGTCATGGCCTCAATGCGCTCGCCACGAAATTCGATGGAGCCCTTGGTCACTTCGCCACGTTCGCCCTTGAGCAGGTTCGAGATGGCCCGCAGCGTGGTGGTTTTGCCAGCGCCGTTACCCCCAAGAATGGCGACGATGCCCCCCTCGGGCACCTGTAGCGACACCCCTTTGAGCACGAGGATCACGTGGTTGTAGATCACCTCGATGCCGTTGACGTTCAAAACAATGTTGTTCGTGTTCATGATGAACCTTGTCTCCTATGACCAGATGGAAGCACCGCTGGCGACGCTTTCATCTGGTGGCTGCCGAGCAGACCCTCGGCAGCCACCCCCTCACCTCAGACGGTGAGGGTCAAGCCCTGAATCAGGACTGGCAATCAGCTGCCGAACGGCGCGTGATTTTCTTTTCAGCGGCGTACTTGTCGGCAAACTGCTTGACCAGCGGCTTGATGATGGACTCATCAGCTTCGATCCAGTCGGTGGTCAGGTTCCACTTCTTGCCGTCCCAGGTGTGGACGCGTGCAGAGCGAGAACCTTCATGGTCCACGCAAGTGGTGCTGATGGGCTGCATCACGGTGTCCAGACCCAGCTTCTTGAGCGCAGCTGCATCGACAGCCAGGTTCTCCAGACCCCAACGGATCTGGTCACCATTCATGACCTTGCCCTTGCCATAACGCTCTTGCGCACGGCGAACGCCTTCCACAGCCAAAGCGGCGCTGACCATGCCACGGTTGTACAAGGTTTGACCGACTTCTTCGATCGGGCCGGTGCCTTGCTTCTTGCCGTGCACATGCTTCTTGATGTCGGCAATCACCTTGCCGCCTTCACCCGTTACCACCAGGCCGTTGTAGCCCTTGGCAGCTTCGCCCACGTCCTTGACGTCAGGTTCGGCAGCCGACCACCACACGCCGTACATCTTGTTGCGGGGGTAGCCAGTGGCCACAGCCTCTTTCAAGGCTGCGGAGTTCATCACGCCCCAGCCCCACAGCAGCACGTAGTCAGGACGCTTCTGGCGAATCTGCAGCCAGGTGGCCTTTTGCTCCACGCCAGGGTGCGGCACAGGCAGCAGGGTCAGGTCATAGCCCTGCATCTTGGCGCGTTCCTGCAGCAGCGGGATCGGCTCTTTGCCGTAAGGGCTGTCGTGGTAGACCAAGGCAATTTTCTTGCCCTTGAGGTTGCCATTTTCCAGCTTGGTGATGTGCTGCATGATGATGTCAGCACCCGACCAGTAGGTACCCATCAGTGGGAAGTTCCACTTGAACACCGTACCGTCGCTGGACTCGGAGCGACCATAGCCGCCCGTGATCAGGGCGTTTTTGTCGCCAGGTGCTTTTTCCGTGAGAGCAAATGTGATGCCGGTGGACAGAGGCTGGAAGATCGCGCCCTGAGCCTTGCCCTTCAAACGCTCGTAGCACTCCACACCACGGTCGGTGGCGTAACCGGTGTCGCACTCTTCAAAGGCAATCTTGACGCCGTTGATACCGCCATCACGGGCATTGATCAGCTTGAGGTAGTCAGCGTAGCCGTTGGCCCATGGCACGCCGTTGGGTGCGTAGGCACCTGTGCGGTAGGGCAGCACGGGAAAGAATTGCTCTTTCGCCTGAGCTTGCGCCGCTGTGCTGACCACGACGCCAGACAAGCCGACGGTTGCAGCAGCCACAGCCATCATCAAGGAACGAATTTTCATTTGCAGTCTCCTGAAAGTTATCTTGCAGCCCGATGTTTTCCTGCAAAAAGCTTCGGGCTGCCCCCGGGCTTTTTGCTGTTCAAGCGCGTCAGTGGGGGAATGGCCACAGACGCATCTTTTGTTTTCCGATGGACCAGAGTTTGGCCAGACCATGGGGCTCCACAATCAGGAACCACACAATCAGTGCACCAAAGATCATTTGCTCGGCGTGGGTCAAGCCAGCGGTACTCACTTCAATGCCCACCAAGGACCCCAGGGGGGGCAACACCTGATTGATGATGATGGGCAAGACCACGATGAAGGCGGCGCCAAAGAAACTGCCCATGATGGAGCCCATGCCGCCCAGAATCACCATAAACAACAATTGGAAGGAACGGTCTACCGAGAAAGCGGCCGGCTCCCAGGAACCCAGGTGTACAAAGGCCCACAAACCACCGGCCACCCCCACAATGAAAGAGCTGACCGCAAAGGCACTGAGCTTGGCGTACATGGGTCGGATACCAATCACGGCTGCTGCCACGTCCATGTCGCGAATGGCCATCCATTCACGACCGATGGCACTGCGCACCAGGTTCTTGGCCAGCAAACCAAACACCGCCAGGAACGCCAGGCAAAACAGATACTTCTGCAAGGGCGTGTCGATCGGCATT
>JBEEOS010000031.1:0-18683 GCA_041191485.1 Pseudomonadota bacterium
CAGCCTGCGTCTGGGCCCCAACAACGCGGCCTTTGTGCACCTGACCTACCTGCCCTGGATCGCCACGGCCGGTGAGCTCAAGACCAAGCCAACCCAGCACACCGTGCAGAAACTGCGCGAAATCGGTATCCAGCCTGACGCCCTGCTGTGCCGTGCCGACCGACTGATTCCCGACGAAGAGCGCGAAAAGATTTCCCTCTTCACCAATGTGCAAGGCTGGGGCGTGATTTCCATGCCCGACGTGGACACCATCTACAAAGTACCGCGCGTGCTGCACGAGCAGGGCCTGGATGGACTGATCTGCGACAAGCTGCGCCTGAACACGCCGCCCGCCAGCCTCAAGCGCTGGGACGACCTGGTGTACGAGACCGAGCATCCGCAAGGCGAAGTCACCATTGCCATGGTCGGCAAATACGTCGAGCTGACCGACAGCTACAAGTCGGTCAACGAAGCGCTCAAGCACGCCGGCCTGCGCAACCATGTGCGGGTGAAGATCGAGCACCTGGATTCCGAAACCATCAGCGGCGCCACCCAGGCCCAGCTGGCCAAGTACGACGCGATCCTGGTGCCTGGCGGCTTTGGCAAGCGCGGCGTGGAAGGCAAGATCCTGACGGCCCAGTTCGCCCGCGAAAACAAGGTGCCTTACCTGGGCATATGCCTGGGCATGCAGGTGGCCACCATCGAATACGCCCGCCACATGGCCGGCATGAAGAACGCCAACTCCACCGAGTTCGAGCCCGACACCCCCTACCCCGTGATCGCCCTGATCAACGAGTGGAAGGACGCCGATGGGTCGATCCAGAAGCGTGACGAAAACTCCGACCTGGGCGGCACCATGCGTCTGGGCGCACAAAGTTCCGACGTGGCCAAGGGCACGCTGGCGCACCAGATCTACGGCGATGTCGTCACCGAGCGTCACCGCCACCGCTACGAAGCGAACGTGAACTACCTCGACGATCTGCGCAAGGCCGGTCTGGTGATTTCCGCCCTGACCCAGCGCGAGCAGCTGACCGAGATCGTCGAGCTGCCGCAGGACGTGCACCCCTGGTACGTGGGCGTGCAGTTCCACCCCGAATTCAAGTCCACCCCTTGGGACGGCCACCCGCTGTTCAACGCTTTTGTGAAAGCTGCCGTGGATCGCCACGGCAAAGGTAAGCAGCTCAAGGCTGCCTGATCAGGAGACCCTCATGCAACTGTGCGGATTCAACGTCGGACTCGACAAACCCTTTTTTCTGATCGCAGGTACCTGCTCGATCGAGGGACTGGAAATGTCCATGGAAGTCGCCGGTCGCCTCAAAGAGACCTGCGAAAGCCTGGGTACCCCCCTGATCTACAAGGGTTCGTTCGACAAGGCCAACCGCTCTTCGGGCAACACCAAGCGCGGTGTGGGCATCGACGCGGGTCTGAAGGTCCTGGCCGAAGTGCGCAAGCAACTGGGCCTGCCCATCCTGACCGATGTGCACGATGAATCTCAGGTGGCCGAAGTCGCCAGCGTGGTGGACGTGCTGCAAACCCCCGCCTTCCTGTGCCGCCAGACCGACTTCATTCGCGCCGTAGCCAAGTCGGGCAAGCCGGTCAACATCAAGAAGGGCCAGTTCCTTGCGCCCTGGGACATGAAGAACGTGATCGACAAGGCCCGCGATGCTGCCCGCGAAGCCGGCCTGTCCGAAGACCGTTTCCTGGCGTGTGAGCGTGGCGTAAGCTTTGGCTACAACAACCTGGTCGCTGACATGACCAGCCTGGCCGAGATGCGCAAGACGGGCGCCCCCGTGGTGTTTGACGTCACCCACTCGGTGCAAAAACCCGGCGGCCAAGGCAGCAGCAGTGGCGGTGCCCGCGAAATGGTGCCGGTGCTGGCCCGTGCTGGCGTGGCTGTGGGCGTGGCGGGCCTGTTCATGGAAACCCACCCGCGCCCCGCAGAGGCCTGGTCGGACGGCCCCAACGCTGTGCCGCTGGGCAAGATGCGCGCGCTGCTCGAAACCCTGGTGCAACTCGATTCCGTTACCAAAAAGAATCCCTTGCTGGAAGAAGATTTTCAATGACTGCCTACATCATTGCTGACGTCACCGTCACAGACGCCGAAAAAATGGCCAACTACCGTGAGTGGTCCACCAAAGCCATGCAGGAGCATGGCGCACAGGTGCTGGTGCGTGGGGGTGCTTTTGAAGTCCTCGAAGGCCCTTGGACGCCCAGCCGTCTGGTGCTTCTGGCCTTCGAGAGCATGGACAAGGCCAAAGCGTTTTACAACAGCCAGACCTACACCCATGCCCGTACCCTGCGCGAGGGCGCCGGCGTGATGCGCATGGTGGTGGTTGAAGGCGTCTGATTTTTTATTTTTAACTTTTGAGAGAACTTGTATGAGCGCAATCGTAGACATCGTCGGCCGTGAAATCCTGGATAGCCGTGGCAACCCCACCGTCGAATGCGACGTGCTGCTGGAATCCGGCGTGATGGGCCGCGCCGCTGTGCCGTCTGGCGCCTCCACCGGCAGCCGCGAAGCCATCGAACTGCGTGACGGCGACAAGAGCCGCTACCTGGGCAAAGGTGTGCTCAAGGCTGTGGAGCACATCAACACCGAAATCAGCGAGGCCGTGCTGGGCCTGGACGCTTCCGAGCAGGCTTTCCTGGACAAGACCCTGATCGACCTGGACGGCACCGACAACAAGAGCCGCCTGGGCGCCAACGCCATGCTGGCCGTGTCCATGGCCGTGGCCCGCGCTGCCGCTGAAGAAGCCGGCTTGCCTCTGTACCGTTACTTTGGCGGCATGTCAGGCAAGGAACTGCCTGTGCCGATGATGAACATCATCAACGGCGGCGCCCACGCCAACAACTCGCTCGACCTGCAAGAGCTGATGATCATTCCGGTCGGCGCCCCCTCCTTCCGCGAGGCCCTGCGCTGGGGCGCTGAAGTGTTCCACGCCCTCAAGGCCATCCTGCACGACAAGCACATCAGCACCGCCGTGGGCGACGAAGGCGGCTTTGCCCCCAGCGTGGAAAACCACGAAGCAGCACTGCAGCTGATCCTGCAAGCCATCGACAAGGCCGGCTACACCGCTGGCGAGCAGATTGCTCTGGGCCTGGACTGCGCCGCCAGCGAGTTCTACAAGGACGGCAAGTACGTGCTCGAAGGCGAAGGCGGCATTGCCCTCACCGCCGAGCAGTGGACCGACATGCTGGCCACCTGGGTGGACAAGTACCCCATCATCTCGATTGAAGACGGCATGGCCGAAGGCGACTGGGACGGCTGGAAGCACATCACCGAGCGCCTGGGCGACAAGGTGCAGCTGGTCGGTGACGACCTGTTCGTGACCAACACCAAGATCCTGAAAGAAGGCATCGACAAGGGCATCGCCAACTCGATCCTGATCAAAATCAACCAGATCGGCACCCTGACCGAGACCTTCGAAGCCATCGAAATGGCCAAGCGCGCCGGTTACACCGCCGTGATCAGCCACCGCTCGGGCGAGACCGAAGACTCCACCATCTCCGACATCGCCGTGGGCCTGAACGCGGGCCAGATCAAGACCGGTTCGCTGTCGCGCAGCGACCGCATGGCCAAGTACAACCAGCTGCTGCGCATCGAGGAAGACCTGGGCGATGTGGCCGTGTACCCGGGCCGCGCCGCGTTCTACAACTTGCGCTAAGCCCTGACCGCTGTGGGTCGCCGCTTTGTCCCTGCCCTGCTCCTGGTGCTGCTGGTGCTGCTCCAGGCGCAGCTGTGGCTGGGCAAAGGCGGCCTGCCTGCTGTGTCCACGCTGGACACCGAGCTGAAGGAAAAAACGCAGGACAATGAAGCCGCGCGCCTTCGCAACACCCAGATCCATGCAGAAGTCACCGACCTCAAGGAAGGCATGGGCATGGTTGAAGAGCGTGCCCGCCAGGAACTGGGCATGGTCAAACCCGGTGAAATTCTGGTGCAAATCGCCAAGTGAGCGCCTCTCGCCAGATCACACTGCTGGCCTGCGAAACCCCAGAGATTGCGGCCTTCATGGCCAGCCTTGAGCATCAGCTCCAGCAACACGCCCCAACGGTGAACTGGCGAGTGCGCTGCATGCAACGGCCCGAAGCCAACCCTGGTACCGACTTGTTTTTGTGGTCGCACTCGCCCGAATGGCGCGAAGCGTCCAATCCGCAAGAGCAGCAATGTCGTGCCACTGAGCATGCCTGCCGACAAGCCTTGCTCAGCAGCGGCACGGCTTTTCAGGTCCTGCAAGGCAGCCTGGCACAGCGCATGGACACGGTCCTCAACTCACTGGGGCTGCAAACAGATACCGCTGCAGCGCAGTCACGCCAATTTGCGCTCAACGGCGGGCGTACGCCCTGGCGCTGCGAGTCCTGCAGCGACCCCGATTGCGAGCACCGGCTGTTCACCGGTTTGCTCAGCCGCCCGAATCCATGAGCTTGAAAGCCTCAATGCAGGCTGGCGCTGCCCGATCCTGCTGAGGGGGCAGCCTCATTGAAGGCCTGCGCCACATCCACCGCATCAAACAGATAGTGGGCCCCGCAGAAGTCGCAACCCACATCAATCTTGCCCTGCTCGTCCAGGATGGACTGCGCCTCATCCTGGCCCAGACTCTGAATCATGCGCGACACACGCTCGCGGCTACAGGTACATGCAAAGCGCGGCGCCGTGTCGTCCTTGAAACTCTCCAGCAAGCGCACCGGTTCTTCCCAGAACAGGCGGTGCAGGATGGTCATCGGGTCGAGCTCCAGCAACTCTTCGCGTTTGAGGCTGCGCGAGAGGATGGCAATGTGCTCGAAGGCCTGCTCCATGTCTTGCGCCTGCGCGGAAGGCGCGGCCGTCCCAGCCAGATTGCCCTCGCCTTCGACAGGCAGCTTCTGGATCAACAAGCCTGCCGCCACCTTGTCGTTGGCGGCCAGCACCAGCACGGTGTCCAGCTGCTCGGACTGACGCATGTACTGTTCCAGCACTTCGTTCAGCTGCTCCAGCGACTGGCCCTGTTCATTCACCAGCGACACCACGCCTTGATAGGGTTGCTGCCCCGGCAAACGGTCCTTGGGATCGAGCGTGATGGCGCATCGCCCCTGCCCGCCGGGGTTGACCATGTCGGGCAGGCCCGCACCTTCAGCCACTGGCTGCGTCATTGTCGCGGTCACCCGCAAGGCAAAGTCCGGCTGCACCTCGGCCACGGCCACCTTGACCGGTCCGTCACCAAAAATCTGCAGGATCAAGGCACCGTTGAACTTGATGTTGCCTTGCATGAGCACACCCGCTGCAGCCATCTCGCCCAGCAGCTCGGTCACCGGCTGCGGGTAAGGCCCGGTGTCGCGGTTATCTGCACGACGCGCCAGGATGTCTTGCCACGCATCGGTCAGGCGCACCAGCATGCCACGCACGGGCTTGCCATCGAAAATGAATTTATGAAGTTCGGACATTAGATTTCCTGCAGCGTCTGTTGGTAGCGCTGCGCGTTTTCCTGATAGTGGCGCGCGCTGTTGCGCAGGCCTTCGATTTGTTCGGGCGTGAGCTTGCGCACCACCTTGGCGGGCGAGCCCAGAATCATGGAGCCGTCTTCAAACACCTTGCCCTCGGTGACCAGCGAACCGGCACCCACCAGACAATTTTTGCCAATGACGGCACCGTTCAAAACCACCGCGCCAATGCCGATCAAGGACTCGTCCCCGATCGTGCAGCCGTGCAGCATGACCATGTGGCCCACGGTCACGTTCTTGCCGATGGTCAGAGGTGCGCCCACATCGGTGTGCAGCACGCTGCCGTCCTGAATATTGCTGCCTTCGCCAATGACGATGGGATCGTTATCACCCCGCACCACCGCCGAAAACCAGATGCTGGCCCCGGCTTGCACCTGCACATCGCCCATGATCTGGGCGTTGTCAGCCACCCATGCGGTGGGCGCGACTTGAGGCTGTTTGCCATCCAGACTGTAGAGGCTCATGCAAGTTTCTCCGTGGTGTTGCTGCCTACAATTGTAAGGATGCAGCTCAGACCCGAAGCTTTACGCATCCTCCAGCTCCCGACCCTCGCCCCCAAACTGGAGGCCGTGGCCGCGCTCTGGGCCGCGCACCTGGCAGGTACCCTGGATATTGACCCCGCCTGGCAAGGCCCTGCGCAGGAGCAACTGCCCGAACTGCCCGGCCGCCCCAGCTTGCCCAAACTGATTGACCCCGGCCTGGTTCCGCACCGCAGCCCTTACACACCGCAAGGCCTGGCCGCGCTGGTGCACGCGATTTGCCATATCGAGTTCAACGCCATCCACCTGGGGCTGGACGCCATCTGGCAATTTGCCGACATGCCGCCAGCGTTCTACACCGACTGGCTGCGCGTCGCCCACGAAGAGTGCCTGCACTTTGAAATGCTGGCCGAGCAACTGCAAAAGCTGGGCTACCAGTACGGCGACTTTGACGCCCACGACGGCCTGTGGGAAATGTGCGAAAAAACCCGCCACAACATCACCGCCCGCATGGCCCTGGTGCCCCGCACCCTGGAAGCACGCGGGCTGGACGCCACCCCCTTGATTCAAGCCCGCCTGCGCAAAGTGGGCACCCCACAGGCCCTGGCCGTGTGCGACAGCCTGGACATCATCCTGCGCGACGAAATTGGTCACGTGGACATCGGCAACCGCTGGTACCGCTGGCTGTGCGAACAGCAAGGCCTGGAGCCCGTCGCCCACTACAAACACCTCGCCCGCCACTACAAAGCTCCACGCCTGCGCCCGCCGTTCAACACCCCGGCACGGGTGGCGGCAGGGTTCAGCGAGGAAGAGCTGGCTTATCTGGCGGGGGATGGTGTTAACGGTTGATCAATGACAGTTACTGGCTGAGAGCGGACTATCGCTGTATGCATCTGACCGTCAGCAGCCGACCCGTTGCAGACGGTCGCATCCCACTAAAGCGGTCGCTTAGCGAATGGATGACCAGACATGCCCTAGCAAGTCGGGGCATGTCTGGTCGAAGGTGGCGTCAGGCGTCACCACTGAGCGCTGTGCCATATCTATTCCAGTCCACTGCCGGCACTGTACCGAGGTTTTGAAGTTGATCAAGCAGTCCGAAGAGGAAGACCGCAAGTGACCCGTCGCATTGACTCAGAGTGAGGCCACCGTTTGAAACTTGGAATGCACGATCAGAGAGCGCTATACCGCAATCAAGGCGGCGCTCTCCTTGAAGACTTGAAATCGCTTCAGCAAAGCTTTGACTAGAGCATCCATCTACCCATTCGGCACCAGCCGCAACGATACCTGCCACTATGGGAAACAGAGCTTTAGGCGGGTATTCACCACCTGCATGCCTAATTGGGACACTCGTGCGCTCGAGTCTACGAACAGACGCAGCCTTGTCGGCTGCATATTCAAGATACTGTTTGCTGATTGTCGGCTTAACTTCGAATACTCCATACACCGCCTCAGCCGGTACGAATCTATGGGATTGCTGATCAAGAAGAGTTGGGGTGTACTGAGGATCGAAGATGATGATGTCAATCTGGTCGCTTGTTGCGCCATTGCAGTCAACTACTATTCCTTGAGCTAAGGCGTATCGATTCGGAAGGTACTTCCGCAGAACTTCTATGAAATGAAGTTCGTTCACCTCACCCATGACACCATTGTGAGTAATCGACTTGCCCGACAAGTCGAGCTTCACACGTAGAACTTCTTGCTCTGCAGAAAACGCCTCTCGCAAAAACTTCCGGCCGTCGATCAATGATACGTTTTTGGCTTTGTTCATATCACCAGACTATCCCTTGCCATGTGTTCTTTCCGAGAGATATACGAGCTTGTTGCGCTATCGCTGCTTTCTCGTCAGCAGTGCAGTCATCAGATACAACGTTATTGCTGTTTGCGGGGTCAACGAAGCGATTCGATTCGATGCTATCGCGCAGGTACTCGAGGGAGCGCCAGAGGTTTTTGGCGATGTCGCCCTGTCGGGCGTAGTGCAGTGCATCTAATGCGGCGAGTTCAAGGTAGAACGATGGGAACCGAAGGTTGTGGCGTGTACGCCATAGCTTGAGCAAGCGAATCTCATCGATACGACCGCTACTGGAAACGAGATTGATGTGAGTCTGTATATCGGTCTTGGTCCAACTGTCCGTCCGATTTCGGTACAGGCTGTGGTCGTTGCCGTACTGGGACTGGCGGCGGCCGGGAACGAGGTCAATTGAGTAACCATTCACAGAGGTTCCGACAGAAACATCTTGCTTTCTGATGGGGTAGCCTGCGCCGGCCACGGCGTTGCAGAGCGATCCATACATATCCGCGAGAGTGCCGGGCGTGGTCGAACTGAGAGACAAGAAAATGTCTGCATCGGTTGAGAGAGAAATGCCGGTTCCTTTTGCAAGCGAGCCTGAGAATTCAGCCTTGTTCAGGTATCCATTGCCCCACTTCTCAAGGACAGGATAAATCTGATTTCCTGCAGCCTTTGCCCCCTCAGTATTGACTGCAAATTTTTGAACGAGACTGCGCAAGTAATTTTCTGCGGACACGGCCCCCCCGGTGTGTTTGTGACGCCCAGCGGATATAAGTGGCCTGCCAGAAACGAAACCACTTTGATGGACATAGGAGATTCTAGGCGCGCTTGCCACCTCAGGGCTAGGGCGCTCAAAGACGGCTTTTGCGTCGCCAAATGAATGTCTTCTACTGGCCGGTAGCAGCCCCTCTGGCTGTGAGCCGATGTCTGCTATCGCTGCTAAGCGGACTTCTGCGACACCTGCCTACCTACCAGACTCGGACTTAAACAGGCATCGCAGCACACCCGCCCTCACCCCCGTGGGTGGTGCTGCGCATGCAAGGTCTTGAGCCGCTCCCGCGCCACGTGGGTGTAGATGGTGGTGGTGGAGATGTCCGCGTGGCCCAGCAACATCTGCACGGCCCGCAAATCCGCCCCGTGGTTGAGCAGGTGCGTGGCAAAGGCGTGGCGCAAGGTGTGGGGTGACAGCGGCGCCGTGATGCCCGCTTGCAGCGCGTAACGTTTGACCAGGTTCCAGAACATCACGCGCGACATGGCCGTGCCGGCCTTGGGGCCGCTGCTGGTGACGAACAGGTCTTGAGTCTGGCGTGAGCCCAGCAGTTGCTGGCGCACCGGCATGTAGCGCTGCAACCAGTCCCCCGCCGCCTCGCCAAAGGGCACCAGGCGCTCCCTGCTGCCTTTGCCCATGACGCGCAGCACGCCTTCGTTCAAAGCCACATGCAGGGTCTTGAGGCCCACCAGCTCGCTCACGCGCAGGCCGCTGGCGTACATGAGCTCCAGCATGGCTTTGTCGCGCACGCCCAACTCCTCGTTGGTGTCTGGCGCATTGAGCAAGGCGTCCACTTGCGCTTCGCTCAGGGTCTTGGGCATGCGCATGGCCTGCTTGGCCGCCAGCAGGCGCAGCGTGGGGTCTTGCGGACACAGGCTTTGGCGCTGTGCCCAGCGGTAAAAGCGCTTGAACACGGTCAACCGCCGGTTGGCGGTGGTGGCTTTGGTGCTGGCGTGGCGCTGCGCAAAATAAGCCTGCAATTGCGGCTCGTGCACCTGCAGCAAACCCAGGCCTTGCGGCTGCAGCCACTGCGCCAAAAGCTGCAAGTCGCGCCGATAAGCCGCGAGCGTGTTGGGCGACAAACCATCTTCGAGCCACAAGGCATCGGCAAAGCGATCGATCAGGGCGGTGTCCGCAGCATCCATGCGCGGGGATGATACCCTTGCACAGCCCCAGACCTGCACCATGAACTACGCCCAACTGCTTTTCCCGGATTTTTCGCTGATCCTCTGCGGCTACCTGCTGTGCCGCTACACCGCGCTCAACCGCAGCGTGTGGCAGCCGGTGGAATCGCTGGTGTATTACTTTCTCTTTCCGGTGCTGCTGTTTTATTCCATCACCAAAAGCCCGATGGATCTGCAGGTGGCCTCCAGCATGATGGCCTCGGGCCTGAGCCTGGGCGTCAGCGCCATCGCCCTGACCTACAGCCTGCCTTACTGGCCCTGGCTGGGCAAGCACCTGCAAGCCCGTGACCATGCGGCCAGTGCGCAGGTGGCGTTTCGCTTCAACTCCTTCATAGGCCTGGCGCTGGCCGAGCGGCTGGCGGGACCGCAGGGGCTACAACTCATCTCGGTGTTGATTGGCGTGTGCGTGCCCTTGTTCAACGTGGGCGCGGTGTGGCCCATGGCGCGGCATGCCAATTTGCACATCTGGCGCGAGCTGGCCCGCAACCCTTTGATTCTGGCCACCTTGTCTGGCTTGCTGGCCAATCTGTCGGGCTTTCAAATCCCCGAGTGGGGCGCGCCGACCCTTAGCCGCATTGGCGCAGCATCTGTGGCCTTGGGCTTGATGGCGGCAGGCGCGGGCATGCAGCTGGGCAGTCTGCGGCAGGGGCAGCTGTTGAGCGCACTGGTGCTGGGCATCAAGCACCTGGCCATGCCGCTGATGGCCTGGGGCTTTGCACGCGTGTGGGGTTTGAATCCACAGCAGACCTTGATCTTGCTGGCGTTTTCGGCCCTGCCCACCGCTTCGAGCTGCTATGTGCTGGCCTCGCGCATGGGTTACAACGGCTCGTTTGTCGCGGGGCTGGTGACCTTGTCCACCTTGCTGGGCGTGGGCAGCCTGAGTTTTGCGCTGGGGGTGCTGGCCTGATTCAGCGACCACTGCACCTGTTCGCGCACCACTTCGCTGGGGTGCTGCGCCCAGTGTTGCAGGGCCTGACGCAATGTTTGCGCGTCTGAAGCCGACAGCGCCCCTGACGCCAGCGCATTGCCCGCCGCCAGCGCCAAATTGCGTACCCAACGCCCATGGCCAATGCGCCGAATGGCGCTGCCCTCGGTGCGGCGCAAAAAGGTGGCCTCGTCCCAGGCCAGCAAATAGGCAATGTCGCTACCGGCCAGGCCCTCCCGCGCCTGCCAGTCTGGCAAGGGATGCGTCTGTGCAAACTTGTTCCAGGGGCAAGCCAGCTGGCAGTCGTCGCAGCCATAAACGCGGTTCCCAATCAGTGGGCGCAACGCAAGGTCGATGGGGCCCTCGTGTTCAATGGTCAGGTAGGAAATGCAGCGCCGGGCGTCCACCTTGTAGGGCGCCACAATCGCCTGTGTCGGACACAGCTGCATGCAGGCTTCGCACTGCCCGCAATGCGCCGTGGTGGGCACACTGACCGGCAAGGCCAGGTCCACAAACAACTCGCCCAGAAAAAACATGGAGCCTGCCTCGCGCGAGAGCAGCAAGCTGTGTTTGCCGCGCCACCCCAGACCCGAGCGCTGTGCCAGCTCCACCTCCAGCACGGGGGCCGAATCGGTGAACGCACGGTGCCCAAAGGGGCCGATCTCTTGCGCAATACGCTCGGCCAAGTGCTGCAGACGTTGACGCAGGACCTTGTGGTAATCGCGCCCCCGGGCATAGAGGGACACCACCGCTTCACCCGCACGCACATGGCGCGCCAGCTCGTCTTCTACCCAATCGGGTCGCGTGCCTTGGGGCAGATAGTCGATGCGCGCCGTGATCACGCTCACGGTGCCAGGCAGCAGTTCGGCCGGGCGGGCGCGCTTCATGCCATGCGCCTGCATGTAGTGCATCTGGCCGTGAAACCCCGCCTCCAGCCAGGCCCTTAAACCCGGCTCGGCATCGGACAAATCCACAGGGGCCACCGCAATTTGGGACAATTGCAACTCTCGCGCCCAATCCTGGATCTGGGCCCACAGTTTTTGAGGATCAATTTGTCGATGTCCGGCACTCACCCGCCCATTGTAGGTAGCAACACCAACACGGCCCTAGCCACCCACTGGCATGGCCACTGGCGCACCGAGCAGGACACCCAGGCTTTTGCTTCGGCCCTGGCTGCTGCCCTGCCTACCTGGCCCGGTGGGCAGGACGCCTGCATTGAGCTGCAAGGCAATCTGGGCGCAGGCAAAACCACCCTGGTGCGCCACTTGCTGCGCGCTGCGGGTGTGCAAGGACGCATCAAAAGCCCCACCTACGCCGTGGTCGAGCCCCATGAAGCCCAGGGCCCGCAAGGCCTTTGGCCTGTCTGGCATTTCGACTTTTACCGTTTCAGCGACCCGCAGGAGTGGGAAGACGCCGGGTTCCGGGACATCTTTGCCGGCCCCGGCCTGAAACTGATGGAGTGGCCCGAAAAAGTGGCCGGACAACTGCCCAAAGCCGATTGGGTGATCCAGCTTGAGGTCACGAACGACGAAGCGCGCCAAGTCTGCATCCGGGCGCAAACCGAACGTGGGCAACAATGGCTGGCTCAGTGGGGGCAGCTTGCACATGGCGCATGAGGCTCATCTGATGCAACGCCGTCAATTGCTGCGTATGGGCGCGCTCTCGCTGCTGCTGGGGCGCACCCAGCTCAGCCACGGTGCCAGCATGATGGCTGTGCGCATCTGGCCTGCGCCCGAGTACAGCCGCGTCACACTCGAATCTGACGTGCCCCTCAAAACCACCCAGACGTTTGTGGCCGACCCGCCTCGGCTGGCGGTGGACATTGAAGGCCTGCAGCTCAACAGCGCCTTGCGCGAGCTGGTCGGCAAGGTGCAGGCCAATGACCCCAATATTGCGGGCATTCGCGTGGGCCAGTTCAGTGCCAGCGTGGTGCGTCTGGTGATCGACCTCAAGCAGCCGATTGCGCCACAGGTGTTCACGCTGCAGCCGATCGACCCCTATCAGTACCGCCTGGTGCTGGACCTGTACCCCACGCAGGCGGTGGACCCGCTGGAAAAACTGATTGCCGATCGCCTGCGCGAAGCCGGCGTGACCACACCAGCCCCAGTGGCAGGGGGCGATCCTTTGGGCGAACTGATGGCCAAGCGTGCAGGCAAGCCCCTGGCCGAACCCCCGCGCCAGTACATGGATCGGCCAGATCACCCTGCGCGTCCGCCTGAGCCCGCCCGGGCTTCAGACCGGTTGATCGTGGTCGCCATCGACCCCGGCCACGGCGGTGAGGACCCGGGGGCCATCGGCCCCAATGGCACGCGCGAGAAAGATGTGGTGCTGAGCATCGCCCAGCGGCTGAGCTCGCTGATCAACAGCCAAAGCATCGGTGGCGCCCCCATGCGCGCCTACCTCACCCGGGATGCGGACTATTTTGTGCCCCTGCATGTACGGGTCCAAAAAGCGCGCCGTGTGCAGGCCGACCTGATGGTCAGCATCCATGCCGATGCGTTTTTCACACCCCAGGCGCGCGGTGCCAGTGTTTTTGCCCTGAGCGATGGCGCCGCATCGAGCAGCGCCGCACGCTGGATGGCCCAAAAAGAAAACAAGGCTGACTTGATTGGCGGCATCAACCTCGGCGGGCAGGACTGGCACGTGCAACGCGCGATGCTGGACATGAGCACCACGGCCCAGATCCGGGACAGCCTCAAGCTGGGTGGCACCTTGCTGCGCTACATCTCGCAGGTCGGTCGCCTGCACAAACCGCGTGTGGAACAAGCCGGGTTTGCGGTGCTCAAGGCACCGGACATTCCCAGTGTGCTGGTGGAAACCGCCTTCATCAGCAACCCGGAAGAAGAGATGCGCCTGCGCGATGGGGCCTACCAGGACAAGCTGACCGAGGCCCTGCTCAAGGGCATCGTGCAGTATTTCGAGCGTAACCCGCCGCTGGCGCGTACCCGCAAGGCCTGAACTGGCTCCTCTTCAGGCCTTGAAAGCCTGGCTGGATTCGATATCGCGCTCAAACTGAGCCACGGCAGATTGCGTCATGGGGTCGGTGACCAGCTGCGCCACAAACTCGGGTTTGACCGTCACCGCGTGTGCCCCCATGCCGATCAGACGCGCCAGCACATCGGCCGACTTGATGCTGGCGGCCAGCAGCTGCACACCCTCGGCCTGCATGGCCACGCAGGCCTGCATGAGCGACCAGACATCCCGCCCATCGGCCTGCAAACGCCCCACGTAAGGAGCCACATAGCTGGCCCCTTGGGACTGCGCCCACAATAGCTGCACCGGGTTGGACAAACCCGTCAGCAAGACAGGCACACCCCAAGCCTGCACCTCGCGCAACACAGCTTGCCACTGCGCATCGCAAGGCAGCTTGATGGTGAGCTTGACGCGTGCTTGCAGCGCAGCAGGGAGCAAGGCTGACAACCACTCGGCCGCCTCGCCCACATCGGCGCGTGGCAATTGCAGCATCAACTCGGGCAAGCGGGCCTGCCCGGCTTCGCGCACCAGGCGCAAGTAACCCGCCAGACTGACCGGCAGCCCGGCCTGCATGACCAAGGTCGGATTGGTCGTGACGCCTGCAATGTGCGGTGCGCCAGCAGGCATGGCCCATTGCGCCGCGTCTGCGCTGTCCAGATACAACTTCATTCGAGATCCTGTTTGAGGATGATGTCTTTGTCAGGAAAAAACTGGCTGTGCAGAGGCAGCAAGGCGCCACCCAATGCGCGGGCATGCGCACCCACACGGCCAGCGAGCAAGCGAGGCTGGTGCATGCCATCGAAACGGTAATTCGCCAAGGCTTGCAAGGTTCGCTCGCGCAAAGCAGTCATGAGCGATGCGCCCAGTGAGCCGTCCATCACCACCGCATCCAGATCGAGCAAGGCCGCCGAATTGGCGACCACCATGGCCAGCGCCTGGCTGGCCTCTTTCAGCCAGGGCTCTGTGCAGGCCTGGTAGGCGGACTGCATGATGGCGTCGTCATGGATCAGCAATGGGTCGTGCCCCTGCGCCAGCAAAGCCTGCTCCAGCTGCCAGCCCGAGGCCACTTGCAACAACTGCGGCGGAAACACACCTGCCTTGGCAGGACGATCCATGGGCATCGAGCCAATGGCTCCGGCGTTGCCACGATCGGTACTGAGCACATGCCCCCCAAGGACCAGCCCACCGCCGATGAAGGTGCCGACAAACACGTACAGAAAACTGCGCGTGTCCTGTCCATGCCCTTGCAGCAGCTCGGCCACACAGGCGGCCATGGTGTCTTTGGCAAACACCACTGGCAAATCGGTCAGGGCCTGCACCTGTGCCCGTAAATTCAGACCTTCCCAGCGGCGCAAAGCCTGGGCCGCCTGGCCTTGCATCAGATCGGCCCATTTGTGCACCGACAAAGGCGCCGTCAGGCCCACACCGACCACGCGAGACCAACGCTCGCCCAGCTGGGTTTGCAGGCTTTGCAGGCCTTCGGCAATTTGCCCCATCAGCACTTGCGGGTCGGGGTATTCGTACACCACCTCGTGGCGCAGGACCGGCTGCCCACAAAAGTCGGCCACCAGCAATTCCAGATTGCGCCGCCCGACCTGAATGCCGATGCTGTAGGCCCCCTCAGGGTTGAGCGACAGTGGCACAGAGGGCTGGCCAATCTTGCCGCGAATGCGTTCTTGCTTGAGCAGCAAGCCGTCGTCCAGCAAACGCCCCACGATGATGGCCACCGTCTGGGTGGACAGCTGCGTCAGGCGCGCCAGATCGGCTTTGGGAATGGCCCCTTGATGGCGGATGGCCTGCAGCACAATGCGCTCGTTGAACTGGCGCATGCCGCTGTGGTTGGAGCCGCGCATCTGGCGCGTGTGTGCAGGTGGATTCATCCGGGGCGTGTTTCAGGGCAGGATCACGGCCTTGCAGTACATGGCATTGCCGTAAGCGGTGACTTCACCGCTTTGCACGATCAGGCTCGCGCCCTTGATTTTCTCGTAAAACGCATAGCGTTCCACCGCTTCGACTTTGTCGGCGCTGACACCTTGCGCCACCACCAGATCGACCACGGCTTGTTGCGCAGGGGTGCGATGACCTTCTGCGCTGTGACACACCTTCATGAAAGCTGCGGGGTGGGCCACATCTTGCGCCAAAGGCATGACCGACAACACCGCCTGGCTCACACGCTCCAGGCTGTGGCCCGGCAAGCGCACCACCGGAATACGGCCCTGGCTGAGGTAGTCTGCCGTGAAGTTGGCATCCACCACGGCCACCCATTCACCGTGGCCCATGGCGCACAAATGCATCAGCAGCTCGGGCGTGAGCAGAGGATCGATTCCTTTCAGCATGCCAGCGCCTCTTCTTCAGCCGGCAGCGAAGCCGGGTCGATGGCGCCCGTGATCAGGCCCACGATTTCCTCGGGGTTGGTCATGTGCTTGGGGCGGCTGCAAATGATGCGGCCCTGACGGAACACATGAATGCGGTCCACCAGGTCAAACACCTGGCGCAGGTTGTGGCTGATGATGATCAGCGGGATGCCCTGCTTTTTCAGGCCCTTGATGATTTCTTCCACGCGGGCCGTTTCCTGCACGCCCAGGGCCGCCGTGGGCTCGTCCAGGATGATGAGTTTCTTGGCAAAACCGGCGGCGCGGGCAATGGCCACGCATTGGCGCTGCCCGCCCGACATGCCACGCAGGGATTCGGACATGTCCTGAATCTTCACGCCCGTGGTCGACAGCATGCTGGCGGATTTCTCGCGCATGGCCTTGTGATTGAGGATGGACAGTGGGCCCAGGTTCAGGCGCGTGATTTCGCGACCCAGAAAGATGTTGGCGGGCACATCCAGGTCTTCGGCCAGGGCCAGGGTCTGGTAGACGGTTTCGATGCCCTGCTCGCGGGCATCCAGCGGCGACTCGAAGCTGACTTTGTCGCCATCCAGACAAATATCGCCGCTGTTGGGCTGTTCCACGCCGGTGATCAGGCGCACAAAAGTGCTTTTGCCCGCGCCGTTGTCGCCGACGATGGCGGCGTGCTCGCCGGGCATCAGGCGAAATTGCGCATCGGTCAGGGCTTTGACGCCGCCGTAGTGCTTGGTCAGGTTCTGGATTTCAAGAACAGGTGTGTTGGCCATGGTGCTTCTCTCAGAAGGGGTATTTCATTGCAATGGGGGCAAGCATCGTGGATGTTGGGACAAAAGTACATTAGTAAAACTACTATGTTTATTTAGTCGCTTTTTGCAGTTTAATCCGTTTGCGGCACGAAAAAGGCGTTTTCCGTGCCCACTTCCATTCAACACAACGGAGATAAACCCATGATCACCAAACGCACTTTCGGCCGTCTGGCCATCGCCGCCGCTGCAGCTACCCTGTTCACCTCGGCCTTCGCGGCTGATGTGACTGTGGCCTACATCACCAACGGCAACACCAACGAAGGCTGGACCCTGATCAACGGCGGCGCCAAGAAAGCCGGCAGCGCTGCAGGCGTCAAGTTCATCGAGCTGGCCGCTGAAAAAGGCGAGCTGTCCAAGCAACTGGCCATCGTTGAAGACATGATCACCCGCAAGGTCAACGCCATTGCCATCGCCCCCGTGGACTCCAAGGGCATCGCCCCTGCCGTCAACAAGGCCCTGAAGGCTGGCATCGCTGTGGTCGCTGTGGACACCGGCATTTCCGGCGCTGACATCACCTCGTATGTCGCCACCGACAACATCAAGGCCGCCATGGTGCAAGGCAAGTGGGCCGCAGAACAAATCAAGGATGGCGACACCGTGATCTACGTGACCGGCGACCAAGGCCAGTCCACCGGCCAGGAACGCCGCAAGGGTTTCTATGACGGCCTGAACGCTGTGCGCAAGAACGTGAAAATCGTGGACGTCCCCACCACCTGGGACCAGACCATGGCCCAAAACGGCGTGGAAGCTGCTCTGCGCTCCAACCCCGGTGCCAAGGTGATCGCTTGCGCATGGGACGGCGGCGCCCTGGGTGCCAAGGCCGCACTGATGGCCGCTGGCAAGAAGCCCGGCGCGGTCAAGATTGCTGGTTTTGACGGCTCCCCTGGCGGCCTGGACATGATGAAGCAAGGCTGGCAGCAAGCCAACGCCGCGCAGATGCTGGCCAAGATCGGTCAAGTGGGCGTGGAAACCGCCATCGCTGCAGCCAAAGGCCAGAAGGTCTCCAACCGCATCGACACCGGCTCCTTCCTGGTGCTGCCTTCCAACGTGGACCAGTTCGCCAAAGACTCTGGCGTCGGCCAGTTCATGAAGGTCAAGTGATCGTTTGATCGCTCAACAGTCCCCGCTTCGGCGGGGACTTTTTGACATTCGTGCGTGGCGAGTGTCAGGTCTTTTTAGGAAATTGAAATGATGAAATCCATCACCCGACAAGAATGGTATGGCGCCCTGGTTGCGGTGCTGGTGCTTGGCGTCTTGCTGAGCGTTGCTTCCCCTTATTTTCTGACCACCGGCAATCTGTCCAATATTCTGGTGCAGGCTTCCGTGATTGCCTTGCTCGCTGGCGGTCAAACGTTTGTGATCCTGACCGGTGGTGTCGATCTGGCTGTGGGCGCCCTCACTGCTTTGGCTGGCGCCGTTGCTGGCCACATGATGATCAAGGTCGGCATCGATCCCTACATGGCCATGCTGGTGGCTTTGGGCATTGGCGCTGCGGTGGGTTTCTTCAACGGCTATCTGGTGGCCTTTGTCGGCATTCCGGCCTTCATCGTCACCCTGGGTGGCCTGACGCTGTGGCGTGGCCTGGCGTTTGATTTGACCGGTGGTTTTGACAACGCCGGCCTGCCCGAGCCCTTCCCTTTCCTGGGCTACGGTGACATTTTTGGCATTCCGATGCCCACCCTCATCACCGGCGTGTTCTTTGTGCTGATGGCCTTTGTCCTGTCCAGCACGAAGATCGGCCGCTATGTGTACGCGATGGGCTCCAACGAAATGGGCGCCCGCCAGGTGGGTATCAACATTCGCTGGTACAAGCTGGGCGTGTATGTGGTGTCCGGCCTGTCGTGCGCTTTGGGCGCAATTGTGCTGATGGCCCGCATGGATTCGTCCAGCGGCAAGATGGCGCAGATGTTCGAACTCGACGCGATTGCCGCTGTCATTCTGGGTGGCACCTCGCTG
>JBEEOS010000032.1:0-20157 GCA_041191485.1 Pseudomonadota bacterium
TGCCGCGCGAGGAGGTGCTGGCGCGTCTGAAGCCCTGGCTGGAAAACCCCGCGCGCCACAAGCTGGGCCAGCACGTCAAATATGACCGCCATGTGTTTGCCAACCACGGCATCGAAGTGCACGGTTATGTGCACGACACCATGCTGCAAAGCTATGTGCTCGAAGTGCACAAGCCCCACGGTCTGTCCAGCCTGGCCGAGCGGCACCTGGGCCGCAAGGGCATCAGCTACGAGGACTTGTGTGGCAAAGGTGCGCATCAGATTCCGTTTGCGCAGGTGGATGTGGCTAAGGCCGCCGAGTATTCGTGCGAAGACTCGGACCAGTGCCTGGACGTGCACCTGGCCCTGTGGCCGCAGATTGAAAGCCACGCGGGCCTCAAAGCCATTTACGAGCTGGAAATCGCCACCAGCGAAGCGCTGTTTCGTATTGAACGCAACGGCGTGCTGATCGACGCGCCCACGCTGGCGGCGCAAAGCCAGCAACTGGGCGAGCGCATCGTGCAGCTCGAACAGGAAGCCTACGAGATCGCAGGCCAGCCCTTTAATCTGGCCAGCCCCAAGCAGCTGGGCGAAATCTTCTTCGACAAGCTGGGCCTGCCCGTCATCAAGAAAACCGCCACCGGCGCGCGAAGTACCGACGAAGAGGTGCTGGAGAAGCTGGCCGAGGATTACCCGCTGCCCGCCCGCATTCTGGAGCACCGCAGCCTGTCCAAACTCAAGGGCACTTACACCGACAAGTTGGCGCAGATGGCGCTGCCGCGCACGGGCAGGGTGCACACGCACTACGCACAGGCGGTGGCCGTCACCGGACGCCTGTCCAGCAACGACCCGAACCTGCAGAACATCCCGATCCGCACCGCTGAGGGCCGCCGCGTGCGCGAAGCGTTTGTGGCGCCCGAGGGCTGCGTGATCGCCAGCGCCGACTACAGCCAGATCGAGTTGCGCATCATGGCCCACCTGAGCGATGACCCGGCCCTGCTCAAAGCCTTCCACGAAGGGCTGGATGTGCACCGCGCCACGGCAGCCGAGGTGTTTGGTCTCACGCCTGAACAGGTGTCCAGCGAACAACGCCGCTATGCCAAGACCATCAACTTCGGTCTGATCTACGGCATGAGCGCTTTTGGCCTGGCCAAGGCGCTGGGCATCGACAACACCGCAGCCAAGAACTACATCACGCGCTATTTCGAGCGATTTGCGGGCGTCAAGCGCTACATGGACGACACGCGTGCGCAGGCCAAGGCGCAAGGTTATGTGGAAACCGTATTTGGCCGCCGCCTGATGCTGCCCGAGATCAACAGCCCCAACGGGCCGCGCCGGGCGGGTGCAGAGCGGGCCGCCATCAATGCGCCCATGCAGGGCACAGCGGCCGACCTCATCAAGAAAGCCATGGTGGCCGTGCAGCAAGCGATTGATGCGCAAGGTCGGGCGACCAAGGTCATCATGCAGGTGCACGACGAACTGGTCTTCCAAGTGCCGCTGGCCGAGGTGGACTGGGTCAAGACCGAGGTGCCGCGCATCATGGCCGAGGTGGCGCAACTCAAGGTGCCCCTGTTGGCCGAGGTGGGGGTGGGGCCCAATTGGGAGCAGGCCCATTGATCAAGCGGTTTTTGCCCTTCTAGGCCCAAGCCCTGCAAGGTCAGTCCGGTTATGACAAGATATGTGCCACATCAACACAAGAGGAGCTCAACATGCGTGAAGACTTGTTCCAGGACGCTCAATCCTTACTCACTGGACGCGAAGGGGGTGTCGATCGACGCTTTGCCTTGAAGGCGGCACTGGGTGTGGGTTATGCCGCTGCCGCTGGTGGTGTCATGAGCCAGACGGCCATCAAGACCTCTGCCGATGGCCTGGTCTCTGGCGAGGTGATGATCGATGTGAATGGTTTCAAGATGCCAGCCTACCGCAGCATGCCTGCGGGCAAAAGCAATTTGCCTGTGGTGCTGGTGATCTCCGAAATTTTTGGTGTGCATGAATACATTGCCGACGTGACGCGTCGCCTGGCCCAGGCGGGCTACATGGCGATTGCCCCTGAGCTTTTCATTCGCCAGGGCGATCCCAGCGAATATGGCGAGCTGGCCAAGCTGATGAGCGAGGTGATCGCCAAGGTGCCGGACGCCCAGGTCATGGGCGATCTGGACGCGACTGTCGCTTGGGCGCAGTCCCAGGGCGGCGACACCTCGCGTCTGGCCATCACGGGCTTTTGCTGGGGTGGGCGCATCACCTGGCTGTATGCGCAGCACCAGCCCAAGCTGAAGGCAGGTGTGGCCTGGTACGGCCGTCTGGTGGGTAAAACCACGCCTCAGAACCCCTGGCATCCGATGGACAAGGTGGCTGACCTGAAAGCACCTGTGCTGGGCCTGTACGGCGGGGCTGATACAGGCATACCGCTTGACACGGTTGATAAGATGAAAGCAGCTTTGGCGGCGCAAGGCTCGTCGGCGGCAAAATCGAGCGAATGGGTCATCTACCCCGACGCTCCCCACGCCTTTCATGCAGACTACCGGCCAAGCTACCGCGAAGCTGCCGCCAAGGATGGTTGGGCACGCTTGCTCAAATGGTTTGCAGCGCATGGGGTTTGAGACTGCTTGCGCATCCCTGCGGCAGGGCTTGACAGCTTTGCTAGCATGATCAAAGCGATGTTTGATTGCCGCCCTTCGGGGCGGTTTTCTTTGGCCGGCTTGGGCGTGGCTGTGCTTAATTGAAGGAATGGTGATGCAGGTTTTAAGTATTTTGATGGGGACTTTGCTGGCGGGTATTGGCAGCGTCTGGCTGGCCGCGTGGATGAGCTTTGGCGTGCTCAGCCGTTACACCCAGCACATGCTGAGCCTGGCTGCGGGCGCTTTGCTGGCCACGGCTTTCATGCATCTGTTGCCCGAGGCCTTTGAAAGCGAGCTGGAGCCACACGTGCTGTTTCCCGTCTTGCTGGTCGGTCTGGTGTTCTTTTTCCTGCTCGACAAGGCCGAGCTGTGGCACCACGGCCATGAACACCACCACGGTATGGCGGATGACGCGGAGCACGCCGGGCACACGCATTCACATGCGCACGACCACCGTCCTGGCAAATGGGCCGTATTGGCTGGCGACAGTGTCCATTGTTTTGGCGATGGCATCTTGATTGCCTCGGCCTTTCTGGCCGATCTGAACCTGGGTTTGCTGGCATCGCTGGCGGTGTTGGCGCACGAGGTGCCGCACCACATGGGCGATCTGGTGGTTCTGCGCGAGGGGCGTGACTCCCGTCGCGCAGCTGTGCTCAAGGTCTCCCTGGCGGGCGCGGTGACGGCACTCGGCGGCCTGGTGGGCTATGTGCTGGTGGATGCGCTGCATGAATGGCTGCCGCTGTTCCTGGTGGTGGCCAGCAGCAGTTTCATTTACGTGGCTTTGGCGGATTTGATACCGCAATTGCAAAAGCGTCTTTCTGCCCGCCAGACGGCTGCGCAGGTGTTTTGGCTCTTGATCGGGATTGGCCTGGTGACACTGGTCAGTGGCCTGGTGCACACCGGACACGGCCACGTTCACTGAGAACCGACTCAGGACTTTTCGCAGGGCAAGCCTGGGGTGCGGCTCCACTCGCTCCAGCTGCCTGCATACAGGCCGGTGACGCCCAGACCCGCGAGCTCCATGGCTACGATGTTGGGCACGGCGCTGACGCCGCTGCCGCAGTGGTGCACCACGCTGTCGGGCGCGCGGCCGGCCAGCAATTGCAACCACTCCTGACGCAACACCTCGGGTGATTTGAATTTGCCCTGTGCATCGAAATTGTCGGTAAAGGGGCGGTTGAGCGCGCCGGGGATGTGGCCCGCAATCGGGTCCAGTGGCTCGGCCTCGCCGCGGTAACGTGGGGTGCCGCGGGCATCCACCAGGGTTTGACCAGGCTGACCCAGCCGGGTGCGGACATCGTCAACACGCAGCCATTGGCGCAGGGCGGGGCGAATGGCAAAGGTCGACGCAGCCGTCGATGTGCTCGTGCCTTGGGTCACAGCGCCCCCTGCAGCTTTCCAGGCTTGCAGACCCCCGTCCAGAATGGCCACGGCATCGTGGCCCAGCCATTTGAGCATCCACCACAGGCGGCCGCAGTAGTTGTTGCCGTTGCGGTCATAGACCACGACCTGGGTGTCTTGATGAACGCCGCACTGGCCCAGCCATTGGGCCACGTCTTCGGGGTTGGGCAGGGGGTGGCGGCCACCGTTGAGTGCCTGTCGTGCATCGTGCGCGCTCAGGTGTCGCTCCAGGTGAGCTTGCTGCGCGCCTTCAATGTGTTCCTGAGCGTAGGTGGCGTCCACCGTGTCGGGCTGCATCAAATCAAAGCTGCAGTCAAACACGACCACCGGGGACTGTGTGGTCTGCAATTGCTGCAGTTCTTGCGCGGAAATCAACAAGGGGTAGGTCATGGGGTGCTTTCAGTGCTCTTCAGCAGGTGCAGTGGGCAGGGCGCGGTGGCGCAGGGCTGTGGCAGCAAGGCCGCTGGCCATGATCAGGGTCATGCCCGCCCAGCCAGAAAGGGGAATATTGTCGCCAAACAGGAACAGGCCATAGAGCGCCGCAAACACAATGCCGGAGTATTGCAAACTGGCCACCAGCAAGGCAGAGCTGCGGCTGTAGGCACGGGTCAGGGCCAGCTGCCCCAATGTGGCCAGCACACCAATGGGCAGTAACCACAGGGCTTGGGTTTGCCACCAGTCATGCGCACCCGTCAACAACATGCCGCCCAGGCCCACGGCGCTGGAGCCCATCGAAAAATAAAACACGGTGCGGGTTTCGGGTTCGCCCACACGCCCGAGCGCGGCCAGTTGAATGTAGGCCAACGAGGCGCTCATGCCGGAAATCAAGCCGACCAGGCCAGCCAGGAATTGGTCATGATCAAGGGTGGGCCTGAGCAAGAGGACAACGCCCGCAAAACCCGCCAACACCGTCAACATCAAAGGACCTTGACGTCCAAGGTCTGCACTGCGGCCAAGCAAAACCGTGCCGCCCACCATGAAGGCCGCCACCCAGATGCCGCTCATGTAGTTGAGCGTCATGGCCGTGGCCAGAGGCAAATGTGCAATCGCGTAGAACCAGCATGACAGCGCCGTGGCGCCGACGACAGAACGCCACACGTGCATGATGGGCACCGGTGTGCGCAGGGTGACGTTATTGTGGCGACAAATGGCGGTCATCACCACCATGCCGATCAGGCCACGGGCCAGCACAATTTCAAAAATGCTGAAGTCCGAAGCGGCCAGCTTGATGCACACGCTCATGGTGGCAAACAGCAGGGCTGCCAGAACCATCCATAAAGCTTGCATCTGCGTAGGACCTCTTGAAAAAACCGCCTGAGCGCTTGAGGCTCAGGCGGCACGCTGGTGATTAGACAGCTTGTCGCATCTGCTTGCGGTACCACTCGTGAAAGTGCTGCATGCCGTCTTCCATGGGGCTCTGGTAGGGGCCGACCTCGTTATCGCCACGCATCATCAGGGCCTTGCGACCGGCGTCCATGCGCTCGGCAATTTCATCGTCCTCGATGGCTGTTTCCATGTACGCCGCGCGTTGCGCCTCGACAAACTCACGCTCGAACTCGACGATTTCTTCAGGGTAGTAGAACTCCACCATGTTGAGGGTCTTGTCCGCACTGATGGGGTGCAGGGTCGAGACCGTGAGCACGTGCGGATACCACTCCACCATGATGTGGGGGTAGTACGTCAGCCAGATCGCGCCCTGCTCGGGCAGCTGGCCATTGCGGTACTTGAGCAACACCTCGTGCCACTTTTTGTACACGTCTGAGCCGGGTTTGCCAAACGTGCTGGCCACGCCGACGGTTTGCACCGAATACTGGTCCTTGAATTCCCAGGCCAGATCGTCACACGTGACAAAGTTGCCCAAGCCGGGGTGGAAAGGGGCGACGTGGTAGTCCTCGAGGTAGACCTCGATGAAGGTTTTCCAGTTGTAGTTGCACTCGTGCAACTCCACGTGGTCAAGTTTGTAGCCTTCAAAGCTGAGCTTGTGCTGTGGCCCCATGCCGGCAAGGTCTGCGGCGATGTCGCGGCCGTTGTTTTCGAACAGCAGCCCGTTCCACTCGCGCAGCCTGTAATTGTTCAGGTTCAGGCAGGGGTCCTGCGCAAAATGCGGCGCCCCCAGCAGCTCACCCTGGGGCGAGTAGGTCCAGCGGTGCAGCGGACAGACGATATTGCCGCCAGCATGCCCCTTGCCTTGTGTGTGCAGGTTGCCGCGGCCGCCCAGCATGACGGCCTGGCGGTGGCGGCAAATATTGGAAACCAGCTCTACATGACCCTGGGCATTGCGCACGAGTGCGCGTCCTTGGGCCTCCTGGGGCAGGGCAAAGTAATCCCCCGGCTCGGGCACCGACAGGGCATGGCCCACATAGCGGGGGCCTTTGGAAAAAAGCACTTCGCGCTCGCGCTCAAACAGCGATGCATCAAAGTACGAGGAAACTGGCAGTTGGCTTGCGGCCTGCTGTAGCTGAAGACTTAAATCAGACATGGGGTGACCTGACCTGAGACTCCCCCTATGAAGGGGCAGGGACAAAGCGCTGTACTCCGAAGAAACCGGCGCAGACGAAAAAGGCAGTCAGAAACTGCCTAGTGAGGGGCGATTGTACCCCCTGGGCAGTCATGGGGTTTAACAGCCTGCAAGTTTGGGTCAGCTTGTGCTTCTAAAATCAGCACTTTTGTGGGAATGCAGATGTCCAAAGCCCGTTCTTCAGCACCAGCCGATCCAGATGCCCAGCAGCCTCAAAGCTACGAGGCTGCCTTGCAAGAGCTGGAATCGCTTGTGTCACGACTGGAGTCTGGACAAATGCCCTTGTCCGAGTTGCTCAGTGGTTACCAGCGTGGTGCTGTTTTGCTGGCGTTTTGCCGCGATCAGCTTCAGGCGGTTGAAAACCAGATTCAGGTTCTGGACAACGGGCAGCTCAAACCCTGGGACGAGGCATGAGCGTATCGCCCGCATTGCTGCAATGGATGCAGCCGCGCTTGCAACAGGTCGAAGATGCGCTTGCAGGCTGGATGGACGAGCGAGCGCCTGCTCAACTCGGCCAGGCCATGCGCTACGCCGTGCTTGACGGTGGCAAGCGGCTACGCCCCCTGCTGGTGATGGCTACCGCGCAGGCCCTTGGCGGCGCGAAAGGTGAGCAGACCGATTTGCGTGCGGCCTGCGCGCTGGAGCTCATCCATGCTTACTCCCTGGTGCACGACGATATGCCCTGCATGGACAACGATGTGCTGCGCCGTGGCAAGCCCACGGTTCATGTGCAGTTCGGCCAAGCCCAGGCGTTGCTGGCGGGCGATGCCTTGCAGTCGCTGGCGTTTGAACTGCTCACACCCGAAGGTGGCGATGCTGCCGTGCAGGCCCGTTGCTGTGCGCTGCTGGCGCGGGCCAGCGGCTACTGGGGCATGGCGGGCGGGCAGGCCATCGACTTGGCCAACGTAGGCCAGCGTATATCCCTGGACGAGCTTCAGCTGATGCACCGGCTCAAGACGGGTGCTTTGTTGTTGTGTGGTGTGCAGATGGGCGCCGTTTGCGCAGGTGTACAAGAGGGCCCGGTCTGGCAGGCGCTGGAGCGTTTCGGCCAAACGTTGGGTTTGGCCTTCCAGGTCGTGGACGATGTGCTGGACGTGACCGCGGACTCGGCCACCCTTGGCAAAACCGCAGGCAAGGATGCACAGGCGGATAAACCCACATATGTCAGCTTGTTGGGGCTGGCGCAGGCCCAAGCCTGGGCTGACGAACTGGCCACTCAGGCGCATCAGGCCTTGAGTGATACAGGCTTGCCTGAAGAACAATTGACCATGCTGCGTGAGATTACGCGCTGGGTGGTGCAGCGAACACATTGAAGAGACCATGACGGGATTGCTCCAAGCCATTGACTCGCCCGAGGATCTGCGCAAGCTGCCTCGCCACGATCTGCCACGCCTGGCCGACGAAGTGCGCCAGTGCGTGCTCGACAACGTCTCCAGAACAGGCGGTCATCTCAGCTCGAACCTGGGCACGGTTGAATTGACGGTGGCCCTTCACTATGTGTTCAACACGCCGCAGGACCGCATCGTCTGGGACGTGGGCCATCAGACCTATCCGCACAAAATCCTGACCGGTCGACGCGAGCGCATGCCTACGCTGCGACAGCTCGATGGCCTGTCCGGCTTCCCGCGCCGCGACGAGAGCGAGTACGACACGTTCGGTGTGGGTCACTCGTCCACCAGCATTTCTGCGGCCTTGGGCATGGCGCTGGCCGCCCGCCAGAAGGGCGAAAACCGTCACGCCATTGCCGTGATTGGCGACGGCGCCATGACCGCCGGCATGGCCTTTGAAGCGCTTAACCACGCCGGCGTGGAAGACTGCAAGCTACTGGTCATTCTCAACGACAACGACATGTCGATCAGCCCGCCGGTGGGCGCGCTCAACCGCTACCTGGCCCAGTTGATGAGCGGTCGTTTTTACGCGGCAGCCAAAGAGGGTGCCAAGCAGGTGCTCAAGGCCGCGCCCCCTTTGTTCGAGCTGGCCAAGCGCTTTGAGGAACACGCCAAAGGCATGGTGGTGCCCGCCACCTTGTTTGAGAAATTTGGTTTCAACTACATCGGCCCAATCGATGGCCACGACCTGGACTCGTTGATCCCGACGCTCGAGAACATCAAACACCTTGAGGGGCCGCAGTTTTTGCATGTGGTCACCAAAAAAGGCCAAGGCTACAAACTGGCCGAGGCTGATCCGGTCACTTACCACGGCCCCGGCAAGTTCGATCCAGCCGTGGGGATTGTTCCGCCCGCCACGCCGCCCAAGACCACCTTCACGCAGGTCTTTGGCCAGTGGTTGTGTGACATGGCGGCGCAGGACGAGCGTCTGGTCGGCATCACCCCCGCCATGCGTGAAGGCTCGGGCATGGTCGAGTTTCACAAACGCTTTCCCAAACGCTATTACGACGTTGGTATCGCCGAGCAACACGCAGTCACCTTGGCCGCAGGTCTGGCTTGTGAGAACCTCAAACCCGTGGTGGCGATTTACTCGACCTTCTTGCAACGGGCGTACGACCAGTTGATTCACGACGTGGCGCTGCAAAACCTGCCGGTCGTGTTTGCACTCGATCGTGCGGGCCTTGTGGGGGCAGACGGCGCCACGCACGCAGGCGCCTACGACATCGCCTTCATTCGCTGCATTCCCAACATGGCACTGGCTTGTCCGGCTGACGAAGGCGAGTGTCGCCAGTTGCTGTCCACCGCGTATGCACAAAACCATCCGGTGGCTGTGCGCTATCCGCGTGGGGCTGGTGTGGGCGCGCCAGTGCCCGCCAGCCTTGAGGCTATGCCGTATGGTGCGGCCGAGTTGCGTCGCACAGGCAAGAGTGGGGTGGCCATACTGGCGTTTGGCAGCTTGCTGTACCCGGCCTTGCAAGCCGCCCAAGCGCTGGATGCGACCGTGGTCAATATGCGTTGGGTCAAACCGCTGGATATGCAGATGCTGCGCGAAGTGACCCAGAACCACAGCCGTATCGTCACGGTGGAAGAAGGCTGCATCATGGGTGGCGCCGGCAGTGCGGTGGGTGAAGCCCTGCAGGCCATGGGCTGCCTGCGCGAGTTGCTGCAGCTGGGCTTGCCGGATGTGTTCATCGAGCATGGCGACCCTGCCAAGCTTTTGGCCATGCAGGGCCTGGATGCCGATGGCATTGAGCGTTCAGTGCGTCAGCGCTGGCCGGATTGAAAGCATTTCAAGCGTTCTTTTAATCCACCTCAAAATTCGCCAAATTCGCTGGAATTATTCGCTTCGTGAAGGGTAAACCCGCCCTGTTTCTCGCTGGCATTCTTCCTAAAATGTAAGGTGACTGAAGTCCTTGTCCGGAAGTCTCGGACATGTTCAAAACCTTTTGAAGGAGTATTTCTATGGATCGTCGTTCCGTTATCAAGAACGCTGGCGTTGCAGGCGTTCTGGCTGCTGGCGCAGCACCTGCCTTGGTGCAAGCCCAAGCCAACATCCGTTGGCGCCTGACCTCTGCCTTCCCCAAGGCACTGGACACCATTTATGGTGCAGCCGAGACCTTTGCCAAGAAGGTCAAGGAACTGTCGGGTGGCAAGTTTGAAATCACCGTGCACGCTGCTGGCGAACTGGTGCCTACCGCTGGTCTGGTCGATGCTGTGCAAAACGGTACCGTGGAAATGGGCCACACCGCTCCTTACTACTACTTCGGCAAGGACGAGTGCTTCGCCCTGGGTTGCGCCATTCCCTTCGGCCTCAACAGCCGTCAGATGACCGCCTGGATGTACGACGGCAACGGCCTCAAGCTGATGCGTGAGTTCTACGACAGCTACAACATCGTCAACTTCCCCATGGGCAACACCGGTGCCCAGATGGGTGGCTGGTTCCGCAAGCCCATCAAGACTGTGGCTGACTACAAGGGCCTGAAGTTCCGCGTGGGCGGCTTCGCTGGCAAGGTGATCCAGCGTCTGGGTGGCGTGCCCCAGAACATTCCTGGCGGCGAAATCTACCAGGCTCTGGAAAAGGGCACCATCGATGCCGCCGAGTGGGTCGGTCCTTACGATGACAAGAAACTGGGCTTCTACAAAGTGGCCAAGTTCTACCACTACCCAGGTTGGTGGGAAGGTGGTCCTCAGCTGGACCTGTTCATCAACAAGGCGGCCTACGCTTCCCTGTCCCCAGAGAACAAGGCCATCGTTGAGGCTGCTGCAGCCTACGCGCACACCGAAATGCAGGCCAAGTACGACGCCCGCAACCCTGGCGCCCTCAAGGAGCTGGTGGCCGGTGGTGCCAAGCTGACTCCTTTCCCGACACCTGTGCTGGAAGCTGCCTACAAGGAAGCCATGGCCCTGTACGAAGAAATCGGTGCCGCCAACCCCCGTTGGAAGAAAATTTACGCTGATTACAGCAACTACCGCAAGGAAGCCAACCTGTGGTTCCGCTTCACCGAAGCCCGCTTCGATGGCTTCATGCAGGCCGCCAAGCTCTGATCAACAGCTTAAGCTGATCAAGAAACCGCACCTTCGGGTGCGGTTTTTTTTATGTTCGGGCATTCACTGGCACTTCTTGAGTGTTCAATGGGCGCAAAAAAACCCCTGTGCTGTACGCACAGGGGGTGGAATGCTTGCCCTCAAGGGGCTGCGCAGATTATTTCTTGAGCAGTTCCTTGAGCGCCTCTTCATCGGACTTGGCATCGCTGGGGGCATCTGCAGGTGCGGCTTGAAGATCAGAGCCCTCTGGCTTGTTGTCGGCCGCTTCGTCTGCTGCAGCGGGTTCATCGCCATCTTCCAGGGATGAAGCTTCCAGTGACTTCATGACATCGGCATTGCTCATGGTTTGGGTTTTGGTGATGCCACCCGTGACCAGAGAAGGCATGGTAATGACTGCAATGACCATGACCAGTTGCAGCACGATGAACGCGATCGAGCCTTTGTAGATTTCCGTGGTCTGCACGGCCTTGATGTTCTGGCCGGTGATCCTGTCGGTGTAGTCGTTCTTGGGTGCCACGCTGCGCAGATAGAACAGGGCGAAACCGAAGGGGGGCGTCAGGAACGAAGTTTGCAGGTTCATGGCGATGATCACACCGAACCAGATCATGGCCTGATCAGGCGTCATGCCTGGCACCATGCCCGGGAGGATCTTCTCCGCCACAGGGGCCAACAGCGGAATGACGATGAACGCAATTTCAAAGAAATCAATGAACATGCCCAGCACGAAGATCAGCACGTTCACAATGATCAGGAAGCCCAAGGCGCCGCCTGGCATCTGGGCAAACAGGTGCTCCACCCAGATGTGACCATCGGCCGCATTGAAGGTGAAGCTGAACACGGTGGAGCCGATCAGAATGAACAGCACAAAGGAAGCCAGCTTGGCGGTGTTGTCCAAAGCCTGCTTCATCAAGGGCATGGAGAGTTTGCGCTTGATCATGGCCAGAACCAATGCGCCCAGCGCGCCCATGGCACCGCCTTCGGTGGGGGTGGCCACGCCCAGGAAGATGGTTCCCAAGACCAAAAAGATCAGGATCAGCGGTGGCATCAGCGAGAACGTCACTTGTTCGGCCAGACGCGAAAGCAAACCAATCTTGAATTGACGGTTGAGCATCGACAACACCAGGCCAGTGACCGAAGCCACGGTCATGGACATGATGAACACCTCGTCGGTGGGTGCGGCCTGGTCACGCCCCAGCCATGCAGTCATCACCTGGTCATGCATCTGGCTCCATCCGTAACCGATGCCCAGACACAACAGGAACAACAGGAACAGCGAGCGGTGGCCAGAGGCGCCGTTGGGCTCGCGATAAATGCGCGCCTCAGGGGGCAGGGCTGGCACCATGGAGGGGCGGAAAATGGCCAGTGCAACCACAAACAGAACATACAGGCCAACCAGCAGCAAGCCTGGAATCAAAGCACCCGAGTACATGTCACCCACAGAGCGGCCCAGCTGGTCAGCCAGCACAATCAGCACCAGTGAGGGTGGAATGGCTTGCGCCAGTGTGCCCGAAGCGGTGATCACCCCGGTGGCAACCACACGGCTGTAGCCGTAACGCAGCATGATGGGCAGCGAAATCAGACCCATCGAAATCACGGCAGCAGCCACCACGCCCGTGGTCGCTGCCAGCAGCGCGCCCACCAGTACCACAGCAATGGCCACGCCGCCGCGAACAGGGCCGAACACCTGGCCAACCGTTTCCAGCAGGTCTTCCGCCATGCCCGAGCGCTCGAGAATGATGCCCATGAAGGTGAAGAAGGGAATCGCCAGCAGCGTGTCGTTTTGCATGATGCCGAAAATACGCAGCGGCAGGGCCTGGAACAGGCTAGGCGGGAACAGACCGATCTCCATGCCCAGGAAGCCAAAGCCCAGACCTGTGGCCGCCAGCGCAAAAGCCACCGGAAAACCCGTCAGCAAGAACGCCAACAGGCCTGCAAACATGATGGGCACAAATTGTTGTGCGAGAAATGAGGTTTCCATGTGTTTCAGTCTCCGTGGGCCATCAGCTTGATTTCGGATTCATCTTCGGTTTCTTCGGTCTCTGCCAGGCTGTCTTTGCCTTGTCCCGTCAAAAACGCCAGTCGTTTGATCAGTTCAGACACGCCCTGCAAGGCCAGAAGGAAAAAGCCTGCAGGAATCAGCGCATACGCAGGCCAGCGAATCAGGCCGCCTGCGTTTTGCGACATTTCTCCGGAAACGTAAGCCTGCATGAAAAGCGGCCAGGACAGGTAAATGCTCAACACGCAAAAAGGAATCAGGGCGACCACAATGCCCCCCACGTCAATCCAGTTGCGGGTACGTGCGCTCAGGCGAGAGGAGATGAAGTCAATGCGCACATGGCTGTTTTGCAGCAGGCCATACGCAGCCCCCAGCAAAAACACGCCAGCAAAGATGTACCACTGCACTTCCAGCAAGGCATTGGAGCTGGTGTCAAACAGTTTGCGAACGATGGCGTTGCCTGCGCTGATCAGGGTGGTGATCAAAATCAGCCAGGTGGTAAGTTTGCCAACCCGGGTATTGAGGGTATCAATCCAGGCAGACAGCTTCAGGAAAAAAGACATGGTGGTCTCCATTGCGAATCACGCGGCATTGTAAGTGTCATGCTGCTGTCAGGAGTGCCCTGAAGGACAGTGGGGGGTTGATATTTTTCAGGACCCAGGTTGACAGGGTTTCACGCCCAAGGGTTAACCCCTTGTAAAAATGAGAGTCTTGTTAGAAACGAATCGGACCCCACAGCAGGCTGATCGTTTGCAGCCCCAGCCAGGTCAGCAGCAAGGAGCCAACCAGATGCAGGCTGGCGGTGAGGGCAGCCATGCCCAGACGCCCTTGCATGAGTTGTGTGATGACTTCTCCCGAAAAACTGGAGAAAGTGGTCAAGGCCCCCAAAAAGCCCGTGACCAGCGCCAGGCGCCAGGCCGGATCGAGATCGGGCAGATGGTGAAACACGCCCAGCGCCAGTCCAATCAGGTAGCCGCCAATCAGGTTGGAGGCCAGAGTGCCCCAAGGCAACCAGCCTGTCGCACTGGGGGCAGGGTTCAACCACAGACCCAATTGCCAACGGCACAGTGCACCTGTGCTGGCACCAATACAAATGGCAAAAATGGGGTTCATGCAATGACTCCGGACGAGGACTCGATCTTAACGCCGTCGCTTAAGTTTTGAGCTCGCCGCCCAGCACCTCGATCAAGGCGTCCAGCAGGGGCGCCAGCATGCCCGTGGCCAGCGCGATGTCGGCGTCAAAGCGCTCCTCGGCCGTTTCAGGCAGAGCAGCATCCGGGTCGCCATCCAGAAACTTCACTTTTTTGAGCTGCAGCAACTCGGTCAGGTTAAAGCCCACGCGCCCATCCCAACTCAGCGCCAGCTGAGTGGGCAGCATGCCGGCTTGAACGTGCTGGCGCACTTCGTCATTGCGCAGGGGGTGGCGCGTGTAGCGAATGCTGGAGACTTCTTCGGCTGTGGCCTTGAGCACCCCTTCGCGCTCAATGTAGAAGGCGCCCAACTCGGGCACATCGGGCTCGGCAGACAGCAACCAGCCGGTCATGGCCGCTTGAGGAGACTGGGTGGTCTGCACGAGGGTCATGTTCAGCTGTGGCAAGCACTTCATCAACAGGGCCAGTGCTTCGTCTGCTTTGGCCTGGCTGCCCGCATCCAGCACCAGACGCTGGTTGGCCCAGTCCAGCCAGACCCAGACCGTGGACTGCTTGGCAAAGGCCTGCGGCAGCAGCGACAACAAAACGTCATCGCGCAATTCACGCAATTGCTTCTTGCCCGGACGGCGACCGGTTTGTGCCTCGATGTTGGCGGCTTCCTCGTCAGCCTTGCGACGCACCACATTGCCGGGCACAGACTTGGACTCGATCATCAGTTTGAGGATCCAGTGGCCTTGTACCGACTCAATCAGTGGCCCATGCGCTTGTCCGCGCGGCTCCACCCACCCCAGGGATTTATCCTGGGTGGCTGTGCACTCCATAAATCGAGCGGCAGCCACAGCCGCCTCGGCTTGCTCCATCGGCAAGGCGCCGGTACCCAGGCGGTACACCATCACATTCTTGAACACGAGCACATCCCTTGTATGAATTCAGTGCCCGATGATAGTGGATGCCCCTGCGCTATTTGGCGTGACGCCAGGCTTTGCCATCAATGCGAGCGCCTTGCTCGGACAAGCTTTGGGACAGGGCAGGCCCCACGCCCTTGACCCGTTGCTGCAAGTCTTCCCAATTGCTGAAGGGGCGTGCTTCACGCGCCTTGAGGATGCGGGCCGACAAGGCGGGGCCTACACCTTTGAGACCGTCCAGATCCATTTCGCGCGCGCGGTTAAGGTCCAGCTCGGCGTGTGCGCACAGACAGGCGAAGGCCAGCCCCAAGGGGATGAAAAATTTGTACATGGTGTGCTCCCTGAAAACAACCCACTTCTGCGGTGGGGTGCTTTATTTTGGGCAGCTCAGTGGCATTGCACATCAGGGCTAGCCCTGAATGCTGTCAGGTTCAAAGTTCTTCGACCCTGCGGGGGGGGTAGGTGTCCCAGCCCTGGCAGCCCGGGCAATGCCAGAAATAGTTGTGTGCTTCGAAGCCGCAAGCAGCGCAGCGGTAGCGCGAGAGCGGACGGGAAGCTTGTTCAAGCGCCTTGTGCACGGGGGCGGGCACGTGAGCCTGACTCTGGGCATCCTGCTCCAGCCACTGTCTGGCGGCCAGCAGGGAAGGTTGCTTTTGCAAATGCTGCTCGTAAGCACTGAGTTTTGCCGAAACATCGTTGGGTGCCAAGTCAAGCGTGGCTTGCAGAATGTCCAGATTGCCCTCTTGCGCATACAGCGCTTTCAGCCACTGTTGGGCCTGCTCTTGCTGTGTACAGGCCAAGGCTGCTTTGACCAGTGTGGGGGCTGCAAGTGCTGCGGCGCCATGACCCTCGGTAAACAAAGGCTCAAGCACTTGTAGCACCTGCTGGTGTTCACCTTGGGACTCCAGCAGTTGCGCAAGCAAAATGCGCGGACGCGGGCTTTGGGGGTACTTCGACAAGGTTTCCTGCAGCAGCCGCAGGCCCGTGGTCTGGTCGCCTCGGGCAATGGCTTCGCGCGCCTGCTCGCAGCCGTAATGGGCCCGGCGTGCATCAAACTGCGCTTCTCCTGACGCTTCGAGCAGTTGTGTGACTTCGGTGGCCTGCGGCCATTCGCGTGAGCGCTCATAAATGGCCAGGCGGGCCAAACGGGCTTGCCCGGCGTAGGGTGTGCCTTCGAGCTTGCGCAAGGCCTCTTCGGCGCGGTCGAGCAAGCCTGCCTTCAGGAAGTCCTGTGCCAGGGCATGCTGTGCCCGCTGGCGGTCAGCCTGGCTCAAATCTGCACGCGAGAGCAAATGCTCGTGCACGCGTACTGCCCGGTCGTACTCGCCGCGACGGCGAAACAAATTGCCCAGGGCAAAGTGCAACTCGGAGGTGTCGGGGTCGTTCTGAACGGCTTCGATGAACGCATCAATCGCTTGGTCTTGCTGCTCGTTGAGCAAGTAGTTCAGGCCCTTGAAATAGGCCCGGGGCGCCTGCAGGTTGTTGATGCGCATCTGGCGCAAGTCCAGTCTGGAGGCCAGCCAACCCAAGCCAAAAGCCACGGGCAAGGCCACCAAAATCCAACCCAAATCCAGTTCCATATCGAGGTGCTTTCCGCGCTCAGATGCCGATGGGCGTGTCCAGCGAACTGGAGGCCTGAGGGCTGGCTTTACTTACACGCATCCCTCGCGCCAGCTGGCGCTGACGCCACCACAAAGGCAGCATGCCCAGCACGCCAACGATCAGGCCCAGCGCAAACACGCTCAGCACGATCAGTGCTGTGGGGGCTTCCCAGAAGGTGCCAAAAAAGAAGAAAAGCTTTGCGCTTTGCTGATTGTTCAGGGCAAAGGCAAACAGCGTGAAAAACACGGCGGCCTTGATCAGCCACAGGGCGAGGCTCAGGAGTTTTTTCATGGGCGCGTTCCGAAGAGCAGTGTGCTCATTCTAACGAGCGCACAGGCGAGCGCAGCTCAAGCCTTGGGCACTTCGGTATTGCCAGCGGGCAGCTTGTCCACGCTTTCGCGCAGGGCTTTGCCGGGCTTGAAGTGGGGCACGCGCTTTTCAGGTATTTCCACACGCTCACCAGAGCGCGGGTTACGGCCAATACGTGGCGGGCGGCGGTTGATGGCGAAGCTGCCAAAACCGCGAATTTCGATCCGGTGACCGCGTTCGAGTGCATCGCTCATGGCGTCCAGCACCGTCTTGACCGCAAGCTCTGCGTCCCGGTAGGTGAGCTGGTGAAAACGTGTGGCGAGCGCTTCAACAAGATCGGATCGTGTCATGGCGAATCGAGTAAAAGTCAGGGGGCTTTGTAAACAAGCTGCCCGGCCGAAGCCGGGCAGCCCTGTTACTCAGACAAGCTGATCAAAAGGCTTTGATCAGTTGTTGTCCAGCTTGGCGCGCAGCAAAGCGCCCAGGCTGGTGGTACCAGCGTTGCCAGTGTTCTGGCTGAGGCTTTGCATGGCTTCTTGCTGGTCAGCCTGGTCCTTGGCGCGGATGGACAGGGAGATGTTGCGGGTCTTGCGATCCACGTTGGTCACCACGGCGGTGACTTCATCGCCTTCCTTCAGGACGGTGCGGGCATCTTCCACGCGATCTGCGGAGATTTCCGAAGCGCGCAGGTAACCGGTGATGTCGTCGCCCAGATCAATCTCGGCGCCCTTGGCGTCCACGGTCTTGACCTTGCCGGTCACGATGGAGCCCTTGTCGTTCACAGAAGTGAAGGTGCTGAACGGGTCGCCATCGAGCTGCTTGATGCCCAGGGAGATGCGCTCGCGGTCCACGTCCACGGCCAACACGATGGCTTCCACTTCCTGGCCCTTCTTGAACTCGCGCACGGCGTTTTCACCGGACTCGTTCCAGGACAGGTCGGACAGGTGCACCAGGCCGTCGATGCCGGCGGCCAGACCCACGAAGACGCCGAAGTCGGTGATCGACTTGATCGGGCCCTTGACGCGGTCGCCGCGCTTGGTGTTCTGGGCGAATTCCTGCCAGGGGTTGGCACGGCACTGCTTCATGCCCAGGGAGATACGGCGCTTGTCTTCGTCGATCTCGAGGACCATGACTTCGACTTCGTCGCCCAGGGACACGATCTTGGAAGGCGCCACGTTCTTGTTGGTCCAGTCCATTTCGGAGACGTGCACCAGACCTTCGATGCCGGGTTCCAGTTCCACAAACGCGCCGTAGTCGGCGATGTTGGTGACCTTGCCGAACAGGCGGGTGCTGGTGGGGTAGCGGCGAGCCACGCCCATCCAGGGGTCGTCGCCCATCTGCTTGAGGCCCAGGGACACGCGGTTTTTCTCGGTGTCGAACTTGAGGATCTTGGCAGAGATTTCCTGACCAGCGGTGACCACCTCGGAGGGGTGACGCACGCGGCGCCATGCCATGTCGGTGATGTGCAGCAGGCCGTCGATGCCGCCCAGGTCCACGAACGCACCGTATTCGGTGATGTTCTTGACCACGCCGGTGACTATGGCGCCTTCTTTCAGGGTTTCCATCAGCTTGGCGCGCTCTTCGCCCATGGAGGCTTCCACCACGGCGCGGCGGCTCAGCACCACGTTGTTGCGCTTGCGATCGAGCTTGATGGGATGCCGTTGACCAAAACAGTTAGGCCGCCCTTGACCTTGCCGCTGGTGGTGCCGGTGACGAATTCGCCGGATTCCAGGGCTTTTTCCAGCGACAGCCAGGAAGCCAGACGCTTGGCGGTGTCGCGCGACAGGATGGTGTCGCCGTAGCCGTTTTCGATGGAGCCGATGGCCACGGACACAAAGTCGCCGACCTGGACTTCGATTTCACCCTGGTCATTCTTGAATTCGTCGATGGACACGTAGGACTCGGACTTGAGGCCGGCGTTGACGACGACGAAGTTGTGCTCGATGCGCACGACTTCAGCAGTGATGACCTCGCCCGGGCGCATTTCTGTGCGCTTGAGGGATTCTTCAAAGAGGGCGGCAAAAGATTCAGACATTGATTGCGGTTTGAACCGCGGTTAGGTTGAACAACCCACGCCGCCAATGTGCAAGCTGCACGGAAGGGAGCGGCGCGGACCGGTTTGGGGCTTTTGGATCAGCCCCTGCTTTGCCACCAGTCAAGGACCTGCTGCACCGAAGCCTCGATGGACAGCTGGGAGTTGTCGAGTTGCAAAGCATCTTGCGCAGGCTTCAAAGGGGCAACGGTACGGGAGGTGTCCCGTGCATCGCGTGCCTCCAAGTCGGCGCGAAGACTGTCGATATTAGCCGAAAAACCTTTTGAAATCAACTGCTTGTAGCGTCTTTCGGCCCGTTGCGCGGCGCTGGCGGTCAAAAAGACCTTCAAAGGGGCGCTCGGGAAGATCACGGTGCCCATGTCGCGGCCGTCCGCCAGCAGGCCCGGCAGGCGCCGGAAAGACAGCTGCAGATCGACCAGCGCCTCGCGCACGGCGGGCAGCGCCGAGACTTTGGACGCGTTCATGCCGCCCTGTTCGCTGCGGATCGCGTCGGTCACATCCACCTCGGCCAGCAGGACCTGCTCACCTTCAAAGCGCACAGGCAGGCGGCGGGCCAGCTCGGCAATCTTCGCCTCATCCGAAGCTTCGAGCGTCAGGCCTGCTTGCAGGGCCGCATGGGCGGTGACGCGGTAGAGCGCACCTGAGTCCAAGTAGTGGTAGCCCAGCTGCGCCGCCACCCGACTGGCCAGCGTGCCCTTGCCCGAGGCGGTGGGGCCGTCGATGCAGATGACCGGGATGCGGTCGGCGTCGGCGCTGGCCACGGCAAACAGGGTCTCGAAGTAGTCGGGGAAGGTCTTGGCCACGCACTTGGGGTCTTCGATGCGCACCGGCACGCGGTCGGCATTGAAGGCCGCCAGCGAGAAGCACATGGCCACGCGGTGGTCGTCGTAGGTGTGGATGCTGGCGCGTTGCCACTGATCAGTGGGCAAGGGATGGACCTTGATCCAGTCCGGCCCTTCTTCGACGGTGGCACCCAGTTTGCGGCATTCAGCAGCCATGGCCACGATGCGGTCGGTTTCCTTGACGCGCCAGCTGGCGATGTTGGTCAGCGTGGTCGGGCCGTCGGCGTACAGCGCCATCACCGCCAGCGTCATGGCGGCGTCGGGAATGTGGTTGCAGTCCAGCGTGATGCCCTTGAGCGGCCAGGCGCCACGTGTGATTTCGAGCCAGTTGGGGCCGCTCGTCACTTTCGC
>JBEEOS010000033.1:0-18168 GCA_041191485.1 Pseudomonadota bacterium
AAGCACAGTGATTGGCTCTACTGTGTGAAATCCTTGGATGAATTCGCTGCGCTGTTCAAGTCCACCAATCCGGTGGCAGCGGGCGTGACCGCGAAAGTCGGTGCGGAGCTCTCAAACACCACCAGCAATCTTTCTACATTGGTGCAGGCCGCAGTTGAAAACCATGTCGCTGGCGCATATTGGAATGCAGATGATGTCTGGACGGGGTTCTGTCACCGTGTTGAGGCAGAGGTGGATCAAGCGCACTATCTCGGTTACTCGGTAGACCTGACTGGAATCGGTACATGGTTGGTGGAACATGACCCTACCATTTGCATCATCGAGGTCAGGGCAACAGTTCAGGTTTCAGTGGACGTAAATGTTGAATTCTTCATATACGACACCATCGACCATGAAGAGCTTAATTTTGGCTCTCTAGAGGTCACACGCGATCATGAGATGGAAGTGGATGTGTTCATTACCTTGCGTGGCGATCTTGCTCATGCGGCAGTTGATGAACTAGACCCGTCAATTGAACTGGCTGGTGGTGAATATGACGTTGAGGTCGGGGAAGTTGAGCCTGACTTTGACGAGGAGCCATAGCCCTCAAGCGCTGAAGTGGTCACCTTAAGATCAGGTTCGAAACAGCCCTAACAATCAACGCGACAAAGTAATGGAACAACAATGACGGGATCTTTACCTGTATCTTTATATGCCCTGCTCGGCTCGTGGGCTCTGCTTTCTATCATCAGGATGTATGAAAAAGTCAGAGACAAATCCTGGCTAGAAAACGTGACTAAAGATCATGTCATCGGTGAAGTAGCTGGCGTTGTTGGTTGTTGTCTTTTTGTTCCAGAACTTGTGATTTTTCTTCTGGGTTTTATCAGCGTTGGGTCGATGCTCGTTTCGTTGATTGACTGTTGGCGCTTTGTTACGAAGAAGGATCGAGAGACCGTTTGATTGGATCCATTAGAGATCAAAGACGGCAATTTCAGGGCGGGAGCCTAAGCGCGCAGAAATGATGGACATCCCGATGCCTCTAGATACATAGAGGCGACAGCCTGGAATATCGTAAAAGCCAGCGACAAATTTGCCACTTCCTCTGGGGGTAAATGGTGCCCATCCTGCGATCGTGATTTGCCCCCCATGGGTATGTCCAGATAGGCACAGGGTGAAGTTATTTGTCACCATGATTTTGCGAACTGCAGGCAAGTCAAAAAATCCAGGTGAGTGCTGCAGGATGACAGTTGACGCAGATTTATCGCGCAAGTATTCCATTCGCTCCAATAGACTTAAGTCGGGATTTCCGGCGGTGAAATCATCAAGGCCAATCAGCTGAATTGTCTGTTTTCCCTTAGTGAAAGATGCATGCCCGTTGAGAAGAAGTTGATTGCCTCGTCGTCGCTCAATAACAGCACGCAAGCTGGAGAAGTCCACGTCACTCCAATGCTCCCAGTTGCCTGGCACTGCAAAAAGAGGGATTGACCCAAGGTCATCGACAAAAGTTTGCAGCAAAGGCAGCGCATCAGAGCGATCGATCATGTCACCTGTTATGACCACCAGATCAGGACTCAATTCCTTCACCTGGCGTGCCAGCTTTTTTTCATGTTCACCGAAATCTTGAAGATGCAGATCGGACAGTTGGACAAGTCGAAATCCTGGCGCGTTTCTTTGATCACCTATGTTGTGATGAGTTACTTGAGTGCGACCTGGCTCAATAAAAAATGCTATGCCCAGAACTGCTAACAAGCAGGTGACTAGAAGAGATCCGACAAAAATCCGGAGGCGCAATGACATTGATGTGAGTCAGAATTCTTCTGAGGAGTGACTGGGCGCGTATTCGGAGTAGTGGCCTGTCAAATGTAAGCGACTGATCAATGATCATCTTTCGGGCGGTGCCATCGGCGGCGGCCAGAGGCGCTAGATGAGGATACAATCAGCTCCAAGCAACCGCCACTTGTTGGCGCATGCAGTTAGCACACGCACTGGAAGGGAATTTCCCGAACCAGTGAGGTGGTTAGAGCAAATCCTTGGATGCACCCCGTGTTCCTCATTGGGGGGCGTTTCCAGGACGGGATTCCTCACTCCTTCGGGATGAGTGTTTGCCGGTCTGCTATACTCCACCACCAAACAAGAACCGTTGTCTTCGAAAGAAGGCAACGGTTTTTTCTTTGTCTGAGCGTCGTTTGACACGACACCCACGCTACTGCCACTTTGGCGCTACGCTGGGGTGGGGGTACGCTGTGCCTCAATCCCTCAGTGGGGCATCCTCAACAGCCGGATGAAGGACTCTTCGATCTGTGATTCTGTCCCGGCATTCCGATTTCGACGGCACTGTGCTGGCACAGGCGATCCGCGCCACGTTCGAGCGCCGGGGCACGGGCATCCCTGCGGGGCTGCCGCTCGGCCTGACCGACGAGTTCGCGCACGATGATCAGAAAAACAAGCAATGGTCGGCCTTCCAGCGCAAGAACGCCTTGGAGCCGATAGCGCTGGCGGCGGCTCTCGCTGCGGGCGACGGCTTCGACTGCCAGTGGCGGGCGGGCACTGGATGGGGTGCGTCCTGATCTCGGGCCAACGCGCCAACGCCCTCAGTAGTACAGGAACCCCAACGCTTCCTTCAAGCGGTCCGCCGTCGTGCGCATGCGGTCCCAGCGCTCCAGCGACACATCGCCCTGGCGGAACTCCCGAAAGAACGCATTGCCCTGCAGTTGCCGCAGCACGGCCTCCGCATTGGCCGGAATGCTCGCCGGCAGGCCGAACTTGTCATGCAGGGCCTTCATCCGGTTGGCCATGCTGTCGCCGGGGCCTGCTTCGGCCACCTGTACTGGCGCGCGGGGCGTCACCAGGATCAGGACGGAGCGCTGGATGTCGTCGGTCTTCTTGTGTGAGAACAGGTACTGCACCAGCGGCACGTCCTGCAGGCCCGGCACGCCGTCACGGGAGCTGGAGGCCGACTTTTCGCTCAGGCCGCTGAGCATCAGCGTGTCGCCGAGGTTCATCACCACGTTCGCATTGGCGGTGGTCTCCCCGATCTCGATCTGGTAGGCCACGCGCGCATTGTCGCTGCTAGCATTCAAGGACGTGCGCTGGGCTTCCACCTTGAGCTGTACCCGGCCACCGGGCAGGAACTTCGGCGTGACGGCCAGCTTGATGCCAAAGCGCTTGTCCAGCGGCACGATGGTGGTGCCGCCCTGGGTGCTGGTGGACACCACGCCGGCGCTGAGGTTGGTGCCCGAGAAGAATTCCGAGGGCATGCCGTCGATGGCGGCCAGCGTCGGGCGGGCCAGCACTTCGTTGACCGCGCTGTTGGCGTTGGCGATGCTCAGCGAGTACGACAGGGCCGGTACCGTGACGGCGCGGGTGATGGTCGTCTGGACGTTGACAGCGACGCCATTGAGCACGCTGGCGCTGGTGTTGCGCGAGTAGGCCGGCAGGTTGCCCGACACCGAGCCGAGCTGCAGCGTCAGCGCGCCCAGCAGGTTGACGCCCTTGGAGGTGGACATCAATTCCTGGGTGGACAGCAGCACCACGTCGATCAGCGCCATGCGGGGGCCGTCACCCTCGCCGCTGCCTTCCAGGCGAGGTGCCGGTGCCGCTGCCGGGGGGCTGGCCGGCGCCGTGTCGCCCGCCGTCACCGGTTCGGGCGCGCTGTCGCGCGGCGGCTCGAGCGGCGCGGGCGGCGTGGGCAGCGTGAAGGCCTGGGCCAGCTGCATGGTGGGCTGCGGCTCCTGCGCCTGCTGGCGGTAAACGGCCTTCCACTGGTTCAGGCGCTGGTCCACGCGTTGCACCTCGGTGCCGCTGTCCCCGAACTCGCGGGCCAGCGTGTCACGCATCTGCGCGGCCTGCTCGAAGTTGCCGCAGGCCGCGTACACCGACACGCTCGATCGCACGAACCCGCGCTGCGGCGCCGGCGCGGCGCGGAGGTACTGGTCGGCCGCCGTGCACGCCGTGCGCGCATCGCCGCTCAGGTAGGACGACACCATCAGGCCGTACAGCGAAGGCGCGCTGTCGGGGCTCATCAGCAGCGCCTCGACGAAGGCCTGCCGGGCGGGCTCGAACTGCTGCAGGTCCATATAGGCCAGGCCGAGGAACTCGCGCGCAATCCAGTTGCTGGGGTCGATCCGCAGGGCCTGCTGGTACCCCTCCAGCGCCAGCTCGGCCTTCTGCGCGTCACCCGAGCGGGCCTGCAGGTGGTAGATGAAGCCGTTGAGGAAGTGCAGCTGGCTGCTGCGCGGATCGAGTTGCAGGGCCTCGTTGATGGTCTTGCGCGCCTGCGTGAGCTCCATGCGGGTCAGGTAGCCCACCGACTCGCCCACCTTGGCCAGCAGCTCCGAGTCCGGCTTGCCGGGCGGCACGAGCGTCACCTTCGCCATCATGTCGGCGAAGCTGCTGTCGGGTGCCTGCTGGGCCCAGCCTGGCGCGCTGAGGGCGCTGGCGCCCAGCGCGATGGCCAGCGCCACTGCCGTGAGGCTCATTCTGTTCTTGCGGGTCACGTGAACTCCTGGATCCGTCTTGAGGGCCTGTTTCATGGCGTGCCGTTGCGATGCTCGATGTCGCGGCCGCGTTGCATCCAATGGGTGAACACGTCGCGGTAGCTCCAGCCCCGGAACTCGGAGATGTAGCGCCGCTGGTACGACTTGATGCTGAAAGTCGAGCTCGCCTGGCGGCCTTCGTTGATGCCGGTGCCGAGCCAATGGTTCAGCACGTCCTTGTCGACGCCGTGCAGGTCCGGGTTGAGCTTGCGGTACGTGGCCATGTGGAATTCTTGGCTGCCCTGCTCGCCGGCGGCGAAGCCGTGGTTGCGCCAGTGCTCGAACAGGTCGGTCTTGCCCCAGGCCGTGCCGCGGGTGTCGTAATAGAAATCCCAGTTGAACACCGACGGGTCGAAGATGTCGTCGGCATCGTTGTCCTTCTTCTTCTTGCCGAACAGGCTGCCCAGGGCGTTGTCGACCTGGTTGGCGGCGCCGTCGAACATCTTCTTGGCGGCGGAGGTGGAGCTGCCGGCGAGCTTTCGGGCCTCGTCCTTGGCGGCCTTGTACTGCGCAGCAGCGGCGGCGGCCGCGTCGTCCTGGATCTTCTTGAGCGCCTTGCCGGCCTCGGCGGCGGAGTAGCCGCCCAGCGACTTGTATTCGTTCGCGATCTTGTTGTAGGCCGCCTCCAGCGCCTGGCCGGCACAGTTGGGCAGCTTGGCCGGGTCGACGCTGGCGCCGGCCTGGGCGTTGAAGATGTCGGCGATGTTGCTGCTCGGCTGGATGTCCAGCGTGGCCTTGATCTCGAAGGGATTGGTGCAGCTGGCGGGCACGTTGATCGTCAAGGTGCTGCCGCTGAGGATCACCTCCACCGTCTGGACCACCTGGGCGCGGAAGCTGCCCTTGAGGCGGATGTACTGGGTGTTCTGGTCCACATCGGCCTGGGCCACCATTTTCTGGAGCGTCACCCGGCCCAGCGGGCCGATCTTGAGGCTCAGGTCTTCCACCGCCATGGCATGCATGCCGGACAGGCCTGCCGTGGCATTGAGCAAGCCCATGCGCTGCCCGAGCACCGTCACCTCGCCGCCGACGTGCATGTACGGGCCGTCCTTTTCAAAGGGGCCGCTCAGGGCGACGTTGAAGTACTTCAGGTCGCCGGGCCAGGGCTTGCTTGGGTCGCCGAAGCGGTACTCCGGCGCCGGCGTCGGGTTGCGCAGCTGGAACACCGACAGGGGTTTGAGCACGGTGAACAGCGGCTTCTTGAGCGACTCGATGTTGCGGATGAAGCCGCCGCCGAACGGGGCGAGCCGCGGATCGGGGCTGGCCATGGCCACCATCAGCTGCGCGGCGTCCTCCATCGTCAGGTTCGGCGGCGTGGCCATGTGGAAGGAGAAGTCCGCCAGGTCCATCACGCCGGCCGGGGTCAGCGGCGTCTGGAAGTGCAACAGGATCTTCTTGTTGCCCACGCCCTTGAAGGCGGCGTTGCCCTTGTAGCCAAAGGTCAGGGCGTTGTTGATGAAGAAGGTCGCGTCCGACAGGTTCATCGGCGGGTTGATCAGCGGCAACACGGCGTTGGGCGCGAACTGGAACTCGACGAACGCCTCGGGCTTGAGCGCGTCGGCGCCTGCCTTCTTCATCGTCTGCTCATGGGCCATGGCGTCGGCCAGGCCCGCGCCACTGCCGGCGCCGGAGGCCAGGTCCGTGGGGATGGGCATGACCACGGCCGAGCGCAGGGTCAGCTGGTCGGCCTGCACGCCCAGGGCGGCCATCGTCGTGCGGATCGCGCCACCCAGGGTGGCCCGGGCCGCCAACTGCACGCCACTGGCGAAGGTCAGCGAGCCGACGTTGAAGTAGTTGTCCCGCACGATCCGCTGCAGGTCGGCAGGCATCCGGGCCGTCTCGAGCGTGAAATCGCTCGTGGAGATGGAGATGATGGGCGCCGCCAGCGAGGTGTCGCCGAACACCTTCTGCACGTTATCCTTGAGCAGGTGGGGCAAGGCCATCTTCTTGTCGATGGCCAGCAGGAAGGTCTGCTGCGCGTTGCTGCTGGTGAAGAAGTAGAGATGCAGGGGGCCGGACTGTGTGGCATAACAGCCGGTGAAACCACCACCGCAGGAGGTCTTCTTGAGCGAGCCGACCAGCTGGGCCATCTCGTCCTTGACCTCGGCAATCGGCAGGGACCCGAGCATCTTCTTGAGGCTGGGGCTGATGTCCTGGGCCTGAGCCGGCAATGCCAGTGCGGACAGCAACACAAAACCAAGCTTGAACAACCAATGGCGCATGAAATCTCCTGGTGACTTTGCCCTGGATGGCAGGATGGCCCTTGGCTCAAAGTAGCGTCATTGTAGGGGTGAGCTTGATTTGCTCATCCGTGTTTATCCCCATGAGATCTTCCATCCACCTGGTCGACGTCGACCGCCCCGAGACCTGGACCCGCTACCGCAAGGGCCTGTGCAACCTGTCATGTGTACGTGGCTCCATACTGGATGCAGCATCTTCCCGAGGCTACGGCAGACGAGTTGGGTATGCTGGATTTCGTCGCCGCAGAACGTCAGTCCGGCAATCGTCTCAGTTGTCAGATCACGCTGACAGAGGCGCTGGATGGACTCGTCGTCGAGCTGCCGTCCACCCAGTACTGAAGGTGGCCTGTCGGAGGGTGCTGCTGGTCTGCAGAAACTGTCTACAATTTGGCGCTTGATGGCCCCGCTGGTTCACGCCAGTGGGGTTTTCTGTTTGTGTTTTGGAGATGTGCATGGAATTCCTGAAAGACTATGGCCCTTTGCTGCTGTTGGCGGCCTGGTTTGGTTACAAATGGTGGCGCGCCCGGCGCGTGGTGGGCATGATGCCGGCGTTGCGTCAGCAGGGTGCCGTGTTGGTGGATGTGCGCTCGGCCGCTGAATTCGCGCAAGGCAGTGCTCCGGGCACGATCAACATTCCTTTGCAGGAGTTGGGTACGCGCATGGGCGAAATTGCCAAGGGCGTGCCTGTGGTGGTGGGCTGTGCCAGCGGGTCGCGCAGTGGCATGGCGGGCATGATGCTGCGCAAGCATGGCTATGCGCCGGTGCACAACATCGGTTCCTGGCGCAATTTCCTCAAGTAAGGCATCTCCGTGTTTGTGGATGTGGACCGGCTCGACACTTGGAGCCGTTACAAAAACGGCATGTGCGACACATGCCATGCGCATTGCTGCACCATGCCTGTGGAGGTGCGGCTGCCCGATCTGGTGCGTCTGGGCTGGGTGGACCCGTTCGAGGCTGAGCATGAGAGTGCCAAAAACATCGCCAAGCGCTTGACCAAGGCCGGGCTGGTCGGGCACTTCAACTTCAAGAACGAAATTTTTACGCTGGCAAGGCGCGCCAATGGCGACTGCTGCAATCTGGATGCCAGCACACGCCGTTGCAAGGTGTATGAGCTCAGGCCTTCCACCTGCCGCTTGCATCCGCAAGTAGGGCCCAAGCCGGGCTACTGTCCCTATGGTGTCCGACAGGCCCAACGATGACATTTGCGCAAATATAGAATGCGGGTTCGTGCAGCAGGCGCTTTCCCATGCTCAAGAACCCTCGAATCATTGAATCCATCAAGGCCGAGTTTGCCGACTGGCGGCTGTGGTCTGATCGTTTTGTGGTGCTGCTGTTTGCCGTGTTTTCGGGCTTGACGGTGGTGGCGTTCACCTGGATGTCCGAGCATGCGCTGGACACGTTTTTTCATTACCAGAGCCAATATTTCTGGCTGCCCTTGATCTGGACGCCGCTGCTGACGGTCGGCATTGTGTATGTCACCCGTCGTTTTTTTGCGGGTACGGCGGGCTCAGGCATTCCACAGGTGATGGCGGCGCTTTCACCGCAAACGCCGCGGGAGCATCGCAACTTGTTTGTGTCGCTGCGCTTGAGTGTGGCCAAAATGTTTCTGACCACGGCCGGCGTGTTTGCCGGTTTGTCTTTGGGGCGCGAGGGGCCTTCAGTGCAGATTGCGGCCGGGGTGATGCACAACGCGCGGCGCTGGCTGTCCAAAGACTCTCAAATTCGCGATTCGGGCCTGATGCTGGCGGGCGGCGCCGCAGGTATTGCTGCGGCATTCAACACGCCTTTGGGTGGGGTCATGTTTGCGATTGAGGAGTTGTCGCGGCATCCCGAAGACCGGCGCAGTGGCTTGTTGTTGTCGGCCATCATCTTGTCAGGTTTGATGGCTGTGTCGGTGTATGGCAACGCCACCTATTTTGGACAGATCCAGGTGGATTTGATTGGTTGGCACTTGCTGTTACCGGCTTTGTTGGTGGCAGTATGCAGCGGTGTGCTGGGGGGGCTCTTTTCGCGTTTGCTGATTCACTCCCTGCAAGGGAGATCCAGGTCCTGGCTACATCGGTTTCGCCGGGCTTCGCCTCTGAAGTTCGCGGCGTTGTGCGGTCTGGCTGTTGCTGTGATTGGGGTGTTGACCCAAGGGGCCACCTTCGGTGGTGGCTATGCGCACACACGCGCCATGCTGGAGAACCAGAACGATGTGTCGCAGCTGTATGTGATCTGGAAAATGCTGGTCACCTGGCTGAGCACCTGGGCGGGTGTGCCTGCCGGCATCTTTGCGCCCTCGCTGGCCATCGGGGCCGCTTTGGGCAATGACCTGGCCACTTTGTTGAACTACCCCAATGCTCCGACCTTGATTGCCCTGGGCATGGCGGGTTTTCTGGCTGCTGTGACGCAGGCGCCACTGACGGCTTTCATCATCGTGATGGAGATGGTCACGGGCCACCAGCTGGTGCTGAGCCTGATGGCCAGTGCGCTGATTGCCAGCGGGGTGTCGCGGCTGGTCAGCACGCCGCTGTATTCAGCCTTGACGGTGATGCAGTTGCAGCGTCTGCCTGCCAGTGTCCGGCAGGATGAGCACGCCAGCCACCCCGGACATTAGTTGTCCAGGGCCGCGTTCATGTCATCAATCACTTGCTGACGGGGCACAACGCGAGCAGACTTTTTCCAGTGCACCCGTGACATGAAGCCACGGGTGCGTTCTTCACTGCGGAAGGGCCCGCTGATCAGGGCATAGCGCGTTTGACCAGAGGCCTTGACGGGGACGATGCGTGCAGTCTTGAGGATGGCGTGTTTGCCCTTGAAGGCTTGCGCAGCAGACGCATCAGTGAAGCTGTCGTGCATCACCACAAAGCTGTTGACGGGGAGTTTGCGCAGCCACTGCATGTCGGCGCTGTACGGGCCGGGTGAAGCTGCGGGCGCGGCTGTGGGAGTAGCCGCGCCCGTTATAGCTTTGGCATCTGGGGCTGCCTTGTTGCTGTCTGAGGTCTGGATCACGGCAGATGCAGGCTCGGTTGGCGCTGGCATGTGCGACGCGCCCAGGCTGACAGCAGTGTTTTGCGGCGCAGGCGCACTCAAACGCCCAACGGCAATACCCAGCGCAAAAATCGCCAGCCCGGTGGCGCCAAGCAATATGTTGCGAGATGGTTTTGCCGGTGTCGGTTCGTCGCTGGAGGAAGCAGGCGCTATGGCGGTGGCCTCATTGTCGGCATCGGCTGCAAAGTCCAGCATGTCGAGGACAGGTTCGGGTGCCGGTGGCGGTGGTGGCGGCAGCAACTCATGCACATCGGCCAGGCCTTCCGTCGCATCACTCCAGTTGGCAATGGGTGTGCTGCCTTCGTGCAGCAACACAAACCGGATATTCACACCTGGCAGGTGCACCAGCATCTGTCCGAGCAAATGCACCTGGTCTTCCGAGAGGGCTTGTGCACGTTGCACAACCCACAAATGGGCGGGCCGATCCGGGTCTGGAGGAAGGGCTGCGATGGAGGCCGAATGTGCCGCTACCTGTTCATTGAAACGGCGAATGATGTCCTGGCAGTGTTGGCCGTCAAAGACTTCAATCTGGCCAGCCTGCGCTTGCTGCCACAGATGTTGAAGATTTTCCGAGGTCTCTTTCAGCAGTTGCGGGCTGGAGCTGTGCAGAACCAGGCAGAGCAGGCCCTCGTGCAGGTCTTCAAGCCAGCCGGCTTGGTCTTCGCTGAACAGGTCGTGTGTGTGGGTAGCCATGCCTGCATTGTGCATGAAACCCAGTGGGCTTTTGTATGCAAAAGCCGATTGCTTTTCATGACAAGGATTGTTCAATCCAGCGGCGCAGGATGTCTTTGAGTGCGACGGTGTCGGCATCGGGCAAACGGGCTAGCACCTGGGCTTCGTGCGTGCGAGCTTGTTTGAGCAAGGGGCTCGCCTTGCGTTGCCCCAGCGCAGTGAGTGTGACCAGTACGGAGCGTTTGTCCTGCGGGTGAGGCAGGCGTCGAACGAGGCCTTCCTGAACCATGCGGGCCACAAGCTTGGTGGCGGTGGGTTGCTGAGCCAGCACGATCCTGGCCAGGGCCCCAATGCTCAGCGGCGGCCCTTCTGAGAGGCTGGCCAGCACGCGCCACTGCATGACGCTCAAGCCGCTGGCGAGCACTTGTTCGTGAAATTCGGCAGAAATTTCGTGGCTGGCACGTGCCAGCAAGTAAGCCAGGTAGTCCTGAATGAAGCCTTGCTGGGTGTCGGGTGCTTTGCTCACTGCACTCAACCTTGCTCGTGCAGGGGCGCAAATTGCCCGAACTGGCCGGTGTGAAAGATCAGGCCCGAGGCGTCCGGTGTGAAGCCGCAACGTTCGACTTCGCCGACAAACAGCACGTGGTCGCCCTCTTCGTAGCGGCTGCGGTTGTGGCATTCAAACCAGGCCAGCGCACCCTCCAGAATGGGCAGGCCTGCCTGGCCCAGTTGGTAGGGCGTATGCGCGAATCGGTCACCCTGCCCGTAGGCAAAGCGCTTGCACAGCTCCAGCTGGTCAGCCGCGAGCACGTTGATCACATAGTGTGTGCCTGCATGAAACAGCGGCAGGCTGCGCGCTTGCTTGCCCAGACTCCACAGCACCAGCGGGGGCTGCAGGGACAGGGTGTTGAACGAGCTGGCGGTGATGCCCGCAAAACTGCTGCTGTGGGTGTCGCCTTTGCTGGCCCCGGGGGCCAGGGTGGTGACGACCGTGACACCGGTGGCAAAGCGCGACAGGGCCTGGCGGAAGTGGGCCGATTCAAAGTCGGGCGGCAGGGCCTGGTGGGCTGGCCCGGAGGGGGCACGAACGGGAGAGCGCATGGGGGGATTATGGCTGTATATCCATGAAATTTCATATAAACTGATTCGCACAGGAGACAGACATGCTGGTAGAACGCATCGAACACAAATGGCTCGCGGCTTTTGTCCGCACCTTCACGCTGTGCAACGTGCAGCCTGGCGAAGTGGTCGCCATTCTGGCTGAAACCCAGTCCCGGCGTGTGAATGTGGATATGGCACGCCTGGCTCTGGAGGGCATGGGCGCCAAGGTGTTCGAGATCACCCTGACCACGCCGCCGCTGACCGCGCCAGCCCCCGTGCGCTCCACCGGCGCCAGCGATGCGATTGGGCAACTAGCCCCGGTGGTGGCCTCGCTGGCGCGTGCTGACTTTGTGGTGGACTGCACGGTCGAAGGGCTGCTGCATGCGCCCGAGCTGCCCGACATCATGAAGGGCGCGCAAGACGGTTCGGGCAAGCGTCCGCGCTTGTTGATGGTGTCCAACGAGCACCCCGAAATTCTGGAGCGCACGGTGCCCGATCCGGCGCTGGAGGGGGTGGTCAAGACCGCCATGAAAAAACTCAAGGGCGCACAGCAGATGCACGTCACCTCCCATGCAGGCACCGATTTGCGCGTGAACCTGCGTCATGGCGACAAACAAGCCGTGATCGGCGGCGTCTGGGGCTTCTGCCCCAAGCCTGGCATGGTCTCACATTGGCCTGCGGGTCTGGCCCTGGCTTTTCCGGCAGCGGGCAGCGTGAACGGCACGCTGGTCATGGCGCCGGGCGATGTGAACCTGACCTTCAAGCGCTACCTGCGCGACACGATCACGCTGACGATCGAGAACGATAGCGTGGTGGCGATTGAGGGCAGCGGCGTGGACGCCGACATGATGCGCGGCTACTACAAGGCCTGGGAGGACGCCGAGGGCCACCGCGCCTGCTACGCCGTTTCGCACGTGGGCTTTGGCCTGAACCCGGCCGCGCGCTGGGACGCGATGACCTTCTACGACAAGCGCGACTGCAACGGCACCGAGCTGCGTGCCTTTGCGGGTAACTTCCTGTACTCGACCGGCGCGAATGAAGTCGCGGGCCGGCACACGCTGGGCCACTTTGACCTGCCCATGCGCGGCTGCACCATCCGGCTCGACCACACGGTGGTGGTTGAGGCTGGTGAACTTGTGCGCGAAGCCCTGGCATGAGCGCGGTTCCTTTTGGCGTGCATGTGCCCGCTCAGTCTGTTGAAGGAGCACCGCAAAGCCACACGCTCGTGTTTTTGCATGGCATTGGCGGGCGCGCCAGCGGCTGGGCGCCTGTTCAGCAGGCATGCGCGGCAGCGGGCTACAGCAGCCTGGCCTGGGACATGCCCGGCTATGGCGAGAGTCCCTCGATCGAGCCTTATGACTTTGACGGTCTGGCCGATGCGCTGGCCACGCTCATGGACGCACACAGGCTGCAAAAAGCGGTGTTGGTTGGCCACAGCCTGGGCGGCATGGTGGCGCTGCAGATGTGGGCACGCCACCCCGAGCGTGTGACGGGCCTGGTGCTGGCCGCGAGCAGTCCGGCTTTTGGCCACGGCAGTGGCGACTTTCAGCAGGCCTTTATTGCGCAGCGTCTGGCGCCGCTGGAGGCGGGCCAAAGCATGGCCGATGTCGCTCAAAAACTCATTCCGACCATGGTCGCCCCCGGCTTTGACGGCCGGGGTCTGGCGCAGGCCAAGGCCTGCATGGGTTCTATCACGCCTGCGGCCTACAAAGCAGCTTTGGGCGCCCTCGTGCGGTTTGAGCAGCGCGCCGCCCTGCCCACCATCACCGTGCCCACGCTGTGCATCGCAGGCGAACACGACCGCACCGCTTCACCCACCGTGGTGCAGCGCATGGCCGAAAAGATTCCCCACGCCCAATACCAATGCCTCTCGGGTGTGGGCCACCTGCTGACCTTTGAGCAGCCCGATAGCTTTACCCAGGCATTGCTGTCCTTTTTGCGGAGCATTCCATGACCGACACCACCATGCCCATCTGTGGCGACGATTACCCGCTGACCGACAAGCAACAAAAGCTGATGGCGCTGGCGCGTCAGCTCGGTCGCGATAAGTTTGCCTGCCGCGCCACACAGCTCGACCGCGATGCGCAGTTTCCCTTTGCCAACTACGACGATATGCGCGACGCCGGCCTGCTGGGTCTGTGCGTGCCCGAAGCGCATGGCGGCCACGGGGCAGATTACGCGACCTACGCGCTGGTGTCGGCCGAGATTGGCCGCTACTGCGGCGCCACGGCGCTCACCTTCAACATGCATGTCTGCACCATGCTCTGGAGCGGTCTGCTGTCTGAAGACCTGGAGATGACGCCCGAGCAGCGCGCCCAGCACCGCGAGCATCAGAAGGTTCACTTTGCCCGCGTGGTGAAAGACGGCGCCATCTACGCGCAGCCCTTCTCTGAAGGCGGTGCAGCCGCTGCAGGCGCCCAGCCTTTTGGCACCACGGCGGTCAAGGTTGAAGGCGGCTGGAAGGTCAATGGCAAAAAGATTTTTGCCTCGCTGTCGGACGCGGCCGATTTCTTTGGCGTGCTGTGCACCGAGAAAAAGCCCGACGCCGACCTCTCGCGCCGCGACACGCTCTACCTGGCCGTGCCGCGCACCGCGCCGGGCCTGACGGTCGAAGGTGACTGGGACCCGCTGGGTATGCGCGCCACGGTCTCGCGCAACCTGGTGTTCAAGGACGTGTTCGTGCCTGACGACGCGGCGCTGATGCCGCAAGGCTTGTACTTCCAGGCAGCCAGCCGCTGGCCGCACATGTTCATGACGCTGGCCCCGACCTACATGGGCATCGCGCAGGCGGCCTACGACTTCACTGTGGCGTATCTGCGCGGCGAGATCCCGGGCACCGGCCCGGTCAAGCGCCGCCAGTTCGCGACCAAACAGATCGCGGTGGCCGAGATGTTCATCAAGCTCGAACAGACCCGCAACCTGTTCCTGCGCGCGATCGAAGACGCCAAGGTGGACCCGAGCAAGTCCACCCGGCTGCGCGCCTACGCAGCGCAGTACACCATCATGGAAAACGCGCAAGACCTGGCGCGCCTGGCGATCCGCACCTGTGGCGGCCAGTCCATGCTCAAGAGCCTGCCGCTGGAGCGCCTGTACCGCGACGCCCGCTGCGGCGCGCTCATGCTGCCCTGGACGGCCGAGTTGTGCATGGACCGCATTGGCCGCGAAGCGCTCTACGAACCCGGTGAAAAAGACGAGTGATGTTCGACCATGAAACCAGCCTGATCGCGGCGCGCTTTGCGCAGCTCGCGCACGAGTACGGCACGCAGCCCGCCATGACCTTCCGCGGTGACGAGCGCAAACCGGGCAGCACTTTTGCCTACGACTTCGGCAAGTTCTGGCGGCGTGTGGAACGTGTCACTGGTCACCTGCAGTCCACCTGGGGCGTGCAAGCGGGCGACCGCGTCGCCTGGCTGGGCTTCAACCACGAGTTGCAACTGGTCACGCTGTTGGCTTGTGCCCGGCTGGGGGCGATTTTTTTACCGCTGAACTTTCGGCTGGCGGTGCCGGAGCTGCAGCAGGTCCTTCTGGATGCCCAGCCGCGCCTGCTGGCGCACGACACCCACCATGCCGACTCGGCACAAGCCCTGCACGTCGCAGGTCTGCAGCACACCCACCACGACACGCTGATCGCCCAGGCCTCGCCGCGTGGGCTGACCTTGCCGCATGTGCACAGCGACCTGCCGCTGCTGCTGGTCTACACCTCCGGCACCACGGGCGTGCCCAAGGGCGCCGTGCACACGCAGGCAGCGCTGCTGGCCAATGCGCGAGCGAGCCAGTGGGCCCATGCGTTTGTGCCGGGCGACAAGGTGCTGTCCACGCTGCCCCTGTTCCATGTGGGTGGCTTGTGCATCCAGACGCTGCCTGCCTTGCTCGCGGGTATCGAGGTGGTGCTGCACCCGCGCTTTGACCCGAGCGCCTGGCTCGATGAAATGCGCAACAGCCAACCCACGCTGTCCTTGCTGGTGCCTGCCACCATGCGCGCGCTGTTTGAACACCCGCGCTGGGCCGACACTTCGCTGGCTTGCCTGCGGGGCATCATGACCGGTTCGTCCACTGTGCCGGTGGCGTATCTGGAGACGCTGCACGCACGCGGTGTGCCGGTGGGCCAGGTGTACGGCACCACAGAGACCGGGCCCGTGTCCATCGTGCTGCGCCTGCCAGATGCCCTGGCGTGCGTCGGTGCCTCAGGCTGGCCGCAACCGGAGGCTCAGGTCAAGCTGATCGACCCGCAGGGGCGCGAAGTCGGCCTTGGCGACACCGGCGAGGTCTGCATCCGCGCCCCCAACGTCATGCGGGGCTACTGGAGCGCACAGGGCGCAACAGGCCTCGGCCTGCAGGACGGATGGTTCCATAGTGGTGACTTGGGGCAGCGCAACGAGGATGGCTGCATCACCATCGTCGGCCGCAGCAAGGACATGATCATCTCGGGCGGCGAGAACATCTACCCGGCCGAAATTGAAAACCTGCTGGTGACCCTGCCCGGCGTGGCCGAATGCGCGGTGTTCGGCCTGCCCGATGCGCGCTGGGGCGAGGTGCCGGTGGCGGTGCTGGTGCAAACCCAGGATGCGGCGGGCCAGGCGCTGAATGACGAAGTTGTGTTGGCGCATTTGCGTGAGCGCATCGCCCGCTTCAAACTTCCGCGACGCGTGGTGTTTGCTGCGGCCCTGCCCAAGAGCGCTTTGGGCAAGGTCATCAAACCCCAGCTACAGGATCAGATCCAGCGCATGGACAGCAAGCCTGCTGCCATGCCCAAGCCGTGAACGCAGGCGGCCGCAATGGTCAGCACGATGGCGGGCCGAAGCTGTTGTGGTGTTTGGGCGCGTTGCCAGAGCCATACAGCTGCAACAGCACTCAAGGGTGCTGATGCCAGCCCCCAAAGGGCCCGTTCAGGTTGGATGAAATGCCAGACGCCCCAGGCGAGCCAGCCGTGTGCCAGCAATGCCGTCAAGGCATAGAGCAGCGCAGCGCCGCGAGGCCCGGCGCGCACAGCCAGGGTGGCCTTGCCCGCAGCGGCATCGGCCGCAGCATCCGGCACACCGTTGATGAGCAAGATGTTCGAAATCAATAAGCCATAGCTGATGGCGGTGAACACGGGAATGATGAACACGCTGCCGCGCTGCACTGCATCTGCCCCAATGACCACCAGACTCCAGACAGCTGCCACCGTCAATTCGCCCAGGCCGCGTGACATCAGCTGCAGCGGCGGGGCTGAATATGCCCAGGCCAGCAACAGCCCGAGTGCACCGATCCACAGCAGCGCGGGCGTGGTCCACCAGGCCAGCGCCAGACCGCCCGGTATCACCAGCAGCAACAAGGCGTGAGCCAGGTCTCGTGTTTGGCGCACGCTGACCACGCCTTGCTGGATCAGGCGTGTGCCGCCCGTGAAGGGAAAAATGCCCGATGTGTTTCCTGCATCGGCGCCGCTTTGTGCATCGTGGACATCGTTGATGACATTGCCCGCTGCGTGTGCCAGCAAGGCCAGCGCCAGGGTGGCCAAAGCGCTCCAGAGCCTCGGTGGGTGTCCGCAAGCATCTGCGCTGGCCATGCCCAACAGACAAGCCACCACAGTGATGGCCAGAAAACCCGGGCGCGTCATGCGCACCAGGGTGCGCAGTGGCAAATCGTCAGCGTGGGGCATGCGCAGGCAGCATGTTCAGAGGTGTGTTCAGGATCCGCAGCACTTCTTGTATTTTTTGCCACTGCCGCAGCTGCACGGATCGTTGCGTCCGGGGGTGTCGCCTTTGATGACTTGCTGCACGCGGGGTCCAATGCTGCGCCAGATTTCGCGCAGGTCGTACACGGCCCACAGCGCTTCGGCATACGCGTTCAGACGGTTTTCGCTGACGCTGGGTGGGCCGTCTTCGCCAAAGGCGGACAGGGTGGCTTCGTCGGTATCGTCTTCGGTCAAGGCGACGATGGCTTCAAGCGAGCTGTCGTGCCACTTGGCGGCTTCCTTGTCTTTGGGCGCTTCCCATTCCTCAGGCCAGCTTTCGATGGCAAACATGAAGCCCAGGGCCCACACCTGCGCAAAGGACGGAATGTCTTCGCCTTCAATGTCGGTGCGCTCTTCGGGCGGCAGCGAGGCCAGCGCTCCGCGCACATCCATCACCTCGGGGGCATAGGCGGCGTCTTCGTCCAGGGCCTTGATGTCGGTGTCCAGGGCTGTGACCACTTCTGCTGTGCGGCGTGACCACAATTCCAGAAAGCGCTGGCGCTGGGCATCGTCGGCGAAAGAGGCGCCATCGTCCAGGCCCAACAGCACGGCCAGCCATTCATCCTCCGGAATGCGGCGGCGGCAGCAGGCGAGTGCAGCCAGAAAGCCTTCGCAAAATTCCCATTGGGGGGTTTCGTCGTGGCGGGTGCGCAGGTCGTCAAGGATGTCGTCGAGCGCGTCAAAGTCTTCAGAGGTCAGGGCGGTGGTCATTGGGGCTCCTGGAGGCAGGGTGGATTAAGGGCGACGCCGCAGCGTGCCAGGCGGTTTTTCATGCACAGCACCTGCGCGTCCTTGCTGTGCAAGGCGGTGCCATGGTGTACGGCCAGGTCGATGAATTTCTGGTCATCGGGGTCTTTGCAGGCATAGGGCGCCTTGGGCGCATCAGGCTGCAAGCTGG